>CAYZCF010000096.1:0-10538 GCA_964476855.1 uncultured Chlorobiaceae bacterium
CCGCCTGCGCCGCCGATACTGCCGCCCGCGCTCTCAGGAGCTGCGCCTCGGCCATGTCGCGCCGGATCTGATAGTCCGACGTATCGATGCGAACAAGCACATCGCCCTTTTTGACGCTCTGGTTGTCTTCGGCGAGCACCTCGACAACCTTGCCCGGCACGCGCGGAATGACCGGATAGATGTTCCCGACGATCTGGGCGTTGTCACTCTCTTCGTAGCTGAAGGAGCGGACGAGCTTCATGCCGCCCCAGATGACGCCGACGACCAGCAAAATGCCGAAGATGGCCATGCGCACCCACGAGCGCTCCTGTTTTGGTTTGCCTGCGTCGCTGGCGGGTGTCTGCGGATTGGATTGCTGCGTTTCTGCCATGGATAGTAAATCTGTCGTTGGTGTTTACAGGATTGCTTCTTTCTGTTTCCGGTGAACCGCCTCCGTTACATCGACGGGTTCCGGCGAGCGGAGCACCAGCACCGGGCAGGGCGCGTGGCGCATGACCGATTCGGTGGTGCTGCCGACCAAGAGGCGACCCAAATCGCTCGCGCCGTGCGAGCCGAGCACGATCATATCGACGCCGGTTTTCGACGCATAGTCGATGATGGTCGTGGCGGGCGAGCCGTACTCCACGGCGAAGCGCACCCGGCAGCCGTAGGGCGAAAGCAGGTCGGAATATCTTGAAAATTGATGGAGATGCTCCCTGAGCAGCGTACCCCGGTCGCCGGAACCGACGTTGCCGACATGCAGCACGATCAGCTCGGCATCGCCCGAACAGTGCTCGGCGGCATGAAACAGCGCCCTCTCGGACGAAGGCGAGAAATCAACCGGGCAGAGCATGATTCTCGATGGTTTTGCATGGGTTATCGTCATGATCGTCACTCCGTTTATCGCTCGATCAGATCGCCAGAGGCGCGTCTGACCGAATAAGCGTTCATTACATATTCATATCGCGACTGCAAGTGCGCCAGCTCCGCTTCGGCCAGAGCCGCTTCGGCGTCGAGCAGGTCGAGCGTGGTGGCCAGGCCGTTGTCGTAGCGGATTCGCGCGTGTTTGGCCGCGAGGTCAGCCTGCGAAACCTGAAGGCGGGTGGAGTCTATCTTCTCGCGGCTGTTTTGCAGGTCGTTGACCGATTGCTGCACCTCGGCGCGGGTCATCTGCTCGGCGTCGAGCCGCTGCTGCTCGGCGGAGCGCTTCATCGCGGCGGCCTCCCGGAGCGAGGCGCTTTTGCGGAATCCGTCGAAGATCGGCACCTGAAGCTCCACGCCCGCCGCGACGTTGGTGCGCATTTTGTCGATGTCGGGCACATAACCGTTCTTCGTGCCCCACGAGGCGCTGCCCACGATTTTCGGCAGGAACTCCCTCGTGGCGAGCGATTTTTTGTGCGACGCCGCCTTGAGGTTCTCGCGGGCGAGCATCATTTCCGGGCGATGGTCGAGCGCCGAGGCGGCGAGCTTGTCCGCATCCATGCCGGCCGGCGTGATGTCGAACGAGCCGCTCAGGTTCAGCGGGGCGTGCTCGTCGAGGCCGCAGAGACGGCGCAGCGTGATCTCCTGGTTGCGGAGCCGGGTCTGGTAGTCGATTTTGCGATTTCCCGCGCCCGCGAGCCGAACCTGGGTCGTCAAAAGGTCGAAGCGGGTAGCCGCGCCCTCGGCGTAGCGCTTCTGCATGTTGTCGAGATTGGTTCGCAGCGCCGTGACCTCCTTCTCCTGAACCCTGACCGCCTCCCGCAAAAAGAGCACGGAGTAGAAGGTCTGGACGGTGGCCAGCGAAAGGTCGCGCAACGTGATGTCTTGCCGGATGGTCGCCGAGTTCCGTCCCGCCTTGGCGAGATTGACGGTGCTTGCGGTGCGCCCGAAATCGTAGATCATCATCTCGGCGGTGATGCGCGCGTCGTAATTGTCGTTCGGCATGAACTGCATAGCCGCGCCGCCAAAAGAGATCTCGGAGACCGGATCGATGTAGTGGTAGCCCGCCTTGCCGGAGATTCGCGGGAACCAGGCGCTGCGGCTTTCAGTGACTCTGGCGTCAGCGGCCGTGACCTCTTCCGAGGCTTGCCGCGCTTTCGGATTGTGCTCGCGGGTCATACGCAGCGCCTCGTCGAGCGTCAGCGGCGCGGAGCCGGTTTCAGCCGCCAGCAGAGGCTCGTTCGACGAAAACGAAAGGGCGACGAGAAGCAGGGCGGCGATGGTGTTTCTTTTCTTCATGGTTTGCTGCATGGTTGGATCGATAGCATATCACGAACAATTTCCATGCCACAATTTCGATATGAAGGCAACGTCTCGTAAGTTCCTTTATTGATACGACTTGTGTGCGGCGGCGCCCGTTTCGCCATTTTGAGATATTCTGAAAATTTCGGAATATTCCACTAACAGCGTTCCGAAAAAATCAGAAATCCGGCCATGAATGACACCACTTTGCCCGAGGCGCTCAAGCTCATGCAGTATATTGGCGACGCCATCGGCACCATTCGCGACCCGCAGGAGCTGTTCCGCACCGTGACCGACAAGCTGCGGCTCATCTTTCCGTTCGACTCGGCGGTGATCATCACCATCGACCGGGAACGGCGCGAAGCGAGCGTCTTTTTCGAGATGCTGCGCTTCGAGCTGCCCGAACATCTGCGCCGCCAGACGCGCTCCATCGCGGGCACCTGGCTCGAAGGGCACCTCGACGACCGCACGGTGACGGTCGCCGCCATCGCCCGCGACATCCCCTCCTTCGGCCAGGAGGACGCGCCGCTGCTCTGGACGCTGCACGAGCTGGGAATGCGCCAGATCGTGCTCTCGCCACTCCGGTCTGGCGGGCGCGTGATCGGCTTCCTCAACTTCGTCTCGAGGGAAGAGGAGGCGTGGAGCGAGAGCGAAAAATCGCTGCTTGCCGGGGTCTCCTCATCCATCGCCATCGCCGTCAGCAACGCGCTCGCTTACGAGGAGCTTCGCCAGCGCGAGGCCGAAACCGCCATGCAGCTCGCCATCAACAACGCGCTCTTCACCATCAAGGAGCGCAGCCAGATGCTCTTGACCGTCTGCGAGCAGATCGGCACGCTCATTCCCTGCGCCTTTCTCGGCATCCGGGTGGTGGGCGGCGACGGGCGCTACCGGATTTTCGACAACTTCATGCGCGAGCCGGGCCGCAGCTTCGCCCCATTCTCGCCGCTCGAACAGCTCGAAATGTCGCCGGATGACCCCGTCGCGCGTGAAAGCGTCGAGGTGGTTTCCAGGCCCGGCGTCTATTCGGGCGAGCGCTTCGACGAATTGTGCCGCGAGTTTCGCCTCGTCGGCATGGTGCGTGAGCGCTTCGGCGTCAGTTCGAGCATCATCGTGCAACTCTGGGACTTGCCGGGCAGCCGCGCGGGCCTCATCATCTCCGGCATCGGCGTGGCGCTCGGCGAGGAGGAGCTGGCCACGGTGCGCCTCATCGTGCCGCAACTCGCGCTCGCGTTGCAGAACTATCTGGCCTTCGACGAAATCGACCGGCTGCGCCGCAAGCTCGAAGGGGAGCGCACCTACCTGGTCGAGGAGATTCGCGAGGCGCACAACTTCGAGGAGATCGTCGGCCAGAGCGCCCCGCTTGCCGAGGTGCTGCGGCGCGTCAGCCAGGTTGCGCCGACCGACGCCACGGTGCTCATTGAGGGCGAAACCGGCACCGGCAAGGAGCTCGTCGCCCGAGCGATTCACAACCGTTCGCCTCGCAAGGAGCGGGTGCTGGTGCGCGTCAACTGCGCAGCGCTGCCTCCGGCGCTCATCGAATCGGAGCTGTTCGGCCACGAAAAAGGGAGCTTCACGGGAGCGACCGAGCGGCGCATCGGCAAGTTCGAGCTGGCCGATGGCGGCACGATTTTCCTCGACGAGATCGGCGAGCTGCCGCTGGAGCTTCAGGCAAAGCTGCTCCGGGTGTTGCAGGAGAAGGAGCTGGAGCGCATCGGCTGGCGGCGCGTGATTCCAGTCGATGTTCGCGTCATTGCTGCCACCAACCGTGATCTCAAAAAGGAGGTGGCCACCGGGCGCTTCCGCGAAGACCTCTATTTCCGGCTCAACGTCCTGCCGATCGCGCTCCCGCCGCTCCGCGAACGACGCGACGACATTGCCGTGCTGGCGATGCACTTCGCCCGCAAGTTCGCCCGCGAGTTCGGCAAGCCGGAGCGAGCCATCCGCGAGCGCGACATGCGCGAACTGGCGTCGCGCGATTGGCGGGGCAACGTGCGCGAGCTCTCGCACTGCATCGAGCAGGCGGTGATCGTCTCCGAAGGCGACACGCTCGACTTCTCGACGGCCCTGCCGCCGCGGGGCGAAAAGCGCGAGCCAGCCGCCAAACCGGCGATCATGACGATGGCCGAGTTCGAGGAGGAGGCGCGGAGCATGGAGCGCGCGCTCATCCTCGATGCCCTCGACCGCTCGGGAGGCCGCGTCAGCGGCGAAGGAGGCGCGGCGGAGCTGCTGAAGATCAACGCCAAAACGCTTTACTCACGGATCGACAAGCTGGGAATCAGGAAGAGGTACGGTGCGGGGTGAGGGGGGATTTTGTTTACATTTCTCTTTGAGAGTCATGGATCTCCATGGCTGACGTTGTTCCTGTTTCATTGGTTCTCCAGTTCTCTGCCAGATTCAATTTTTAAACACGAAACATCATGAACACCATTACCCGTCGATTGCTCGCTGTCGTGCTGGTACCGGGTCTGTTTCTTTCGGCATGTGGCAAGAAAGAACCTGGTGCGCCCGGTTCCGCTGGCGTCGAACAGTCTGCTCCTGCCATTGCCGGGCCGTTCACCGGCGTGCTCACCATGAAAACCACCATGCCGAATGCAGGTTCGGGCGACATGAAACTCTACATCGGCCCGAAAGGGTTGCGCGCCGAAAGCAAGGCCAGCTTCGGCGACCAGAAAAAAGAGGTGTCGATGACCGTGCTGTCGCTCGCGGACAAGCCCGACACGATTTACATGATCAACGGTGATACCGGCGACTGCATGGCGCTGGATGTATCGAAAGTCAAAGAGAAGGGCACCGCCGATCCCTACGAGAACGCGAAGATCGAAAAGCTCGGCAAGGAGCGGGTCAACGGTTTCGACTGCAACCACGTCCGTATTTCCTGGCCCGACAGGGAGAGCGTTATCGATCTCTGGGTGAGCAAGGATATTCTCGACTATTTCGCCTATGCCCGGATGCAGGCATCGAAGGATGACGAGAATCAACGACTGGCCGAAAAGCTCCGCGCCGCAGGGCTCGACGGCTTTCCGGTCAAAACGCAGCTCTCTCCGCAAGGCGTCGTGACCGAGCTGGTCAAGGCCGAGCGAATCATTCCGGATGCTTCCCTTTTCGAGGTTCCGGCCAACTGCGCCAAAATGGAGATTCCTGCAATGCCAGCTTCTCCTCAGGGCATGAGCAAAGAGGATATAAAAAAGATGCAGGACTGGGCGCGCAAAATGCAGCAGCAACAAGAGTGACGGGCGGGGGGAACCTCTTGCGCTCGCCCGGGGTTCCTCAAACCAGAACGCAAACCAGATGCGTTACTCGTATTGTAAAAGCCGAAGGCCTGTAACAGGGCCTTCGACAGTTTATAAGGAGTCAGCCTTTGCTTGCCCTGCTTGTCGCCAGCTTTGCCGTATCGGCAATCTCGCCATATATTTATCGGCTCCTGAGGGCTCGCTTCGTCTGGTTCGGCGCGGCCTTTCCGCTGACGCTGCTGGCCGCCTTCGTGCTCCGCTATCCGCAGGTGGCGTCCGGCGTTCCGGTGCGCGAGCGCTGGAGCTGGGCGCCCTCTCTCGGCCTCGACCTGAGTTTCATGCTCGACGGCCTCAGCCTGACCTTCGCGCTGCTGGTGACGCTTATCGGCGCGGCGGTGTTCCTGTACGCCTCGGTCTATCTGCGGCACTACGAGGAGGCTGATCGCTTTTTCGGCTTCATCGGCATGTTCATGACCTCAATGCTTGGCGTGGTGCTGGCCGACAACATGCTGCTGCTGTTCCTGTTCTGGGAGCTGACCAGCATCAGCTCGTTCCTGTTGATCGGCTTCAACCACCACGAGGCTTCGTCGCGGAGTTCGGCGCTCAAGGCGCTGCTCGTGACCGGCGCGGGCGGGCTGGCGCTGCTGGCCGGAATGCTGCTGCTGGGGAGCGTGACCGGAAGTTTCGAGATTTCATCGTTCTACGCGATGAACGAGCTGATAACCTCGCACCCGCACTATCCGGCCATCGTCGCCTTGATTCTCGTCGGCGCGTTCACCAAATCGGCGCAGTTTCCGTTCCACTTCTGGCTTCCCGACGCCATGGCCGCGCCCTCGCCGGTGAGCGCCTACCTGCACTCGGCCACCATGATCAAGGCGGGGATTTATCTCATCGCGCGCTTCAACCACGAAATCGGCGGCACGGCGCTCTGGCAGGATTCGATTCTCGTTGCGGGTGCGACCACCATGATCTTCGCGGGCCTGCTCTCCTATCGCCAGCGTGACCTGAAGCGGCTGCTCGCCTATTCGACCCTGAGTGTGCTCGGCACGCTCGTGATGCTGCTCGGCATCGGCTCGAAGCTGGCGATCAAGGCATTCTTCATCTACCTCATCGCCCACTCGCTCTACAAGGGCACGCTCTTTCTGGTGGCCGGAACGCTCGACCACGAGACCGGCACCCGCGATGTCGGCAAGCTGGGTGGGCTGTTCAGGGCGATGCCGGTGACGGCGGTGACAGCGGTGCTCGCTTCGTTCTCGATGATGGGGGTGATTCCCCTGATCGGCTTTATCGGCAAGGAGACGCTCTACAAGGCGGTGCTCGAAGTGCACCCGTGGGGCCGCGTGCTGATCGTGCTCGCGGTGGCGGCGAGTGCGTTTCTCGTGGTGGTGACGCTGCTGGTCGGGTTCCGCCCGTTTCTCGGCAAGCCCCGGCCTGAACTGGCCGAAGCGCACGAAGCGCCGCTGGCGATGCTTGCCGGGCCGTTCATCCTTGCGCTTTCGGGGCTGTTGCTCGGCCTGTTTCCGGACTTTTTCGTCGGTCATCTGCTCGAAGCCTCCTCGGTCAGCATCCTTTCGGAGCGGCTCGGTATCGAGATCGAGCTATGGCACGGCTTCAACCTCGTGCTGCTCCTGAGCTTCGTCACGCTGCTGGCGGGTGTCGCGCTGTACTTTTTCAGGCCGCTCGTGCTGCCCCGCATCGAGCAGCTCCATTTTCCGGCGCTCCTCAAACCCTCGGTCTGGTACGAAGAGGCGCTGGCCGGAATGCTGCGCTTTGCCGCCGGGCTCACCTCGTTTCTGCAAAACGGCTATCTGCGTCGCTACCTTGCGGTCATCATCCTTTCGGCGCTGGTTCCGGCTTCGCTGATGCTTTTCAGGTCGTGGCGCGCGGGCGGCTTTGCCGTCACGCTGCCCGCCGATGTTTCGGTGACGGCCTATGAGGCCGCGCTGGCGCTGATTATCGCGCTGGCGACCGCGATGCTGCTGAAGAGTGATTCGCGCCTGAAGGCGATCGTGTCGATGGGGGTGCTCGGCTTTGGGGTCGGCATCATCTACATCATCTACGGCGCGCCCGACGTGGCGCTGACTACCTTCGCCATCGAGACGCTCAACGTCATCCTGTTCGTGCTGGTGCTCGCCCGGCTGCCGAAGTTCACCTCTCGCTCGCGCCCCTCCGGGCGGCTTCGCGACGGCCTCATCGCCGCTTCGGCGGGGATTTTCATGACCCTGACCGTGCTCCAGGTCACCTCGGTCGATCGCGCCTCCGGACTCAAGGAGTTTTTTGGTCGCGAGAGCCTTCCCGGCGGGCATGGCCGCAACGTGGTTAATGTCATTCTCGTCGATTTCAGGGCGCTCGACACGCTTGGCGAAATTACGGTGCTGGCGATTGCGGCCCTCGGCGTGTTCGCCCTGCTCAAGCTCAGAACCGGAAAAACGGAGTGATATGAACTCACTGATTCTTTCAACATCCTCCCGTTACCTGCTGGTGCTGTTGCAGCTCTTTTCGGTGTTCCTGCTCTTGCGCGGGCACAACGAGCCTGGCGGCGGCTTCGCGGGCGGGCTGGTGGCGGCGGCGGCCTACGCGCTCTACTTCATTGCCAACGGCGTTGAGGAGGCGCGGCGCGTGTTCCGCTTCGAGCCGCTCACGGTGATGGCGGCGGGCCTCGGCGTGGCGCTGGCCAGCACACTGCCGTCGATTCTTGGCGGCCTCGATTTCATGCGGGGGGTGTGGGTCAACACCGGCATTCCGGTGATCGGCAAGGTCGGCACGCCGCTGCTTTTCGATGCCGGGGTCTATCTGCTGGTGCTGGGCATCACGCTGAAAATTCTCTTTTCGCTCGCAGGGGAGGACGCCGTATGACGCTGTTGCTCGCGCTCATCACCGGCCTTTTCTACGCCGCCGGGATTTACCTGCTCCTGCGCAGGAGCCTGGTCAAGGTGATCTTTGGCCTGATGTTTCTTGGCCATGCGGCCAACATGCTGATCTTCAGCACCGGTCGGCTGACCAAGGGCGCTCCCGCCTTCGTGCCCAAAGGCGCGCAAGCGCTCATGGAGCCGTTCGCCGACCCGCTGCCGCAGGCGCTCATCCTGACGGCCATCGTCATCGGCTTCGGCCTTCAGGCCTTCGCCATCGTGCTTTTCAGGCGGAGTTTCGAGGAGCTTGGCACGGATGACATTGACGCCATGCGCTCGACCGACCGCATTGAGCAGGTTGGGGGAGGCGACGCATGAAGCTTCTCGTCGCCATGCCGATTCTGCTGCCGCTGTTCGCAGCGCTCGCGATGCTGCCCTTCCGCGAGAGCCCCGCCGTGCAGCGCGGGTTGGTGCTCGCTTCGTCGGCCGCGCAGGCGATTGTTGCCGCCGTGCTGCTCGCGCGGGTGTACGCGGGCGGAGTGCTCGCGCTTCAGGCCGGCGGCTGGGCCGCGCCGTTCGGCATCACGCTCGTGGCCGATCTGTTGTCGGCGGTGATGGTCGCCGCCGCGGCGCTCATCGGCCTGACCACCTCGATCTACTCGCTCGGCAGCATCGACCACGAGCGGGAGCGCTTCTTTTTCCATCCGCTGATGCAACTGATGCTGGTCGGCATCAACGGCGCGTTCCTGACCGGCGACCTCTTCAACCTCTACGTCTGGTTCGAGGTGATGCTCATCAGCTCCTTCGTGCTGCTCGCTCTCGGCGGAACGCCCCGCCAGCTCGAAGGGTCGGTCAAGTACGTGACGATCAACCTCTTCTCGTCGGCGATTTTCCTCTCGGCGGTCGGCATTCTCTACGGCGTGGCGGGCACGCTGAATATGGCCGACCTCTCGGCGCGGCTTCCCGCGATCGAGCAGCGCAATCTGCTCTCGGTGGTGGCGGTGCTCTTGCTCGTCACCTTCGGCGTCAAGGCGGCGATCTTTCCGCTCTTCTTCTGGCTCCCGGCCTCCTACCACACGCCGCCGGTCGCCGTGTCGGCCATCTTCGCCGGACTGCTCACCAAGGTGGGGGTCTATGCGATCATGCGGGTCTTCACCACCGTCTTCACCGGCGCGGAGTCGGAGGCGATTTTCCGCATCCTGCTCTGGGTCGCGCCGCTGACGATGATCGTTGGTGTGCTCGGCGCGGCGGCGCAGTACGATTTGCGCAAGCTGCTCTCGTTCCACATCGTCAGCCAGATCGGCTACATGCTCTTCGCCATCGCGATCCAGTCGCCGCTGGCCATTGCGGGTGGGCTGTTCTACATCGTGCACAACATCGTCGCCAAGACCAGCCTTTTTTACATCAGCGGCATCATCCGCGAAAAGTCCGGTGCGTTCGACCTCAAAAAAATCGGCGGGCTGTACAGCACGGAACCGTTGCTGGCTGCGCTGTTCCTCGTTTCGGCGCTCGCGCTCGCCGGCATTCCGCCGCTGTCGGGCTTCTGGGCCAAGCTCATGGTGATCCGCGCAGGCCTCGAAAGCGGCCACTCTTTCGTGACCGGCGCGGCGCTGCTGGTGAGTTTGCTGACGCTTTTTTCGATGACCAAAATCTGGAACGAGGCGTTCTGGAAGGACGATCCCGGCGTCGCGAAGGTGACGGGCGCGGCTCCCGGTGGCGGGCGGATGGCGATGCTCTACCTGCCGGTCGCGATGCTCTGCGGGGTGATCCTCTTCTTCGGCCTCTCCTTCGAGCCGGTCTATGAACTTTCGGCCCGCGCGGCGGCGCAGTTGCTCGACGTCGAGAGCTACCGCAACGCAGTGCTTCGGGGAGGCGGCTCATGAACCGCTTCCTCTTCAACATCCTGCTCGCTCTCGCCTGGATGCTGCTCACCGGCGAGAGCAGCGCGCCGAGCTTCATCTCCGGCATGGTGGTTGGCTACCTGATCCTCTGGATGTCGCGCCCGGCGTTTGGCAGGGACACCTATTTCTCGAAGATTCCGCAGGTTACGGGCTTCGTGCTCTACTTCCTCAAGGAGCTGATTCTGGCCAACCTGCGGGTCGCCTACGATATTCTCACGCCGAAGAACTACCTGGAGCCGGGCATCGTGGAGGTGCCGCTCGACGTGGAGAGCGACCTGGAAATCACGCTTTTCGCCAACCTCGTTACCCTGACGCCGGGCACGTTGAGCCTCGACGTCTCGAAAGACCGGAAAACC
>CAYZCF010000097.1:0-5433 GCA_964476855.1 uncultured Chlorobiaceae bacterium
CGAACTCGCCCAGACGGCCATCGACACGATCATCAAGACCAACCAGACCGGCAAGCCGGGCGACGGCAAGATTTTCGTGACCCCGATTACCGACACCATCAGGGTCAGAACCGGAGAAGAGGGCGACGAAGCGCTTAACTAAGACTTAACTAAAGGTGTAAACGGAGAACGCTACAATGGAGGCGAAAGTACTCATACCAGATCCGTCCAGAATCAAGGAGGAGCTGATCAATAAATACCCGGCCAAGGTCGCCAAGAAGCGCAGCAAGTCGATCGTGATCAACGACCCGGAGACGGTTCCCGAAGTGCAGGCCAACGTCCGCACGGTGCCGGGCATCATCACGCAGCGCGGCTGTTCCTATGCCGGATGCAAAGGCGTGGTTCTCGGACCGACGCGCGACATCGTCAACATCACGCACGGCCCGATCGGCTGCGGCTTCTACAGCTGGCTGACCCGCCGTAACCAGACCAGGCCCGAAAGCCCGGAGCATGAAAACTTCATCACCTACTGCTTCTCGACCGACATGCAGGAAGAGCACGTCGTGTTCGGTGGCGAGAAAAAGCTGAAGCAGGCGATCCAGGAGGCTTACGATCTCTTCCACCCGAAGGCGATCGCGATCTTCTCGACCTGCCCGGTGGGCCTCATCGGTGACGACGTTCACGCCGCCGCCCGCGAAATGAAGGAGAAGCTCGGCGACTGCAACGTCTTCGGCTTCAGCTGTGAAGGTTATCGCGGCGTCAGCCAGTCGGCAGGCCACCACATCGCCAACAACGGCGTGTTCAAGCACATGGTCGGCAACAACAACGAACAGAAGCCCGGCAAGTACAAGCTGAACCTGCTCGGCGAATACAACATCGGCGGCGACGCTTTCGAAATCGAGCGTCTGCTCGAAAAGTGCGGCATCACGCTGGTCGCGTCCTTCAGCGGCAACTCGACGGTCAACGCGATCGAAAACGCCCACACCGCCGACCTGAACGTCATCATGTGCCACCGCTCGATCAACTACATGGGCGACATGATGGAGATCAAGTTCGGTATTCCGTGGATGAAGGTCAACTTCGTCGGCGCTGAATCGACCTCCAAGTCGCTGCGCAAGATCGCCGAATACTTCGGTGATGAAGAGCTGAAAGCGCGCGTCGAAGCGGTGATCGCCGAGGAGACGCCGAAGGTGCAGGCCATCATCGACGAGATTCGCCCGAGAACCGAAGGCAAGACCGCGATGCTCTTTGTCGGCGGCTCCCGCGCCCACCACTACCAGGATCTCTTCAGCGAGCTTGGCATGACGACCCTCGCCGCCGGTTACGAGTTCGCGCACCGCGACGACTACGAAGGCCGCGAAGTGCTGCCCAAGATCAAGATCGACGCCGACAGCAAGAACATCGAAGAGTTGAAAGTCTCCGCCGACCCGGAACTGTACAAGCCGAGAAAGAGCGAAGCCGAACTCGAAGAGCTGAAAGCCAGGGGCCTCGAAATCAATGGCTACGAAGGCATGATGAAGCAGATGCAGAAAAAATCGCTGGTGATCGACGACGTCAGCCACTACGAATCCGAGAAGCTGATCGAACTCTACAAGCCCGACATCTTCTGCGCCGGTATCAAGGAAAAATACGTCGTCCAGAAGATGGGCGTGCCGCTCAAGCAGCTTCACAGCTACGACTACGGCGGTCCTTACACCGGTTACGAAGGCGCCGTCAACTTCTACAAGGATATCGACCGCATGGTCAACAACCCTGTGTGGAAACTGATCAAGGCTCCGTGGGAGAAGGCCGGAGCGGAATCGCTGGAAGCCAGCTACGTCGCATCATAAGGATGTAAAATATTTTAACGAGGAGATTATCTGATGTTATTACGTCATACACCAAAAGAAGTCAAAGAGCGCGAGGGGCTGACGATCAACCCGGCAAAGACCTGCCAGCCGATCGGAGCCATGTACGCCGCGCTCGGCATCCATGGCTGCCTGCCGCACAGACACGGATCGCAGGGCTGCTGCTCATACCACCGCAGCACTCTGACCCGTCACTACAAGGAGCCGGTCATGGCATCGACCAGCTCGTTCACCGAAGGCGCTTCGGTGTTCGGCGGCCAGGCCAACCTGCTCGCTTCGATCGAGACCATCTTTTCGGTCTACGATCCCGAAGTGATCGCCGTGCACTCGACCTGCCTGTCCGAAACCATCGGTGACGACTTGCAGCAGATCACCAAGAAAGCGAGCGATGATGGCAAGATTCCGGATGGCAAATACGTCATCTACGCCAGCACGCCGAGCTTTGTGGGTTCGCATATCACCGGTTACGCCAACATGGTGACCGGCATGGCCGAGCAGTTCGCCGTTTCGACCGGCGAGAAGACGGAGCAGATCAACATCGTGGCCGGCTGGATGGAGCCGTCCGACATGCGCGAGATCAAGAGCATCGCCAGCCTGATGGACGCCAAGATCGTCCTCTTCCCGGACACCTCCGACGTGCTCGACGCGCCGCAGACCGGCAAGCACGAGTTCTACCCGAAGGGCGGCGTCACCATCGACCAGCTCCGGAGCACCGGCGACAGCAAGTGCTCGCTGGCCCTCGGCTGCGTGAGCGCCGAACCGGCAGCCATCGCGCTCGACAAGAAGTGCAAGGTGCCGTTCGAAACACTCGACATGCCCATCGGCCTGTCGGCAACCGACCGCTTCATCATGGCGCTGAGCAAGGCCACGGGCAAGCCGGTTCCGGCTTCGATCACCGCGGAGCGCGGTCGCGTGGTTGACGTGATGGCCGACATGGAGCAGTATTTCTACGGGAAGAAGGTGGCACTCTTCGGCGACCCCGACCAGATCATGCCGCTGACCGAGTTCCTGCTCGACCTTGGCATGAAGCCAGTGCACATCGTCAGCGGCACGCCTGGCCAGAGGTTCGAAAAACGCATGAAGGAGATTCTCGAAAGAGCGCCCTACGCGAACTTCAGGAACGGCGCCCAGGCCGACATGTTCCTGCTCCACCAGTGGATCAAGAACGAGCCGGTCGATCTGCTCATCGGCAACACCTACGGCAAGTACATCGCCCGCGACGAGAACATTCCGTTCGTCAGGTTCGGCTTCCCGATCCTCGACCGCGTCGGTCACAGCTACTTCCCGAGCGTCGGCTACAGCGGCGCGATGAGGCTGATCGAGAAAATTCTCGGCGTGCTCATGGATCAGCAGGATCGCGTGGCGCTGGAGGAGAAATTCGAACTCGTGATGTAATCCAGAACATCCGGGACAGAAAAAAATGATTCGCAACCGCCCGCCTTCGACAACGGAAGGCGGGCGACAATGAAGGGGAAGGAAGTAATGGACACGCAGAACATCAACCTGCTTGAAGGCAGGGAAAAACAGGTCTATGAAAAGACCGCGGGCGGCGCGGAGATCGAGATCGCCTGCGACAAGACCAGCCTCTCCGGCTCGGTCAGCCAGCGGGCCTGCGTCTTCTGCGGCTCACGTGTCGTGCTCTATCCGGTAGCCGACGCCATTCACATCGTGCACGGCCCCATCGGCTGCGCCGCCTACACCTGGGATATCCGGGGAGCGGTTTCGTCGGGACCGGAGCTGCACCGGCTCAGCTTTTCGACCGACCTCCAGGAGATGGATGTCATCTACGGCGGCGAAAAGAAGCTTTACAAATCGCTCGTCGAGCTGATCGACCAGTATCAGCCCAACGCGGCATTCATCTACTCGACCTGCATCATCGGCCTCATCGGCGACGACATCGATGCGGTCTGCAAGAAAGTTGCAAAAGAAAAAGGAATCCCGGTTCTGCCGGTGCATTCCGAAGGATTCAAGGGCACCAAGAAGGATGGCTACAAAGCCGCCTGCCACGCCCTCATGAAACTGATCGGCCAGGGTTCGACCGAGGGGATCAGCAAATACAGCATCAACATTCTCGGCGAATTCAACCTCGCCGGAGAAGCCTGGATCATCCGGGAATATTATGAAAAGATGGGCATCGAGGTGGTCGCCACCATGACCGGCGACGGCCGCATCGACGACATCCGCCGCTCGCACGGCGCCTCACTCAACGTGGTGCAGTGCTCCGGTTCGATGACCACGCTGGCCAAGGATATGGAGGAGAAATACGGCATTCCCTACATCCGCGTGTCGTACTTCGGCTTCGAGGATATGAGCAAATCGCTCTACGACGTGGCGCAGCACTTCCCCGACAGGCCGGACATCATGGAGAAAGCCAAGGAGATCGTACGCGACGAGATCAGGAAATACTACCCCGAGATGCAGAAGTTCAAGGCGGCGCTGACCGGCAAGAAAGCTGCGATCTACGTCGGCGGCGCGTTCAAGACCTTCTCGCTCATCAAGGCGCTGCGCACCATCGGCATGTCGGTGGTGCTGGCCGGTTCGCAGACCGGCAACAAGCAGGACTACAAGAACCTGAAGGAGATGTGCGACGAGGGAACGGTGATCGTGGATGACTCGAACCCGGTCGAACTCTCGAAGTTCGTGCTCGAAAAGGAGGCCGACCTGCTCATCGGCGGCGTCAAGGAGCGCCCGATCGCCTTCAAGCTCGGCGTCGGCTTCTGCGACCACAACCACGAGCGCAAGATTCCACTCGCCGGATTCATCGGCATGTACTATTTCGCCAAGGAAGTTTACGAATCGGTGATGAGCCCCGTGTGGCAATTCGCACCGAGAAAAGGAGGTTTGAGATGACAACGAACGCACCGACCATGAAGGCGAAAACGGCCACGCAGAACGCCTGCAAGCTCTGCAACCCGCTCGGCGCGTGCCTGGCCTTCAGGGGCATCGAACAGTGCGTGCCGTTCCTGCACGGCTCGCAGGGGTGCGCCACCTACATCCGCCGCTACCTCATCAGCCACTACAAGGAGCCGATTGACATTGCTTCGTCGAACTTCAACGAAGAGACGGCGGTCTTCGGCGGCAGCCACAACCTGAAGCTCGGCCTGAAAAACGTGTCGCAGCAGTACAAGCCGCGCGTGATCGGCATCGCGACCACCTGCCTTTCGGAGACTATCGGCGACGATGTGCCGATGATCCTGAAGGAGTACGAAGCAATCATGGGCGGCGCGGCGAACCTGCCGGTGATGATCTTCGCCTCGACGCCGAGTTACAGCGGCACGCACATCGACGGCTTCCACGCCGCCGTGCGCTCCGCCGTAAAAACGCTCGCCGTTGGCGGGGCGAAAAAGAACCTCGTCAACCTCTTTTCGGGGATGATTTCGCCAGCGGATATACGCTACATGAAGGAGATTCTGACCGACTTCGGCATGCCCTTCATGCTGCTGCCCGACTACTCGCAGACGCTCGACGGCGGCCCGTGGGCCGAGTACCACCGGATTCCGCCAGGCGGCACCCCGACGAGCGCCATTGCCGACAGCGGCTGCGCCTCGGCAAGCATCGAGTTCAGCTCGACGCTTGAAGCCTCGAAATCGGCGGCGGGCTACCTCGA
>CAYZCF010000097.1:5443-10183 GCA_964476855.1 uncultured Chlorobiaceae bacterium
AGCGGAGTTTGGCGGACCGCGCCACCAGCTCCCGCTGCCCATCGGCATCAAGGCGAGCGACCGCTTTTTCGCCGTGCTCGAAGAGCTGACCGAGTTGCAGATGCCCGAAAAGTACGAAGATGAGCGCCGCCGCCTTGTGGACGCCTACGCCGACGGCCACAAGTACATCTTCGGCAGAAAAGCGATTCTGTACGGCGAGGAGGATCTGGTCATTTCGATGGCCGCCTTCCTGCGCGAAATCGGCGTCGTGCCGGTGCTCTGCGCCTCGGGCGGCAAGAGCGGGCTGATGAAAAAGCGTATGCTGGAGCTGATTCCCGACTTGGAGGAGCAGGGCATCGAGGTGCGCGAGGGGGTGGATTTCGTGGACATCGAGCACGAAGCGGAGCGGCTCCAGCCGGACATGCTCATCGGCAACAGCAAGGGGTTCACCATGTCGAAAAAACACGACCTGCCGCTCATCAGGATCGGCTTCCCGATTCACGACCGCTTCGGCGGACAGCGCCTGCACCACCTCGGCTACCGCGGCACCCAGGAGCTGTTCGACCGCATCGTCAACACCGTCATCGAAGAGCGCCAGAAATCGTCGCCGATTGGCTACACCTATATGTAAACGATAAACAGCGGCTCCATCCAGAAATCAAAAGCTGCTGAAAAACGCCTGAAGGGAGGCATCATGACACTGAACATCCAGAACCATCCGTGTTTCAACGACTCGTCGAGGCACACCTTTGGAAGAATACACCTGCCGGTCGCGCCGAAATGCAACATCCAGTGCAACTACTGCAACCGGAAATACGACTGCATGAACGAGAACCGCCCCGGCATCACCAGCAAGGTGCTCTCCCCGAAGCAGGCGCTCTTCTACCTCGATAACGCTTTGAAGCTCTCGCCGAACATTTCGGTGGTGGGCATCGCAGGGCCGGGTGACCCGTTCGCCAACCCGGAGGAGACGATGGAGACCTTGCGCCTCGTTCGCGAGAAGTATCCCGAAATGCTGCTCTGCGTCGCCACCAACGGCCTCGACGTGCTGCCCTACATAGAGGAGCTTGCCGAGTTGCAGGTGAGCCACGTGACGCTCACGATCAACGCCATCGATCCGGAGATCGGCCAGGAGATTTACGCCTGGGTGCGCTACCAGAAGAAGATGTACCGCGACCGCCAGGCCGCCGAGCTGCTGCTCGAAAACCAGCTCGCCGCCCTGCAGAAGCTCAAGAGATTCGGCGTGACTGCCAAGGTCAACTCGATCATCATACCCGGCGTCAACGATACACACGTGGTCGAAGTGGCCCGCCAGGTCGCCTCGATGGGCGCGGACATTCTGAACTGCCTGCCCTATTACAACACCACCGAGACGGTGTTCGAGAACATTCCCGAACCCGATCCGCTGATGGTCATGGAGATTCAGGCCGAAGCCGGAAAGCTGCTGCCGCAGATGAAGCACTGCGCTCGCTGCCGCGCCGATGCGGTCGGCATCATCGGTGAGATCAACAGCGACGAGATGATGGAGAAGCTCGCCGAAGCCTCGAGGATGCCGAAAAATCCCTTCGAGCACCGCCCCTATATCGCCGTGGCGAGCCTCGAAGGGGTGCTCATCAACCAGCACCTCGGCGAAGCAGACAGGTTCCTGGTCTATGCGCTCGACGAGGAGAAGCAGAGCTGCACGCTGATTGATTCACGCCCGGCTCCGCCTCCCGGCGGCGGCAAGTCGCGCTGGGAAGCGCTCGCCTCGAAGCTCTCCGACTGCCGCGCCGTTCTGGTCAACAGCGCCGGAGACTCGCCGCAATCGGTGCTCAAAGCCAGCGGTATCGACGTCATGTCGCTCGAAGGGGTGATCGAAGAGGCGGTCTACGGAGTCTTCACCGGCCAGAATCTCAAACATCTGATGAAAAGCAGCCAGATCCACGCCTGCAAATCAGGTTGCAGCGGCGCAGGCAACGGGTGCGACTGAAGAACAATGGATAATGGATAATGTCAGGGCGGCTCTTGTGGTCGCCCTGAAAATAGCAACATCGTTTCAACCTATTCGTCCTCTACGACTTATAAGACCTATTCGACCTATTACAGTTAACAACCAATACCAAACCATCATGGACAAACCGAAACATCACATCTTCGTTTGTGCGAGCTTCAGGGCGCAGGGCGCTCCGCAGGGCATGTGCCACAAGAAAGAGTCGCTGAACCTGATTCCCTACCTCGAAAGCGAGCTTGCCGACCGCGGCATGAGCGACGTGGCCGTTTCCGCCACCGCCTGCCTGAACCTCTGCGAAAAAGGGCCGGTGCTGGTCGTCTATCCCGAAAACTTCTGGTATGGCGAGATCGACAGCGAAGAGAAGGTCGATGAAATCCTCGACGCGCTCGAAGAGGGCGAAGCCTGCGAGGATCACATAATCAACTGAGAACTTCCTTCCCTTCAGGAAGCCGGGGGAAAACGCCTTGCGTTAACTGGAGACGCAAGGCATTCCCCCATTTTTTTGCATTGCGTTATGAAAATTAGTACATAGCGTAATGCCTTGCACAAAAAGAGAATAAAGGGCTCGGCTCTTTTTTTGCGCACCGTTATAACCTAAAATGCAAAACGACCAGACAGATGAAACCGTTGACGATACTGCTTCTCGGAAGCGCACTGCTTGCGGCCTCGCCTGAAGCTGCGCACTCATCAGAGTCCACATCGAAGGGCCGGGAACTCTATCGGCAACACTGCAGCAGCTGCCACACCATGACGCCCCCGCCAGCAAAAGCCCCGCCGATCATCGGGCTCGCGCACTTCTACCATAAAGTATTCGATGACCGCGAGGTTGGCGTCCACCATATCATGGAATTCATAGCCAACCCCGAACCCGGCAAATCGAAGCTCCGCGCCCCGGCCATTTCCCGGTTCGGGCTGATGCCAGCCGTCAAACTCACCGCAACAGAACTCAGGACGGTGGCGGAATGGATGTGGGACCAGTATGACCCGGCATTTACTCCACCAGACTGCCGTGAATAAGAAGAGCGGAAGAGCACCGGGATATTTTTTTCGACCGTTATAACCAGAAAGACACAGCAACCACGACACACGCATGAAAAAAACTTCACTCATCACCCTTCTGGCGCTGCTATCCGCCACGGCGAAGGCTGAGGAAAGCCAAGCCCTGCTGGCGAACAGCACCTTTACAGCACCCGAAATCACCGTCTCGGGCAAAAAAGGCGACCTCCTGCAGAACGTCACCGGCAAGGAGTCGGCGCTGCTCAACCCGTCGCAGATGTCGGTGTACAAGGTCATCGGCATGATGCCCTCCATCAGCCAGCAAAGCGTCGATCCCTACGGGCTGGCGGACACCGTCAACTACCACGAGGCATTCCGCTTTCGTGGCGTCGAGGCGACCGCTGGCGGCGTACCCGGCACCACAGCCAACGTCGAGGGACTGCCGGTCACCGGGCGTCCGGGCGGAGGTGTGACGATTTACGACCTCGAAAACTTCGAGAACATCGCGGTCTATAGCGGCGTCATGCCCGCCAACATCGGCCTCGGCATCGCCGACGTAGGCGGCAAGATCGACATGACGATCAGGCGACCGGCGGAAAAGTTCGGCGTCACCTTGAAGCAGAGCATCGGCAGCCACGACTTCAGCCGCACCTACCTGCGCATCGACACCGGCAATCTCGGCGGCGGCCTGAGGGCATTCGCCTCCGGCTCGACAAGCTACGCCGAAAAGTGGAAAGGGTATGGATCGAGCAACCGCAACAACCTGATGTTCGGCATGATCGAGGAGTTCAGCGACAGCGTGAAACTCGAAACCTTCGTTACCTGGAGCAAGGGTAACATCCACCCCTACAAGGCGCTGAAATGGGATGAAATCCAGGATATCGACAGCGCGTACGACACCGATTACGGCAACGATCCGGCGAAATACGACTACTACGGCTACAACAAGAACGAGTTCGAGGACTGGATGGTGATGGCCAACCTCGAAGTGAAAACCGGCGACAACTCGAAGCTCAACATCAAGCCTTACTACTGGAGCGACAAGGGCTACTACATGGAGACGATCACCCAGAACAACCAGAACATGATTCGTCGCTGGGACATCGACCACGATCTCAAGGGAATCCTCGCCGAATACACCACGAAACTTGGCGGAGCCGACCTCGATTTCGGCTATCTCTATCACACCCAGAAGCGCCCCGGACCACCGACCTCGTGGAAAAATTACACGCTCAACGGCAGCGCGCTCCAGTTCAAAAACTGGTCGATCCTGTCAGACGGCTCAGATCACGTACTGCACGAACCCTTCATCGAGGCGAAGTACCGCACCGGCGACTGGCTGCTCGAGGGCGGCGTGAAGTATGTGAACTACACCCTGCCCTCGATTCTCACTTACGACACAACCGGAATCGTTGACGTCAGTTACGACGATGCGCTCGCCACCGATCCGGCAATCGTCGCGGCCAAAAGCGCTGAATCGACGAAGAGCTTCAGCCGCCTCTTCCCCGACGTGAGGCTCACCCGCATGATCGGCGACGACACCACCGTGCACTTGGCCTACGGGGAGAACTACGTCACTCACGTAGATATTTATCCCTACTTCATCTCGCAATACAGCACGAGCTTCCAGCCGAAAGGCATAACCTTCGAACAGCTCTGGGATGCGCGGCAGATGGAAATTTCCCGGAACCTCGAGCTTGGCCTGAAGATGAACGGCCGCAACTGGAGCATAGAGCCGACCATCTATTACGCCACTCACAAGAACAAGCAGGCCG
>CAYZCF010000098.1:0-953 GCA_964476855.1 uncultured Chlorobiaceae bacterium
CGCCTTGACATGGCCGTTCGACGGGTCGAGGGCGATGAGGGCCATCTGCACCCTCGTTTTGTTATACAGCAGATTTTTGACCCAGGCGGCATCGGCTCTCAGGCGGGCGAGCGCCACTTTTTCGGGAACGCCCTCTTCGTTGACCATCTCCTTGAATCTCGCGCTCTCCTTGATGAACTGTGTCTTGAGAGACTCGGGGCATCTCCAACTTCTGTCGAACTGCGCCTGAAGGAATGCCGCCTGGGCGGCGATGGCCTGTTGCGCGTATTTCTGCATCCGGCTGTCGAGCGTGGTCTGGATGGTCAGACCGTCGCGGTAAACGTTGACGCCTTCGAGCATTGAGGTCGTCTTGATGGTCTGGCGGAGGTATTCGGTAAAATAGGGAGCAAGACCCTGATGGTTAACCGGAGTGTAATGCAGCACCAGCGGCGTGGCCTTGGCTTTGACAGCCTGGGCGTGGGTGATGAAGCCCTCTTTTTCCATCAGGCCGATGATCAGGTTCCGGCGCGATAGCGAAGAGGACGGGTACTTGGATGGATTGTATGCCGTCGGATTTTTAAGCGTGGCGATCAGTGTGGCGCTTTCCGGGATGGTCAGCAGCCTGGCCGGTTTGCCGAAATAGGTTTGGGCTGCCGATTCGATGCCGTAAGCGCCGGATCCGAAATAAACAGTGTTCAGGTAAAGTGCCAGAATTTCACTTTTCGTATAGGTGCGTTCGAGCTGGACCGCCGTAACGAACTCTTTGGCTTTTCGGCTCAGGGTTCGCTCCTGGGTCAGGTAAAGGTTTTTGGCGAGCTGCTGCGTGATGGTGCTGGCGCCTTGCCAGCGAGTACGGCCCTTGATGATATTTTCGCCAACTGCAATGCCGAGACGCCTGAGATCGACACCCCAATGCTTGTAAAAAGCGACATCCTCGGTGGCGATAAGTGCTGCGGGAGCCCACTTTGAGATCG
>CAYZCF010000098.1:963-10157 GCA_964476855.1 uncultured Chlorobiaceae bacterium
AGAAGCACGCCATCTTCCGAATAGACCAGGGATGCCAGCTCCGGTTTGGGATTTTCAAGCTCTTCAATACTGGGAAGACCTTTGAAAAGATCGATGCCGAACAGTGTGCCGGCGCTGAGAATGATGACAAGAAGCAGTCCGGTAACTTTCATAACATTTTTTTTACTCACGTTGACACAGGTTCAGGATGGTGAATCATAACCGTCTTTTTTCAGCAGGGGTGTGAGCCCCGTTGAATCGTTTCATTGGATCTGTACCCGTTCGGCCAGTGGCGTGGCGGGCTGAGTCTTTTTATAAAAATGTTTCGCAAAATCAAAATGTTTTTTCAACTCATCGACGAAGCGCGGCGTATCTTCGAGCATGGGCAGGTGGCCGAGGTGCATGAACTGCACGAGCCGTGTTGGCGAAGTGGCCTCTGCCTTGCGCTTTTCGAACAACGTCACGGTGCCTTCGGGTGGAATGGTGTGGTCGGCCATGCCCACGCAGCAGAGCACCGGCGATGCGATCTCGATGACGCTCCGCGTGTAGTTGCGCAGCGCGACGGGATCGATGGAAAAATGGCCGACGGCGTTGGTTGCCGCTTTGTCCGACGTGGTGAAGTCCTCGATGATGATGTCGCTGTACTCCTTGCTGATATGCCCGGTGGCTGCCCGCTTGATGAAAAGTGTGCGCAACGGCTCGACGTGGAAGATGTTCCTGAAATTCATCGACACGTCGATCAGGCCGCCGAGGAACATGAGCCCGAGCGATGTGAATGGTGTCTCCTCGAAGATGCCGCAGGCAAGAATGGTCGATGAGAGCAGCGCGTCGCGGTAGCGGAGACAAAGCTCCGTGGCGACCATGCCGCCCATCGAGTGGCCGATGATGTGCAGGTTCCGGCTTTTGTCCAAGCCGAGATACTCGATCAATGCGCCAGCCTCATCGGCGAATCCGGCAATCGTCAGGTCGGGATGCAGGCCATCGATCGAGGTTCTGCCGGTGCCGCTCTGGTCGTAAGAGATACAGCGAAAATCGCTTTTGAGCAGCTCAATGGCAGGCTTCCAGTAACGGGACGAAATTGCCCAGCCATTGACGAAAACAATCGCCGGTTTTTCTCTCCCCGAAGGATCGTTTTCCGCCGTATCCTCATAGAAGAGGCGGCAGCGCGAGGTGGTCAGATAACTCATGGGCACGCGAGGTATTTTGCGCTCTGTGAAAAATTGAACTCAAATATACCATATAGAATGCTGAATTATGAATGAACATCAGGGTATGGGCGCAGACAATTGCGATACCTGTCTGCTTCAGGCTCGATATTGATTTTATACCGGTATATTGTCGCTTGCTGCACTGATTCCTTCAATCAGGCGAATTCCGTTGTAATGCAATTATTTACAAATACTTACCATAGATTTTACTTCCATGGAGCTTTTCTCGAAACTTGCCGATTTCATTCTGCACATCGACGGGCATCTTCAGCTTCTCGCTTCGGAGTACGGTCTGTGGCTGTACGGCATTCTTTTTCTGATTGTTTTTCTTGAGACGGGGCTGGTGGTCATGCCGCTCCTGCCGGGCGATTCGTTGCTGTTTGCCGCCGGGTCGCTGGCCTCGATTCCGATGTCGCAACTGAATCCGCACTGGCTCTTCGTCATCTTCAGCATTGCGGCCATCCTTGGCGACACGGTCAACTATTCCATCGGTCATGCGCTCGGGCCAAAAGTGTTTTCATTCAGGAAATCGAGGTTCTTCAACCCGGAGCATCTGCGCCAGACGCATGACTTTTTCGAGAAATATGGTGGCAAGACCATCATTATCGCCCGTTTCATTCCCATAGTTCGTACCTTCGCTCCTTTTGTCGCGGGAATAGGGGCGATGTCCTACCCGCGTTTTTTCATGTACAATGTCGTGGGTGCATTGCTCTGGGTTGCTGTTTTTACCTACAGTGGATACTGGTTCGGTCAACTGCCGGTTATCAAGGAAAATCTGAAGTTGCTGGTTCTCGGCATTATTGCGGTGTCGGTGCTGATACCAGCCATCGAGTTCCTGAAGCATCATTTTCGCGGCAAGGCCGGTCTGGATGCGGATTGAGGCGTTTTCCGGTGAAAAAATAATTATGGTAATTTCCCGAATCTTCTTATAATCCAGTCCTTCATCGGCGTATAGCGCAGCCTGGTAGCGCACTACCTTGGGGTGGTAGGGGTCGTGGGTTCAAATCCCGCTACGCCGACAAGTTTTTCCCTCCTTCAGTATCCGGAAGAGTTCCTTTCTCTAACAAAAACCGGAAATCATTTATGGACTTTGAATGTGAGTTCGTGTGCGAGCTGAAAGAGCTTGCTCCAACGCCAGCCCTTCTGATTCGCGCGAGCACGACCATGAGCGAGCTCGGTTCGCTGTTTGAAACCGGCTATCATGATATTCTGCAACTGCTTGCGAGCCAAGGCAACGCGCCGTCGGGGCCGCCCTTCGCCCGCTACTTCGGCATGAGCGCTGGCTCCTTCGAGGTCGAATTCGGCTTCCCGGTCGAGAGCGGCGTCGAGGGCGGAGGCCGCGTCGTCACAGGCTCGACTCCCGGGGGCAAGGCCGCGAGCAGCCTCTACATCGGCCCGTATGGCGAAATCGAAGGGGTGTACGACGCGCTCATGAAGTGGGTCGAGGATAACGGTTTTGCCCTGAGCGGCGAAGCGTATGAAATCTATCTCGACAATCCCGCTGAAACTTCGCCTGACCAGCTCAGGACGCGGGTCTACCTGATGCTTGCCGAGGGCTGACGGGAATTGTCTTTCCGCTGCGGCGATTGTTATCAAGATCAAGAGCGTCTTGCTAACAATCGCTGTTTGCCTCATGGAACTTCGCGACCTGCACTGCATTGTCATCGGAGCCGGAATCGGCGGGCTTGCCGCCGGAGCGCTGCTTGCCCGCCGTGGCGTACAGGTGGTGGTGCTCGAAGCGCAGCGCTATCCGGGCGGCTGCGCGGCCACCTTCCCGTTCGGCGGCTATCGCTTCGACGCGGGCGCGACGGTCGGGTGCGGATTCCACTCCGGCGGCCCGCTCGACCGGCTTGGCCGCGAGCTCGGCATCGCCTGGCCTGTGCGTCGGGAGCCGCTCGCCTGGCAGTACCGCCACGGCGACCTTCGCCTCGATCTCTTCTCCTCGCGTGACTCGATCATCGCCAGCTTCCCCCGTTCGAAGTCCTTTTGGGACGAACAGTCACGCCTCGCGCGCACGCTTTGGCATTTGTCCGCCGATGGCCTGCCGTGGCCCGTGTCCGGCGGTCGCGACCTTTTCGGCATCGCTGGCAAGGCGCTCGTGTCGCTGCCGGACTCTTTCCGTCTCCTGCCATTCGCGCGACAAACCGCCTGGGAGTGGCTGCGTCGGCATGAGCTTCACGGTGATCCCGACTTCGTGCGTTTCATCGACGCGCAGCTCCTGATCTCCGCGCAGACCACCTCGCGCGAGGCCAATGCGCTCAACGCGGCCATCGCGCTCGACCTGCCGGTCGCGGGCACCTGGAGCGTCGAGGGTGGCATCGGCACGGTCGCCCGGCGGCTCGCCGACTCCATCGAGCGCGACGGCGGTGCGGTGCTCTATGGCAAGAAGGTGACGCGGCTCGACGCCATCAACCGCGAGGCGCTCGGCGTCGAAACCGCCGATGGCGACGCGCTGGCCGCCGATGCGATAGTCGCCAATCTCACGCCCGAATCCTTCGATCTTCTCGACGATTTCCATCCGGCGGGCGAACCGGAAGCGCCGACCACCTCCGGCTGGAGTGCCTTCATGCTCTATCTCGGCGTCGAGGCGTCGCTGTTCGAGCACGCCGGAGCCGATCATTTGCAAATCGTCGCGCCGACGGGCGAGCTTGGGGAGTGCCAGAGCCTCTTTATCTCCGCATCACCGGTGGGCGATGCCGAACGCGCGCCCGAAGGTCAACGCGCCGTCACTGTCTCCACGCATACCAGTCCGGAGCGCTGGTTCGAGGCGCGGCGGCAGGGGCGCGAAGCCTATGAAGCGCTGAAGCGGGAGTACACCGACCGGGCGCTCGGGCTGCTGCGCGAGCAGCTTCCGGAGAGCGACGGCGCGATCCGCTCGGTCACAGCCGCCACGCCGTGCTCCTGGGAGCGGTGGACGGGGCGCCGCCACGGGCTGGTCGGCGGCTACCCGCAAACCTCGCTTTTCGGCGTGCGCGGGCCGGAGACGAAGTACAAGAATCTGTTCCTCGTCGGCGACTCCATTTTCCCCGGCCAGTCGCTGCCGGGAGTCGTCACCGGTGCGCGCCGGACGGTCGAGCTGCTGTCGCAGCGGGCGTCGAAACTGCGGTGGTGAGGCAACATTCTGGGCAGGCCTCGCGCCTGCCCGGATTCCAGCCAATAACTGAATCTTGTACACACCGGCGAATCAGGGCAACCGCGAGGGATTGCCCCTACAATTTTTCGCATCTCCGTGTATATTCATTCTATGGAGCTTCAGGAAAAAATCACGATTCTTTCGGGGGCGGCGCGGTACGATGCTTCGTGCGCTTCGAGCGGTTGCAGCAACGATACGCCGCGCGGCGGAATGGGCAACACCTCGCAGGGGGGCATCTGCCATTCGTGGGCGGATGATGGCCGCTGCATTTCGCTCCTGAAAATCCTGCTCTCCAACGACTGCCGCTACGACTGCGCCTACTGCGTCAACCGCTCCTCCAACCCGGTGCCGCGTGCTTCGTTCACCGCAAGGGAGGTGGTCGATCTGACGATGGAGTTCTACCGGCGCAACTACATCGAGGGTTTGTTCCTCAGCTCGGCGGTCAACGTGAGTCCCGACCACACTATGGAGGCGATGGTGCAAGTGGCTGAAATCCTGCGCAACGAGGAGCGTTTCGGCGGCTACATCCACCTCAAAGTCATTCCCGGCAGCAGCCCTGAACTGGTGCGCCGCGCCGGGCTGGCCGCCGACCGCATCAGCGTCAACATCGAGCTGCCGTCCAGCGAGTCGCTCAAACGTCTCGCGCCGCAGAAGAGCAAGGAGGCGATTCTCGCCCCCATGAAGCTCATCGGCGCGGAGTCTGGTATGAGCCTCCTCGAGCGGCGCAAAAGCCGCAAAGCACCGCGATTCGCTCCCGCCGGGCAGAGTACGCAGATGATTATCGGCGCGAGTCCCGAAACCGACCTGCAAATCCTCCGCCTCTCTCAGGGACTTTACAGTCGGATGAACCTCAAGCGCGTCTATTACTCGGCCTTCGTGCCGGTCAACGAAGACAACCGCCTGCCCGTGCTCTCGGCGCCGCCGCTTTTGCGTGAGCATCGGCTCTACCAGGCCGACTGGCTTCTGCGCTTCTACGGTTTTTCCGCGGAGGAGATTCTCTCGGACGACGCCCCCAACCTCGACGAGTCATTCGATCCCAAGACCGCCTGGGCGCTGCGCAATCCCGGATTTTTCCCGGTCGAAGTCAACCGAGCCGACTACGCCACGCTGTTGCGCGTACCGGGCATCGGCGTCACCTCGGCGCGGCGCATCATTGCCGCCCGCCGCTTCGCGCCCATATCGCCCGAGGGGATGAAGAAGATCGGCGTGGTGATGAAGCGGGCGAAATATTTCATCACCTGTTCAGGCCGCCCGTTCGAGCGAGTTGACCAGCAACCCGCCCGCCTCCGCCAGCGCCTCCTGCTCGGCGACGGCAGCGAAGCGAAGGTTCCGAGGCAGTTGGTGTTGCCGGGGATGGGGTGAATTGTGGACGAAGTGGACAGTAGAGAAAAAAAGATTCCAACTAATAAGCGTCCAGCGCAACGCAGCACTACATTCCTTTACTTCTCCCATCTGTCCTATTAGACCTATAAGTCTTATTCTTCACCATGAACAAATACCTCTACGACGGAACTCCAGAAGGGCTGGTTTCGGCTATCGCCTCGATTCTCGACTCAGGTGAAAATCCCGAAGAGACACACCTCGCCGTTCGGCAGGATATGCTGTTCGAGGAGGGGTTGTTCCTGCGCACCGACCCTGCCGCTGCCGAAGCGCTCTTCGAGCGGCTCCGCCAGCGAGCGCCCGACGCCGTGTACACGCTGTGGTACTTCATGATGGCCGAAGCCGACGGGTTGGAGACGAACTTTTTGCGATACATCGCCCTCGCCTTCGAGCATGGCGATCGGGTCAACGGCTATCTCACTCATGCCGACGTCAAGGCTGTCGTTGCAACTGCCCGCAAGGCCAGTCGCGAACTGCACCGCATGAAGGGTCTCTTGCGCTTCGAGCAGCTTCGCGACGGCACCTGGCTGGCGCGGATGGAGCCGGATTGCAACGTCATCCAGCCCCTCGCCCGCCACTTCAGCCGTCGGCTCCGCGCGCAGGAGTGGTTCATCTACGACGTCCGCCGCCACAGCGCCGCTCACTGGAACGGCCGCGATCTCAGCTTCGGTACGCTCGAACAGTTCACCCGCCCCGAACTCTCCGCCGAGGAAGAGGCCGTCCGGCATCTCTGGCAAACCTTCTTCAAAACCATCGCCATCCCCGAACGCAAAAACCCCCGCCTCCAGAAATCCAACATGCCCGCCAAGTACTGGAAATATCTCACCGAAAAGCAAGGGGAGTGAAGGGGGGACGATCAAAAAATTGAATCGCTTTGTCTGTGCTTCGTTTATTCTTTCAGTAACCGTTCGAGCTGATTGACCAGATAAAACGGCAGATCGATCAGTGTGAATGGTTTTTCCTGTTTGTTTGATCTGGCGGTAAGGAGTTGAACGGACGGTTTGCCGGAGCTGATCCGAATCGCGTCCATGGCCTGTTTTTTTATGATATAGGAGTGCAGTGATTTGATGCTTCCCGAAACTCCCGACTTGACTTCGACCGGATAAATCCTGTTTCCGCATTCGAAAAGAAAATCGATTTCGGCTTGCAATTCCGATTTCGGTGGATGCCAGAAGTAGAGCGCAGGATTGACATAGGATGGTTTTGCATACAGTAACTGTTGACCGACAAACTGTTCAGCAATAATTCCCCGGTTGGTCAGTTCAAGGGGCGAGTTCATGATCGACTGAGGCGGAATTCCCTGAACGGCGAGCAACAAACCGATGTCGATAAACAGGAATTTGCTGATCCTGATTTTCGTCTCGCCGCCTAACGGAATGCTGTCAGCGCCGGAATGGACGACGCGATAAAACAGCCGGGCTTCGAGAAAACGCTCGATAGCGTTGTTCAACTGCCGGTAATCGCCGCTCGTGCTTTGCGCGATTTCAGAGGCAAGTTTGTGAGAAAATTGTTGTCCGGTTTGACTGATGAGTCCATTGAAAAAAGCGATGAGTTTCAGCGAGATTTGCGAACCGGAATATTTCGAGAAATCATCTTTGTAGGTTTGCAGAAGCTCTGTTTGATATCTGACGATTTCCTGATGATTGAAACGGGTATCGATGGCCGTTTGAACGCAATAAGGCATTCCGCCGGTGAGAATATATCGCCGGACATGCGCCAGCAGGTCGTCATGCAGGCTTTGGGGAACGAGATGCATGTTGCTCAGATTGAGCATACTGATGCTCTCCAGCGCTTTGGATTCTCCGGTAGCGGCAAGGAATTCCTCGAAGGTCAGCGGCCCCATGAAGCAGTGCTCGATTCTGCCGACCGGCATGGGCAGAGTATAGTCATGAAGCACCTGATCGAGCAGCGATCCGGTCAAAATGACCGCCAGGTTTGGAACTTCTTCATAAAAATATCTCAGGCAGGAATAAGCCGCCGGCGTCGCCTGAGCTTCATCCAGAAACAGGAGCACGCTGCTTTGCCGGTTGATCTGTTTGCCGCTGATGAGTGAAACGTTGAAAAGCAGCTCGTCGAGTTTGTATGCTTTGAACAAAGCGTCGAGTTCGGGATGCCGTTCGAGGTTGATCTCGATCAGCTCGACGCCCAAACGGCTTGCAGCAAGCCTGACTGCGGTGGTTTTGCCTGTTTGCCTCGCCCCACGGATGACCAGCGGTTTACGGTTGTTTCGCTGGTACCATGACTCGATCTCCTCGACTGCCCGGCGGTTGAACATGGTTGTTGTGCTCTGTTTTTATGAAAATGTACCATTTTTATGCGGATTGAGCAGCGAAATGTATCATTTTTCTTCTTTCATGATAAAGGGAACGGTGCGAGGGATTTTCAATGGATCACCTTTACCTCACAATCGTCGGATACAATTTCGAGGTCACGACGATGAGCGCGATGAGCATTCCAATCAACATCAAGAAATCCGTCCCGATGCCGAAGGTGGTCATGCCGCCTTGTACCATCAGGGCGCGGAGCATGTCAACCTGGTAGGAGAGCGGGTTGAGGTGGGCGACGATTTTGAGCCAGTCGGGCATGATCGAGATGGGGTAGATGGCGTTGCTGGCAAAGAAGAGGGGCATGGTCATGACCTGGCCGATGCCCATGAAGCGTTCGCGCGACCGGACCAGGCAGGCGATCATGAGCGAGAAGGTGGAGAAGAGCGCCGCGCCGAGCACGATGGCGACCAGCACGCCGCCGAGCGCCAGCGGCGACCAGTTCAGATTGACGCCTGCGACGAGCGCCATGAGATAGACGATGGCCGCCTGCGCGATGGCGCGCATTCCCGCCGAGACCGCTTTGCCAAACACGAGGGCGCTACGCGGGGCGGGGCTGGCGAGCAGCTTCTGCAAAATGCCGAGGTCTTTTTCCCAGATGACGTTGATGCCGTAGAAGATCGCGATAAAGAGCACGCTTTGCGCCAGAATGCCCGGCGCGAGGAAGCTGAAGTAGTCGAGGTCGCCGGTGGGGATGGCGCGCATCCGCCCGAACACCTGGCCGAAGACCAGCAGCCAGAGCGCGGGCTGGATCGAGCGGCTGAGGATTTCCGACGGGTCGCGGCGCAGTTTGGACAGCTCGGTGGCGACGATGGCCGCCGTGTCGCGCAGGAACCCGGCGGGGTCGAACTTGTCAGCCCAGCCGTTTGGCTGTCCGGCGGGCGCGGTTGATGTCGCGGAAGTTTGGCTTGCTGTCACTGAACTCTCCTGCAAAGTGAATGAAAACCTGGTTCATCGATTCCGTCCGGGCCTGGCGCTTCAGCTCCTCAGCCGACCCCTCGGCGGCTATGACTCCCTCCTTCATGATGGCGATGCGATGGCACAGCTCCTCGGCCTCCTCCATGTCGTGCGTGGTGAGCAGAATCGTGGTGCCGAAGGTTTCGAGCAGCTCCTTCAGCCGCTTCCAGACCTGAAGACGGGCGGCGGGGTCGAGGCCGATGGTCGGTTCGT
>CAYZCF010000099.1:0-8154 GCA_964476855.1 uncultured Chlorobiaceae bacterium
TTATGTGAGTAATGCCTACTCTGATATGTCATTGTTCGGTGGATTTGCCGATGAAGCTGATGAGGTGCTTACCGCATTGATTCTTGAGCGAGTGTTTGCCGGAGAGCAGAACGACTATCAGACTTGGCGGGCAGCTCCTCCGGAGGTTGCCCAATTACTCTGGACATCCAAAACAGAGCGCCTCAAGCTTAGCGACTTCGCCGAAGAGTTTTTCCGTCGCCTTGCGGGTAAACTAGGCCATGCCATGCTTCTGAAAAAAGGCGAGCTGCACCGGTTAGTTGAATATGTGAAACCCGGAAGCATTTCTAAAGAAGTCCATGAGAAACTGGATCTATTGCAGTTTCTCTTTGAGCGTGCCAACACTGGTGAGGAGATGTTGCCTGCTGAACAAAGATAGTTTCTTGTTGTCAGCGGTGCCGGAACTATCGGTATTTTTACAAATTGCTGTCCAGCCAGCATGTTCGACTACGGCATCGATGGCGAGGTGGAGTTTCGGGACGACAGCGGCCAGCCGAGTGGGCGGAAAGTCTATGTGCAGCTCAAGAGCGGTAATTCATATTTGCGTACGCGCCGGAGCGATGGTTGCGAAATTTTCGACGTCAAGAACGAACGCCATCTCGACTACTGGCTCTCTCAGCCGGTCGATGTCTTTCTCGTCATCCGCCAGACGGACGAGAGAACCGGCGAGCAAACCATCCGCTGGATGAACGTCACGAGCTATCTCAAAAATCGCAAGGACAAGCAGAGTCGCCAGATCGTTTTCGACGGCGAGCCGTTGACGATGAAAGCCGTCTGGACGCTCCGCGACAACTATTTTCCGGGAAGAAGTCCCTCATGACGTCAGAATGCCGTGAAATGAGGGAGCTTCGTTCGATTTATCTTTCCGGCAACAGGTTTCATTGCATAACTTACAGAGTCAATTGCTTTTGTGGCTCTTTTTCGATGTAATCCGAAAAAAGGAGGTAGCAATGAAGCGGTTTATTGCAGCCGGTATTGTGGTGTTGTTCATCATTGCCGGAGTTTCTCAGGCCGTGGCGGGGGGAGGAATGAATATCCAGAATCCCATTACCGGCGAGGTGGTGACCGTAGGTTCTACGGCAGATGAACCGCCGGGAGATCCGCCATCGGAGCCTGAAGGCCCATTCGGCTCTGCTCCGCAGTCAGGCGATGGTGTTTCCGACGGGAGTGGCCTGGACTCGCCCAACGGGCCGAATGCTCCGAAGTGACGCGCTATCGCTCGTATCTTCGTCTCGATTCCGATCCCCCGACGCTCCGGGGGATCGCTTTTTTCTGGACGATTGACCATGTCGGCGGCAAGGGGGTCATGAAACGACGTGGTTATCCGGCAACCAGCGTCTTGCGGTAGCACGAGGCGAGCAGCTCCGGCCCCGCCGCCCGGTGAATCGCCCCGTCAACGCCTCCACCGCCAAGCGGCGAAGCGTTCGCCGCATTCATGATGGCATCGACCTTCAGCGTGCTGATGTCAGCCTTTATCGCGCGAATTTGAAGGCAATGCCGGGCAGGAACCGGCGGTCGATAAAGCCGTTCAGCAGCGCCGGGCGCGTGCCCAACCAGACAGGATAGACAATGACGAGGTGCTCCGCCCGTTCGATGGCTTTCCGCGCGTCGAGCAGGTCGGGTTCGAGCGCCTGAATCTCCGTGTATCCATTGTGCAGAATGGGGTCGAAGCGTAAACGACCGAGGTCGAGCCGCCGTACCTCGTGACCGCTAGCGATTGCCCCGGCCTCCCAGGCATCGGCAATCGCCCCGCAGAAGCTGCCGGGATCAGGATGGCCGAGAATGACAAGCGTGCGTTTGTTCATGCTGGTTTGCGTGACCGCCGAAGAGGTGGGTCTGTTTGATGTTGTAGAAAATCTTCTGGGCTCAGGAAGTCGGCGGGACTCGTGGCTGAATGCTATAATACGCTCCGTTCCATGACGACGCATCATTATTTCAGTACATCTTCTTTTTCCCCTGTCATGCTGAACGAAGTGAAGCATCCAGTCGAAAGGCCTCAGTGCTGCTCGAAAGAAATGGGTTCTTCGTCGGCAAGCCTCCTCAGAATGACAGACAAAAACAGGTCTCACATTATCCTGTCATTGAGATGGAGCGCCGTCATCAAGGTCTGTGTGCGGTATCGGGCCAGATACAGGCGGCTCGCAATGACGGCAGAAAATATGACAAAGTCCGAAGGGGTACCAGGCAACGAGTCAGGGCGCGAAGAGTGTGCGATACTCCTGCTCCGTGCGCTCGTCCGCCGGGGTGACGACGATTCGGGCGGGAATCGCGTCGTGCAGCTCCCTGAATTTCCTCACGCACTCCGGCGAGGCGAAGTAGATTTCATCGATGAAATCGAGGTCGATGGCTTCGACGTGATCCTGCGCGCCGTGCACGTAGACGGCGAGCGGCGTGACCTCGTTACCACCCTCGCGCAACTGCCCGGCCACCAGCTCATCGACGTGCTCCGCGCCCGGCAGGAGAATGCGCTGGCCCGTCAGCCCCTGTCGCCTCAGCATCTCCCCGATGCCGGTCGGCGTTTCCGCTTCGAGTCGGCAATCGGCAATGATGCCGTGTTCCTGAAGCTCCGTGGCCGCCAGGCGGTTCGAGGTGCAGATGACGAGATGCGCCAGGTGGCGGACGTCGCGTCCGTTTTCGAAGAGGTACTTGAAGAAGTAGCGCACGGCGAAGCGGTTCTGGAAGAAGAGCATCGTGAACCGGTCGATCCCCTCGATGCAGGCTTTGACCGCGCCGAGATCCGCGCCCGCCACCTGACGGCACGGGAAGGGCACGGTGATGTATTCGGCTGGCGTATATTTTTTCGGAGCCTCGCCGGATATAAGCACCTTCTTCTTTCGGGAGTACCAGTTCTCTTCGATGTACTGGCTGATATTCTGGCCGATGATGAGCAGCGCCGGTGAGTAAACCGCACGCTCGCGCTTGCGGAACTCGTCGAGCGTGCTGGCAATGATTCGCTGGTTGTAGCGCGTGGCGTTCTGCACCACGGCCACCAGCGTTTCGCCGCTCCGCCCGGACGCCGCCACCTTGTCGAGCACGTCATGTACGTTCGACGCCACCATGTAGTAGACGAGGGTGTCGGTATCGGGCACCTGAAGGCTGTTGACCGGATGGCCGGTGCAGAAGGCGACCGACGAGGAGACCTTGCGCATGGTGAGCGGAATTTCGCTGTAGGCGCTCGCCCCATGCGCCGCCGTAATGCCGGGAATGATTTCGTACTCGATGCCATGCTGCCGGAGCGTCTCGATCTCTTCGCCGCCACGCCCGAAAATGAAGGGATCGCCGCCCTTGAGCCTCACGACGGTTTTGCCCATGAGCGCATGGCGCACGATCTCCTGGTTGATCTCGTCCTGAGCGAAGTGATGCGCATCCTTGCGTTTGCCGGTGTAGATCTTCTCAGCTTTGTATGGTTCGAGCATCTGGGGCAGCACGAGGTCGTCGAAGAGGATCACGTCCGCCTCGCGCAGCACCCGGTCGGCCTTGAGCGTCAGCAATTCGGGATCGCCCGGCCCAGCGCCAGCGATGTAGACGTAGCCTTTCCTTGCCGTGTTCGGTGACGGCGAGTGTTCTGTATGGATTGAATCGGTCATTGCGGATACTTCCTTGCGAAATTACGAATTGCCGTCCGGCCAGGTTTCGTTGACGAACTGGCGGAGCCGGTTGCGCCACTCCACGGACTTCTTGACGTTCTGGCCGTTCGAGGAGACCGCGACGGTCATCTCACCAGTCTTGATGATGGCCGGTGAGATGAAGCCGGAAAGCTCGCGGTTGTCCACCACGTTCACGAGAATGCCCCGCGCCTCGGCGTCGTCCCGGACGCGCCGGTTGACCTCCTCGACGTTCGTGCTGGCGTACACGAGGAACGCGCCGTCGAGGTCGCTCGGCTCATAGGTTTTATAGATTTCCGTGAATCCCTTGCCCTTGAGTTCGTCGATGATCTCAGGCGAGACGATGGTGATGTTCCGGGTATACTTTTCGATGGTCTGAATCTTGTGCTGGGCGATCTTGCCGCCGCCGACGAAGAGGATTTTCCTGTTGTCCACCCGGATGTTGAGCGGCAGAAACACTTTCATTGATGCGTCCATTTTGACGATAAACAACGGCCCCGGCGCAGGCTCAGTTCCCGCGCCGGGGCCAGTGAAGAGATGCTGGTGGCGTCCGTTTCAGAACGACTTCACGCCGAATTCGACAGACTCACTCCTGCGTCTTGACGGCGATGGCGGTCTTGAGCAGCAGGGTCAGAACGAGCAGGCCGATGGCCCAGATGCCGAGCGTGACCGAGATTTCAATGGCAGTCGGCATGTAATCGACAATCGCTTCGAGCGGCGTCGGTACGAATCCGCCGAAGACCAGTCCCATTCCCTTGTCGATCCAGATCGAAACCACCAGGCCGATGCAGGCCGCGATGAGCGCGCCGTTCTTGCGGCGAAGCGGCGGCGAGAGCAGCACGCCAACCGAGATGATGCCGGTGATCAGCGAGAACCACATGAAGGGCACGAGCGGCGCGTGGCCTTCGAGACCGAAGAAGAGGTACTGCAAGCTGTGCTTGTGCGCCGGAATGTTGCTGTAAAAGGCCGTGAAGAACTCCGTGCCGAGAAAGAAGAGGTTGGCCAGCCCGGCATAGGAGCTGAGCACGGCGAGCTTGAGGCGCGGCTCCTGCCCTGCGTCGAATTTGGCGACCTTCTTCAGGATGAAGGTGAGCAGGATCAGAATGGCCGTACCGGCGGCGAAGGCCGAGGCGAGGAATCGCGGGGCGAGCACGGCGGTCAGCCAGAGGTGGCGACCCGGCAGACCGGCGAAGAGAAACGCCGTCACCGTGTGGATGCTGAAGGCCCACGGAATCGAAATGTAGATCAGCGCCTTCACCCACGGCGCGGGCGCCACGCCTTTGCGCTCAGCGCCAAGCACCGCCCAGCCGCTGATGAGGTTCAGGAACAGGTAGCCGTTGAGCACCATCACGTCCCAGAAGACCATCGAGTGGGGCGAGGGATAGAGCAGCACGTTGAGCACGCGGTCGGGGCGGCCCATGTCGGCCAGAATGAAGAGCATGCACATCAGCGCTGCCGAAACGGCGAGAAACTCTCCGACGATGACGATTTTCGAAAAGGCCTTCTGGTTGTGCAGATAGTATGGCAGCACCAGCATCACGGCCGAGGCGGCAACCCCGACCAGAAAGGTGAACTGGGCGATGTAGACGCCCCAGCTTATGTCACGGCCCATGCCGGTGACGCCGAGGCCGAGGGTCATCTGGCGGGCGTACGCCGTCACTCCGAGCCCGATGACGACGAGCAGGAAGGCTACCCATGTCCAGTAGCCGCGGCCTCCTTTGAGCGCTTTCTCGATCATGGCTTATGGTTAGATGATGTAAAAGAGTGATGGCAGCGTGCCGAGTTCCGGCTTGCGCTGCATGGTTTCGTTCGCGGCGAGCATCTTGCGGATCTCCGAATTGGGATCGTTCAGATCGCCGAAAGTGAGCGCATTCTCCGCGCAACTGACGACGCAGGCCGGAAGCTCGTTCTTGACGATGCGCTCCGAGCAGAAGTTGCACTTCTCCACCACGCCGCGCATTCGCGTCGGATAGGTGTTGCTCAGCTCCTTGACCTTCGGACGCGGGTCTTCCCAGTTGAAGCTGCGCGAACCGTACGGGCAGGCGGCCATGCAGAAGCGGCAGCCGATGCAGCGATGGTAGTCGATGGAGACGATGCCGTCCCAGCGCTTGAAGGTCGCCTCGGTCGGACACGCCTTGGTGCAGGGTGGCTCGGCGCAGTGGTTGCAGAGCGTCAGCACCTGGCGTTCGAGCACTTCGGGATTCTGGAACTGCGTGCTGGCGGTTGGAAAAGCGTGCTCGTAACCACTCTTCCATATCCACTTCACCTCGCTTTTCGACTTGCCGAAGTCCGGCACGTTGTGGTCGTGGTGGCAGCGGACGATGCACTCGGTGCAGTTGCCAAGGCACTTGCGGGTATCGATCAGCATCCCCCAGCGCACCTTGCCGGGCACGGGAGCATCGGTAAAACTCGACGAATCGGTCGGTTCGAGCGCGAAGGCCGGGATAAGACCCGCAGCCGCGCCCAGTCCGGCCAGAGCGCCCAGACCTGCTTTCTTCAGAAATTCTCTGCGATTTTGACTCATTGCGGCACCTCCATCGGCGACAGATGACAATTCCAGCATGTCGGCTTGACATTGGCATACTCGTGACACATAAAACAGAACATCGGATTCGAACCGTGGCACCCGAGGCAGGTGTTCAGGCTCTTGTCGAAGTGTGCGCCTTCGGGATTGACGAAGGTGCGGTTCCCCTTGCGCACCGAATCCTTGCGCCACTTGTCGAGCACCTGCATGTGGTGCGCCCGCATGTAGTCGGTCGGCAGGATACACTTGGCGCTGTCCACCGGCGTGCCTTTGGCGGGCGTCGCCGCGACCGGCACGGGGGTATCGGCGGCTATCGCCGGAGCCGAGCCATGATGACCGGCCTGGATGAAGAACCATGCCGCCACGAAAACAGCGAGGCCTGCGGCGATGGCAGCAAGAAACTGACTGAACTTATTCATCGTCGTCATCCTCCCCGAATCCGGCCATCGGATTCTCTCTCAGGTCTTCGGTTCTCTTCTTTTCTCCCTGCATGATGAGCGCGTTGCCAACCAGTTCGTGCAGTCCGTAAACTGTCACGCCCGGATTCCAGTAGCGCATCAGCGCCGGAAGGCTGGCCCGGTCGATGGCGCAGATCGTGACCAGCGAATCGACCTTGTGCTTCTCGCGCACGTGCGCCACGGCACTCGCTCTCGGGAAACCGCCTCTCATGCGGGTGTCCATGAACTCCTCGGCGTTCAGGCCGCTGCCCGATCCGCAGCAGAAGGTCTGCTCCTTGATGGTATTTTCAGGCATTTCGTGGAAAACGTTGCACACCTTGTTGAGCACATAGCGCGGCTCCTCGAACATGCCCATGCCGCGGGCGACGTTGCATGAGTCGTGGAAGGTAGTGCGCAGGTGGTCGTTGCGCGTGGGGTCGAGCTTCAGCTTGCCGTGCTTGATGAGGTCGGCGGTGAACTCGGCGATATGCACCATCTTGGTGGTTTTCGCATTGGTGAACTTCGTTCCGGTGATGGGCGAAACCGGCTCCTTGAGGAAGTCCGCCGGGCCGTTCATGGTGCTCATGTACTGGTGCACCACGCGCCACATGTGGCCGCACTCGCCGCCGAGAATCCACTTCACGCCGAGGCGCTTCGCCTCGTGGTACATCTTGGCGTTGATCTTCTTCATCATCTCGTTCGAGGTGAACATGCCGAAGTTGCCACCCTCTGAAGCGTAGGTGCTGATGGTGTAGTCGAGGCCGATGTGGTGGAAGAGCAGCAGGTAGCCCATCAGCGTGTAGACGCCGGGATCGCCGAAAACGTCGCCGGACGGTGTGATGAAGAGAATCTCCGCCCCCTTGCGGTTGAAGGTGGGATTGACCCGCACCCCGGTGAGGTCTTCGATGTCATCCACCATCGACATGATGTTCTGCTCGAAGGTGTGCGGCTCGATGCCGAGATGGTTGCCCGTGCGGTTGCAATTGGCCACCGGCGCGAGAATCCAGTTGTTGTTCACGCCGATGAGGTTGAGCAGCTCTCGCACCATCATGGTGATTTCTGCGGTGTCGATGCCCATCGGGCAGAAGACCGAACAGCGGCGGCACTCGGTGCACTGATGGAAGTACATGTGCCACTCCTTGATCACCTCCGGCGTGAGCGTCCTCGATCCGGAAAAATCCTTGAGAATCTTTGCCAGACCCGCGAAGTCGTTGCGATAGACCGAACGGACAAGCTCGGCGCGAAGCACCGGCATGTTCTTCGGGTCGCCCGTGCCGAGGAAGAAGTGGCACTTGTCGGCGCACGCGCCGCAGCGCACGCAACTGTCCATGAACACCTTGAACGAACGGAACCGCTTCAGGCGATCCTTCATGCCGTCGCGGATGGTTTTTTCCCATCCTGCGGGAAGCTGCCAGTCCTTGTCGGTGGCAGCCCATTTCCTCGGGTTGGCGAAGTGCAGCTCGTCGAGCACTTCAGGCTTGGCGGGAAAACACCAGTTGCCGTCGCGGAACTCCACCGGCAAATCCCACCAGTCCTTGCCTCCGAACTCCCCCTTGAGGAGCCGCGGCTT
>CAYZCF010000099.1:8164-8430 GCA_964476855.1 uncultured Chlorobiaceae bacterium
GAGTTCGTCTGGCTTGAGGGCGTATTTATTGGACATAATTGATTATTGCTTTTCGACCGGAAGACCCGCCTTTTTCATTTTTTCGCGGAACTCGTCTTCGTATTCGGCGTAAGTCCTGAACTTGATGTCGGGATTCCAGGGGTTGACATGCCGCCTGGCGCGGCTGTTGTTCGGCAGGTTGCGCGTCGGGCTGAGGAAAATGCCGCCCATGTGCACCAGCTTGCTGAACGGAATGTAGGCAAGCAACACACAAACTAGGAACAGGT
>CAYZCF010000099.1:8440-10151 GCA_964476855.1 uncultured Chlorobiaceae bacterium
CGAAGCCGAAGTGAGCCAGCGTCATGGCCAGCGCCTTGACCGGCATGACGTTGACCTTGGTCACGTAGCGCATGCTGATGCCGATGACGGCGATAGCGCCAAAGAGGAAAAGCGGGAAATAGTCGGTCGAGAGCGAAAGCAGCCGCATCTTTTCGTCCGACAGGCGACGCAACACCAGAAAGGTGATGGCGGCCAGCGCGAGGGCGTCAGTGAGGTAGAATGCGGGCACGGTCACGTCGAGAAAGCTGTCGAAGGTTTCGAGCAACCCGATCGGCATCGGCAGGGTTTCAAGGAAAAAGCGCGCGTGGCGAATGACAATAACGAGCATCGACCAGTGGAACGCCAGACCGCCAAGCCACAGCCATTTGTGCGAACCGTAGACCAGCTTTGGGCCGCCATGCAGTTCGGCCTTGGTGTTGCGGAAGAGCGAACGGAACAGGAATACTTCGGAGAGCACCCGGACAGCCGCCATGAAGGGATTCGACGGACACTCCAGCGGATTGGTCTTGACCCAGTCGAGCGACTGCTCTTGGCCGCAGGTGGTTGGAATGTTGAACGGCACCGGCCTGCGGATCCAGTCGATGAGGCGGAAGAGCATTCCTAGTACGAGAATGGCCGCGGCGGCGTAGGGAATGACGATGGCGAAAACGTAGTCGAGCTTGCCGTAGGTGATTCCGGCCCAGGGAATCAGGGCCAGCAAGATCACCGCGATCAGCGGTTTCAGCACTTTCTTCATGCTTCGGCCCTCCTGAGCGCCATGTGCATCTTGCGGCGGCCCTCGTCGAATTTGATCTGGCAGATGGTCTCACGGTGCTTCATGTAGCTGTCAAAAGCTTGCAGGGTCAGCTCTTCGAGGCGATCGCGACACGGATGGTCGCACCCGGCGGGCAGCTCTTCGATCAGTCCACGCAGCATGAACAGGATCGACAGTGATCTGGAAGGAGGAATATCCTGGACAGCAAGGATCCGGGTGATGCGCATGATCGGCTCGGCGGCCTGTACGGTGCGATCCGTCACGGCATCGAGCAGAGCGCCCAGCTCCTCGGCGATGGCGGCAGCGACCAGCGAGCCGTGGCTCGCGCCGCCGGGCAGCATCGCCACGACAGACGAACTCCACCGGTCGAGCAGGGTTTTCCGGTTCTCTTTGACTATCTGTTCCCACGCTCTCGTCATAAGATTGCAGAATAAGAGGTTGTTACATTCAAAACAGCGCGCCGGTCTTCTGGAGACCGGCGAACTTGAAGCGCTTCCCGAAAACGGGATCAGGCGCACCTGGCCATAAAGGCCTCGTAAACTGGACGCCAGGTTTGGCCACCGCCTCGAAAGGCAGTTCGAGGTACTGACAAAGATAAAGGGCGTCATGGACATCGCCAAGATTTCCTTTTTTTAACGCTTCGAGCGCTTTCTTGCCGGACTCGGCGGTATCCTGCCCCGTCAGGCGGGCCTGCCGCCAGTAGTTGATCGCCTCTTCGCGATAGACGGCGTTTTTGGGCAGTGACTCGGCAGCCTTGAGGCTGCTCACCTCGACCTGACGGTTGCCAAAAGCGACCGGCCAGCCGGAATCCTGCCAGTGAGAGGAGGTTTCGATGGCCTTCTCGACCATCGGGATCATATCGTCCATCATAGGGTTTCGCTCTTTTCAGGTTTCGATGATTCTTACAGTCCGTCGCCCATGCCCATCTGGATGTAGCCGCAGGGGCAGACCAGGGAG
>CAYZCF010000100.1:0-9811 GCA_964476855.1 uncultured Chlorobiaceae bacterium
TTGAGCCTACGGGTTCGCGCAAGTAAGCTCCGTACATTTAAGCCCGAGGGGGTGTGCGGGTACAAACTCGGGATAAGGGGTCGAACGCTGCTGGCGGTGTAATCGGACCACGAAAACCCAACCACCAGAGATGAGTGTGGTGACTGCATCGAGCAGTGTTCTGGACGCGGGTTCAAGTCCCGCCATCTCCACAAAAACAACGATTCAGGCAGGTCCGTCAGTACGAGGGCTTGCCTTTTTTTGTGCCTGCACTACCTCTTTTGCTTTGAGATCGGTCAGATCTTACTGATCTGGCTACAAATTACCTCACCTCCAGCAGCGTGCCTTTGGTGTGTGATCGCTTTGTACACTACCGGGCTGCGTGTCATTACCATGTCAGGCCGGGTTAATTCGTTGAAAATCGATACCTTGAGTAAAGCAGTCACTCAATTCAGCCTCGGAGAAGAGTCATGAAGCCATCCAGACTTTTGGCATCGGTAGTGCCATGCGGTATCGCCCTTTTGATGTTCAATGGTGCGGCACAGGCGCAGGTCATGTATGAACCGCTTCAAAACAAGGCACCCCTGAAAATTTATCAGTATCCGAAGGTCAAACTCTGTGCCGATCTTACGGCAACCCTCACGGTCACGAAAAATGACAATGGCAGGCTAACCATCAATGGTACGGTGACCAATACGGGCAAAGTTCATTGCAAGACAGCCTCCGTGGCCGAGGTGATCATGAATCTGAGCTATGCCCCCCAGTACTCTTACGCCAGAACCGGTGTGTCGGACATCCTTGCCTCCAGGTCTATCAACGATCTCAAGGCAGGTGATTCCATACAGGTTAGCGCCGTCTACCAGATTCCGGACTTTGGCGGCTGGGCTTCTGCCAATGTGCAAGGCAATGCCAAACGACTTTTCACCCTGCGTGTCATCAAGCAGGATGGAGCGCCCTACAAGCCAGACGAAGAGTGCGACATAGAGAACAACGTCGCGGAAATCGTCGTGTTCTACCGGGACTCGACCCACTGACAGCCGCCGTCTCCTCATACAGGTTCTCTGATCGAGGCTGTATTCTTTTACGGCGATGTGCGTCATCAGCGCCATGCTGACGAACCTATCTTCAGCCTTTTTCCGTAGACGTTGAAGCTGGGAAAGTCAAGTATTCCCGGTCATCTCCAGGCAAAAAATGGTTAAATCGGAGGTTTTTGATGAAAATTATGAGAAAATTTTATGTCTTTGAACTTTTAAAATTAAAGCCGCGTTCAGCATTGAATTGTGACTGCATAGTATAGCATCGTTCTCAATCCCCTTTTTTATCTCGCCTATTACTACTGCGATCACTATGTGTAGTAACCCGTAGTGCTTTGTAGTACCCTCAGACGTAATTTATCTGTGAAGCTTTGTGCGCTGCGCGAGTGTTGTGTATTGCCCGGGGATAATTTTATCAATTGCCAAAGAACATGTTATGCCTGATAACAGTCGAGAACCTCTTGATTTGGTGGATCAGATTTACACCGTTGCGTACTGGATGACTGGTTCATTGAAAAAAACAAACAGTCTTGTTTTCAAAACGTATCAGTTGGTGGATTCTGCAACCACTGAGGTGCAGTTGTTCAAAACATTAAGAAAAGTGTTTTACGAGTGCTTTTGTTTTGGCGTGACCTCTTTGGCATCGCCTCGGGATTGCGAAAACGAAGAATGCACTGAGTCTGGAAAAAACGTACAGGAGATCGATGGTCGCTTCGCTGTTTTGTTGGCAGAAGTCTGCAAGCTGAAACACCATTCGATATCCAAAATTCTGGATCAGCCAGTCGAAAAGATTCGTTTGTTGCTGACTTCGAAGCGAAAATCAATGCTTTCGGGATTGCTCAACCTCGCGCTCTTCTGTTGCGGGGACTTCTGTTACACGTAATCACTTTGAGCCAGTTTCTGTTTGTATGAATATCACTTATACGACGTGTTGAGCCATGAACGACTTTGAGGCATTGGTTAAGATGGCATGGTCGCAATATGGCCATCAGGTTGGCTTGATCGATATCCAGGTTGAAGGTGATCCCGGAATCGGTCTCAGGTACAGGTTTTCTGAATCCGATTTGGCCGGTCGCTTTATGCGTGCAAGACAGCTTCATAACAGCTATGAGCCAATGTTTGCCAATACCCTCAAGCACGAAGGGAATGATGTGGTGGAAATTTGGGAACAACTGACAGGGTATACAGATCCCTTGATATAGTTGTAAATCTATGTTGGCAAAACTTTTTATGACTATCTCCCTTTCTTGAGTGCGGTTCACGAACTGGATCTTCCATTTTTGTTATTTCAGAGACTGTAATTGAATTTTCATGTTTATCGGCGATGTTGTTTGCGCCATCATCGAGCGTGATGGCCGGTTCCTGATTGCCAGACGCTCCGCGGGACGCCATCTGGCGCACAAGTGGGAGTTTCCTGGTGGCAAGGTCGAGGCTGGCGAATCGGAGGCGGAGGCGCTTGAAAGAGAGCTTCTGGAAGAACTTGGGGTCAGGGTGGAGATTTTCGAGCGCCTCACTCCGGTCGATCACCGCTATCCGGACAGGTCGCTTCGGCTGATCGCCTTTCGTTGCAGAATCGTCGATGGAGTGCCGGATGCCGGTGAGCATGAAGAGCTGCGATGGATCGAAATCGATGAGGCGAGCGAATACGAGTTTCCGGAGGCCGATCTTCCCATTCTTACCGAATACCGGTTAAAAATCGACGCCAGGCTGCCGCATGTGTCTGTCGAGCCGCATGAAACGACGTGATTGTGGCTGGGTATTTCGCCTTTGTTCTTGCTATTTTCATTGTTACTTGACGCCGGGTCCCGGCGTTTTGCACAACGCTCAAATTTTTCATGCTGATACTGAGCAAACTCCTGCCTCTTTTTGTACTTCCGCCGGGCCTCTGCCTGCTGCTTGCCGTCGCGGGGTTGCTGTTCAGGCGTCGTTCGCTGGTCTGGCTTTGCCTTGCATTGCTATGGGTGCTGAGCCTGCCGGTTGTTGGCGATGAATTGATGCGTCGTGTCGAGACGCCTTATCACCGCATTCCGGTGGAACGTGTTCGACAGGCGGATGCCATTGTCGTTCTGAGCGGAATGCTCTGGCAGCTCGACGGCGCGCCTCTCGGCGAGTTCGGAGAGGCTGCGGATCGTTTCGAGGGCGGAGTCGATCTTTTCAGGGCGGGCAAGGCTCCTGTGCTCGTCTTCACGGGCGGGCAGATGCCCTGGCAGCCAGATGCCGCTCCCGAGGGCGTGTTGCTGGCCGCAAGGGCGCGATTACGCGGCGTGCCTGCCGGAAGCATCCGCCTGACCTCGACGGTTGCCAACACGGCGGGGGAGGCTGTCGCAACGGCGGCGCTCTTCGGTGTATCGCCCGGCAAGCCGGAGCGGATCATTTTGGTGACCAGCGCGTTTCATATGTCCCGCTCGCTCATGCTGTTCAGGGCTGCGGGTTTCGAGGTTGAGCCTTATCCTGTCGATTTCAAGGCGACTGACCAGCATCGCCGGACGACGCCGCTCGACTTTGTGCCCGATGCCAAAGGGATGTACTTCTCGTCGATGGCATTGCGCGAGATGATCGGACGAGCCGTTTATCGATTCAGTATGCGTTTTATGATGCCAGCCCGGTGATCTTATGATTATCACTTGTATTGAACTGCCTGTCGTTTTTCAGGGCAGATGAGCGTGATAATTTATAAGTCTATTTAACACCGGTTTTTATCAAAGTTTTTTATATTTGACCGTATTAAATGTCTGAGTGATTGTTGAGTATTTTTTTTGCATCATAAAGCCAGGAGTGAGGCAGCTCGATGGCATTATACATCAGGTGAATGCAATCATTTGACCATTTTGCGATGACCAATGAGGTTACAACGAACGTATGCTGGTATGCTGTTTATGTTCGCTCCCGCTACGAGAAAAAAGTACACCAGCATCTGCTTGAAAAGCGATTGACAAGCTTTCTGCCTCTGATCGAGACGATTCGGCAGTGGAGTGACCGGAAAAAGAAAGTCGCGGAGCCGTTGCTGAGAGGGTATGTTTTTGTTCAGATCGACTACCAGAAGGAGCATGTGATGGTGCTTGATACCGACGGCGTGGTTAAATTCGTCGGTATCGGCAGGACGCCGTCGGTGATTTCCGAGCGGGACATCGAGTGGTTGAGGCGTCTTGTGCGCGAGCCCGATGCGATTGGCCCTGCTGTTGCCTCCATTCCTGTGGGCAAGAAAGTTCGGGTGCTGGCCGGTCCGTTCAAGGACATGGAGGGCGTGGTCAGAAAAGAGGGACGGGAAGAGCGCCTCGTGGTCTATTTCGAAAGCATCATGCAGGGAGTGGAGATTACCATCGCACCGGAACTTCTTGCGCCGATAGATACAGCATCCTCGAGCCCGCAGGGTGATGTCTCAAAAAAAGGGGGGCATGAGGTTGAGTCGGCTGTAAGGCATCTTGTTCGTCCCTGACCCGCGACCATGAGCGCCCCGTACTCCTCTTCCGGCGCAGGCGCGCTCGATGCCGCGCTGCACCGGATTTTCGGATTCCGCTCGTTCCGGCCCAGCCAGGAGGAGATCGTCCAGGCGCTCCTTGCCGGGCGGGATGTGTTCGCCGTCATGCCGACCGGCGGCGGCAAGTCGCTCTGCTACCAGCTTCCGGCGGTGCTCATGCCGGGCACGGCGCTGGTGGTCAGTCCGCTCATCTCGCTCATGAAGGATCAGGTTGACGGGGCGCGGGCGAACGGCATCCGGGCGGCCTTCCTCAACAGCTCGCTCGACGCCGCCGAACAGTCCGCCGTGCTCCGCTCGCTCCAGTCCGGCGAACTCGACCTGCTCTACGTCGCTCCCGAACGTTTCGCTCTCGATCACTTCCGCGACCTCCTGCTTCGCTCTCGCATCAGCATGGCGATCATCGACGAGGCGCACTGCATCTCCGAGTGGGGCCACGACTTCCGCCCCGACTACCTCGCGCTCTCCTCGATTCCCGAAGTTTTGCCCGGCATTCCGGTCGCCGCCTTCACCGCCACCGCGACGGAGCGGGTGCAGCGTGACATCGTCCAGAAGCTCCGCCTGCGCGATCCGTTCGAGCTGCGGGCCTCATTCGACCGCCCCAATCTCACCTACGAAGTGCGCTTCAAGGAGGCTGGGGAGGCGCAGCTCGTCTCGATCCTGAAGGGATTCGGGGGCCAGTCGGGCATCGTCTATCGCACCAGCCGCAAGAGCGTCAACGACACGGTGGCCATGCTGCAAAAGCGTGGATTCCGCGCCTTGCCGTACCACGCCGGTCTCGACGACCGGGAGCGGCGCGACAATCAGGAGGCGTTCATCCGCGACGAGGTCGATGTGATCGTGGCGACCGTGGCGTTCGGCATGGGGATCGACAAGTCCAACGTGCGCTTCGTCATCCACGCCGACCTGCCCAAGAGCATCGAGAGCTACTACCAGGAGACCGGACGCGCCGGGCGCGACGGCGAGGCGGCCCGCTGCATTTTGCTCTTTTCGCAGTCTGACATTCCGAAGGTGCGCTTCTTCATCGACGCGATGACGGACGAAGAGGAGCGGCAGCGGGCGCTCGACTCGCTCTCGAAGGTGGTGTCCTTCGCCTCTGCCACCGCCTGCCGCCGCCGGATGCTGCTCGACTACTTCGGCGAAACCTATCCCCGCGACAACTGCGCCTCGTGCGACGTCTGCCTCGGCCTGCACGAGCTGACCGACTGCACACGCCAAGCGCAGATGCTGCTCTCGACCATCGTGCGCACCGACTCGCGCTTCGGCGCGGCGCATCTGATCGACATTCTCGTCGGCAGCAAGAACCAGAAGATCAAGGATTTCGGCCACGACCGGCTGAAGGTGTACGGCATCGGCAAGGAGCACGACAAGAAGTTCTGGCGACGCCTCATCGACGACCTCATCGCCCGCAAAGCGGTTGGCCGCTCGGAAGGGCTATATCCGATGCTCTACCTGCTCGAAAGCGGCGCGAGGATTCTCCGGGGCGAGGAGCGAGTCGAGCTGGTGCGGATCACGGAGAAGAAGAGCGCCGCCACCCGCAAAAGCGCCGGTCTCGAAGCCCTCCCGCAAGATGCGAAGCAGCTCTTCGAGGAGCTTCGCAAGGTGCGCAAACGCCTCGCCGACGAGCATGGCGTGCCGCCGTACGTGGTTTTTTCAGATAAAACCCTCGCCGAGTTGAGTGTTCTCAAGCCCACGACTTGCGACGAAATGCTCGCTGTATCCGGCATTGGCGAGGTGAAGCTTGAGCGGTACGCCACACCATTTTTGGAAGCGATTGCCCGGCACAAGGCGGGGTGATGGCTTTTGCCTCAGCCGGTTTTATGGGATTTTTCTGATTTGCTCGTTTGCGCTTCAGCTTGCTTTGGTGTACTTATTTTGATGCATTGAGCCATGAACACACCGAAACTCGGAGTCCGGTTTTTCAGAAGCGACTCAGGCGATGAGCCGGTTCGCGAGTGGTCATTACTGCGATCACAAAAGGTATCAATCGTTGGTTGAACAAGGGTTTATCCTGATGTCATTCTGAGCGGAGCGAAGAATCCAGAACTCTTTTTTTTGTAATAAGATGGATTCTTCATTCCACTTTGCTTCATTCAGAATGACAGACTGTTTTCCAGGAATTCATTGCGATTTACTATAGCAGGAGCAATAATGACTAAAGCCGACCTGCAACTGGCATTGAAAAGACTCAGGAGTACATGATGAAAGCTGAAAATATTGGCAGCAATTTCGATGACTTTCTTCAGGAGGAGGGACTTCTTGATGAAGCGAATGCCGTGGCGATTAAACGGGTGATTGCCTGGCAAGATCGAAGCGGAGATGAAAGCGCAGAAGCTTACGAAGTCAGCGATGGCAAAAATGCGCACCAGCCGCGCCGCGCTGAACCGTTTGCTCGATGAGACTGACACCAGCCTGACTTTGACAACGCTTTCGCGAGCGGCGACAGTGCTCGGGAAGAAATTTCGTGTTGAGCTGGAGGGGTGAGGTTTGGTGTTGAAACATGCGAGTCACTATTTTCATGAATGTCTCCGAAGTGCTAAGGAAAATCAGTCCTTTCTTACATCCTCTATTTTCCCGTTTTTTGATATATTAGCTCTATGTTTAACAACAAAAAACATTGAAAAAACAGCAATAAGTGTAAGTGATATTAATGTCATAACAAATAGTACTACAAAAATCATCTTACTTGAAATAAATTCATCAACCCTAAGTCCAATAATTTGCTTATAAAAATCTGTAGTGCCCCCCACCATTAAAAACAATAGCCCAAATAAATAAAACACAAAAACAATAAAAAGTACCAAAAAGTTCAACACCTCAGGGCCATAATCAAGCTTTCTTTCAAGCAGAAGCTTTTCAAGTGTTGATATCGTTAACTTAAACTCCTGAACAACAATACCAATAGCATCAAGCAGCAGTTGCTTAACAGAGCCATTCGAGACATACTTAAGAAAAAATAAAAATATGAATAATGACAAAAATGGCAAATAATCATTTAAACTCATTGCTACTCTCCTCAATTATATTTTTTATTTCCATTAAAGCGTCCGAACTGATTTCTGAATATTTACCCATTCCAACTATTGACATTCTCCAAAACACAAGACACGCAAACACAAAAAGAATCGACAAGAACGGATAAATAATAGAAATGCCACTCATAAATGTTATTGGCATTATAACCAAACCCAACATCAAGCCAAATATGGCGGCACGCCTAGTGAATTTATATACAAATTCTCCATCAACAAAGCGCTTATATTCTACAACAAACTTTTTATTGTTTTCATAATTAATAAAATTATACACATCTCTCGAGTCATAGAAAGAACATGAGTTAAATGTTATCATATTTTTTTGTCCAGCTTCTTCGACATCAGAGCCTCTTTTCTCAATATAATTGCCCAACACTTTCTGCATTTCAGAAAAATCATAAGATATATTATATTTTTTTTCATTTAAAATAATGCTTATCCACGGGGCAATATCCCTTAAAACACTAATCGTATTTTTATTCAATGCATATGGCCATCTGCCGTGAACATCAATAATGCCAAATAGCCCTCCTCCAAAGCGAAAAGGAACATTGGCCTCACTTAAACATCTTTTCAAAATAATTTTCTTTGGGTTATTACTCGTGCCGCCATTTACTTCATCAGCTAACTTGTCATTCGCGAAATCTCTTGTGTCCAAAATTAGCATTGCACTTTGAGTTCTGTATACACTATCAGTTACCCAATCCTTTGATGAGTCCAAATCAAATTCACCACCATTCAGCAATCCCAAAGCGGAACGTTCTTCTATAGTAATATCAGAATTAGGATTAACTTCCAGATATAAGCATTTATATTTCTTGCCGCCATCCATAATCTGCTTAATCTGAATGATGTCAACCTCATTACATATTGAAAATATTGATTCCATCAGGTATATCATTATGCCATCAAGCCCATACGTCTTATCATCCAGCATCTTCATCAACTCTTCACTTTTATTCAGTAAAATATCTCTTTGTCCTTCAGCTTCAATGTTATACAGGCTTTCAATTAATGTTTTATTCATCAAATCTGCATACTCTTGAAGCATTTTTAAGTCATGGCTTTTTATCTCTTTATCATTTTCTAAGGATTTATCCACGGCTAAATAACCAATAAAATTTTTTCCATCACCCCAAACTGGCATAAGCCCAAGCTGATCAATATTATATCTATCATGAAAATTAGCAACGCCATCTGGTATATCGTTCAGATTTTTTAACGGCAAACAAAAAGCAGACTTTTCTGAAAACCTAACAACAAAATCAACGAATGAGGTGTTATTTGCCTCACTACCTTTATAAAGTTTTTTTATATTAAGTGGAATGCGAAACATTTCAGGATATTCTTCTGCCCTGTTTTTTGGACCATGCTCCATATCAATAGCGCAGTATAATACAGCTTCGTTTTTTACTTTATCAACAACATAAAATCTCAACCTTGAAAAACTTGATGATTTTAAGAAACAGTATAATATACGGGCAAGCTCATCTCGATACGCTATCATTTTATTGTATTTTATATTCAAAAAAATTGTTTTAACAACAGGTATTCCGGAAGGTTTTTCAAGATTTATTAAACTCAAAGCATAACACGCGAACAACCCTTTCTAATGATGAAAAATACTTTAAAAAAAGTTACTTACGCTTTATTCAAAGAATAAAAATCTTCAAATTCATCAAAAAATCGGCGATCAAGAATGACTTACGAAGCCTGACGATTATCATAAACCGTCTCAGGAGGGGTACAAAATAAGCTTGACGGCGTAATTTACTTTTATATTTACGAATTTCGCGTGATTTTTACAAATATGTAAAACAACTATTTCCAGCATTTCGCAAAAAAAATCGCACTCACCCTTTCCCCTCGATCCCCTCCAACAGCCGCGCAATCTCTTGTGGCGAAGGCAGTTGGCCTTGAAGCTCCTTGGGAAGAGTTCTGGTGATTTCATAGGTTGCGACGCCGATGGGTTTTCCGGCGTCATGCAGGGCGTATTCCACAACCGTGCGATTTTTATCCTTGCACAGGATGATGCCGATGGAGGGATTTTCGTCCTCCTGCCGCACTTGCCGGTCAAGCGCAGTCAAATAAAACTGCATCTTGCCGACAAATTCAGGCATGAATTTGCCGATCTTCAGCTCGATGGCAACCAGTGCCTTAAGCCTCCGATGGAAAAGGAGCAGATCGATAAAAAATTCGTCGCCATCCACTTCGAGCCGGTATTGGCTGCCCATGAAGGCGAACATGCCGCCCATCGCCCGGAGAAAATACTCTATCTTTCCGATCAG
>CAYZCF010000100.1:9821-10052 GCA_964476855.1 uncultured Chlorobiaceae bacterium
CTCGTTCCAGCTCTTGCTCGCCGTGCTTTTCGGCCAACTCCAGAAAATCGAACGTGTATTCATCTTTCACCGCAAGCTTCGCCTGCGCACGAAGTTCCGGCGTCAGAGCCTGATCGAAATTGGTCTGGCCAAGCAGAGATTTTTCGTAGCTCTGGTTGTCGATCTGATGAATCAGTACGTTCTTCGACCACCCGAACTTGCGAGTCATGCGAATATAGAACTCCCGTTCGA
>CAYZCF010000101.1:0-10040 GCA_964476855.1 uncultured Chlorobiaceae bacterium
GATGTAGCGGTCGATGATCGTGAATTTGCCCGGGCCGGGCAGCCTCGGTGGCCGATTCACCCCGCTGCCCGTTTCGTCCGCTGTCGCTTTTCCGTCGCTCATGTGGCCGAACTCCCTCTCAGTAGCCGAAAATCTCCCTGAGCGTCAGGAAGCTGATTTCGCCGTACTTGCGGAGCGTTTCGAGATCGAGCTGCTCCTTCTTGCCGAGCACCAGCATGATCTGCGGCTTGTTGCGGAAGCGGGTCTCGTGGAACTTCTCGATGTCGCTGAACTCCATGCCGGGTGTCTCGCGGAAGACATCCTCGCGGATATCGTGGTCGAGGCCGAGCCTCCGCGCCTCTTCGAGGGCGAAGAGCACGTCGCCCTTGGTGAGGTGCTCCGTGCGGATCTTCTGGTCGATGCCCGCCTTGGCCGAGGCGAGCAGCTCCGGCGATTCGGGCAGCTTCTGCATCAGCGCCTGGAACCCTTCGAGCGCTTCGGGGAGCTTGTCTGCCTGCGTGCCGATGTAGCTGAAGAGGTAGCTGTGGCGCTCCTTCTCCTTCGGCAGGCGGTAGACCGAAAAGACCGAGTAGGCGAGTGCCTTGGCCTCGCGCATCTCCTGGAACACCACCGACGACATGCCACCGCCGTAATATTCGTTGAAGAGCGTGACGAGCGGCACCGTCGTGGCGTCGTACCCCTCGCTTCTCGACAGCATGATGATCTCGGCCTGCGTCATGTCGTAATCGACCACGTAGACGTGATTTTTCGCCGTCTCCAGCTCAACGAAGGGATCGCTTTCCGGCACAGGCCTGAACACCTGGCCGAAGTGGCGCATCGAACGCAGCTCCGTCATCAGCTTTTCGGGCGAGTCGGGGCCGTAGTAGAGCACGCGGTGGCGGTAGTTCATGAACTTTTTGATCTCGCCGAGCAGCTCCTCGGGAGTGAGCCTGTCGATCTCCTCGTCGCTCAATACGTTGGTGAAGGGCGATTTCGGGCCGTATTTTCCGTAATTGACCATCGCCTCGAAGAGAATTTTACGCTTCGAAAGCTTCTCGTCGGCGCGCTCCTTGCGGATGCCCTCCTTGAGCTTTTCGAGCGCCGGGGCGTCAGGCTGGGCGTCTTGCAGCAATTCGTCGAGCAGGGCGATCGCTTGCGGGAAGTTCTCCCTGAGGCCGGAGAGCTTTAGGTAGACGTAATCATCCGATGTCAGCACGGTGAACTCCGCGCCGAGGCGGTACAGCTCCTGGCTGAACTCCGCTGGCGAGAGGCGCGAGGTGCCGAGGTACGAGAGGTAGTCGAGCGCCGTGTCGATCTTGCGATTCTGGTTCGAGCCGGCGTCGAACATGAGGTAGAGGCTGTACAGCTCGTTCTCCCTGTTCGCCACGTAGTTGAGGCTGATCTCCGGCGTGAGGTCGTGGTAGCCGATGTCCTTTTTGAAATCGACGAACACAGGCTGCACCTCGCCGCTCTTTTTGGCGAGCAGCTTTTCGGCGAAGTCGGACGAGCGGTCGCGATTGACCTTGATCGGCGTGATCGGCGGCTTCTGGATTTTTGCCTCGCTCTCGCGCTGGCCGTGTTTTTTGTAGATGGCGACGTAGTTCTCGCCGTAGTGCAGTTTGGCGAATTCGACGATCTCCGCCTTGGTGATCTTTTCGAGGCGCTCGAAGCGGCTGACCTGACGATCCCACGCCATGCCCCAGACGAAGGCGTCAACGAACGCCTCGGAGCGTCCGCGGTTCGACTCGTACGATTTCAGCTCTTCGAGCTTCATGTCGTTGATCACCGCTGTCACCAGCCAGTCGGGGAACTCGCCCTTCCTGACGAGGTCGAGCTGTTCGAGCAGGAGTGCCTTCACCTCGTCGAGGCTTTGGCCCTCGCGCGGCTTGGCGCTGAGGATGTGCGCCGAGTAGTCCTTCATCAGCACCAGCATCGAGCCCCCTTCGAGCACCTTCTGCTGCTGGTTGAGGTTCAGGTCGATCAGGCCGGCGGTCTGGTTGAAGAGAATCTTGTCGACGAGCGCCAGCATGTCGGCATCGCGCGAATCGGCGCCGCCGAAGCGGAAGCCGAGCACCAGCTCCTCAGCCTCCGGGCCGGTGACGGTTTTGACGACCGGTTTGGTGATGGCCGGTTCGACCGGCGGATGGAACTCCGGCACCTCTTTCGGCTCGAGCTTCGAGAACTTCTCGTCGATCAGGCGGATCGTCGCGTCGGGATCGAAGTCCCCCGCGATGCAGATCGCCATGTTGTTGGGCACGTACCAGGAGCGGTAGTAGTCGATGACGTTTTTGATCGAGGGCTTTTTGAGGTGCTCCGCCTTGCCGATGGTGGTCTGCGTGCCGTAGGTGTGGCGGGTGAAGAGGCCGCCGAACAGCTCCTCCCACAGCTTGCGGCTGTCGCTGTCCATCGTCATGTTCTTCTCTTCGTAGACCGTTTCCAGCTCCGTGTGGAAGAGGCGCATCACCGGATTGCGGAAGCGCTCGGCCTCGATGGTCAGCCAGCGGTCGAGTTCGTTCGACGGAATGTCGTTGATGTAGACCGTTTGCTCCACCCAGGTGTAGGCGTTGGTGCCCTTCGCGCCGATGGAGTTGAGCAGCTTGTCGTACTCGTTCGGCACGGTGAACTGCGCCGCGACGTTCGAGATGCTGTCGATGTCGCGGTAGATCGCCGCACGGTGCTCTGGGTCGCTCGTGGCGCGGTACTTTTCGTACAGCTCGATGATCTTTTCCAGCTCGGTGTGCTCTTTGGCGTAATCGAGCGAGCCGATCGAGTCGGTGCCCTTGAAAAGCATGTGTTCGAGGTAGTGCGCAAGGCCGGTGGTTTCGGCGGGGTCGTTCTTGCTGCCCGCCCGCACGGCGATGGAGGTGTAGATTCTCGGCTCGTCGTGGTAGGGGCTCATGTAAACGGTGAGGCCGTTTTTCAGCCGGTAAATCCGCGTGTGCAGCGAGTCGCCGGGGACGGTGGTGTATGGATAACTTTCGTTCTGGTTCGTCTTGGTTTCAGGCATCATGGATGTACAGGATATGAGATGGAGCAGCGCCAACCCGAAGGTGAGGATTCTGGCCGTTGATTTCAGTAAAGAGCTGTTGGACATAGTTCTTCATCGCCGTCATAGAAAGAATCAGCCCGATAGCCGCTCGTTCCGGTTCAAACAAAACCCTACATTACGAAAATTCCGGCAAAGTGACGTTAAAAAACCGGCAGGCGCGCCGGAGTCGTCATCACATGACGGATTGGCCTCAAGAACTATCAGCAGACGCAATTAGTTCTTGTAGTGGCTATTATCAACGGTATCGAGCATTGCGGGAGAGTTTGGGTCTATGATTTTTGGAGAAGGAAACAGGGGCGGTGAGTTCAGTCTTGCAAGTCCATACAGCCCGACGGGCGACCAGCCTGCGGCGATCAAAGCGCTGACAGAGGGGGTGCTGCGGGGCGACCGCTGGCAGACGCTGCTTGGCGTGACCGGTTCCGGCAAGACCTTCACGGTGTCGAACGTCATCGCCCAGGTGAACCGCCCCACGCTCGTGCTGAGTCACAACAAGACGCTCGCCGCGCAGCTTTACGGCGAGCTGAAGCAGTTCTTTCCGCACAACGCGGTCGAATACTTCATCAGTTACTACGACTTTTACCAGCCCGAGGCGTATATCCCGTCGATGGACAAATACATCGCCAAGGACCTCAAGATCAACGACGAGATCGAGCGGCTCCGTCTGCGGGCGACGAGCGCCTTGCTCAGCGGGCGGAACGACGTGATCGTGGTCAGCTCGGTGAGCTGCATCTACGGCCTCGGTTCGCCGGAGGACTGGATGGCGCAGATCGTGGAGTTGCGGCAGGGAATGGAGCTGGATCGCGACGAGTTTCTGCAGAAGCTCGTGGCGCTGCACTACTTCCGCGACGACGTCGATCTTTCGCCGGGGCGCTTCCGGGTGCGCGGCGACGTGATCGACCTGGTGCCGGGCCACGAGGAGCTGGCGCTGCGCATCGAATTTTTCGGCAGCGAGATCGACTCCATCCAGACCTTCGATCCCAAAAGCGGCGAGATCATCGGCCAGGACGAGTACGCCTTCATCTACCCGGCGCGGCAGTTCGTGGCCGACAGCGAGAAGCTGGAGGTGGCGATGCTCGCCATCGAGAACGAGCTGGCCGGGCGGCTGAACACGCTCCGCGCCGAGGAGAAGCTGGTGGAGGCGCAGCGGCTCGAAGAGCGTACGCGCTACGACCTCGAAATGATGAAGGAGCTGGGCTACTGCTCCGGCATCGAGAACTACGCCCGCCACATCGCGGGGCGCAAGCCGGGCGAGCGGCCGTGGTGCCTACTTGATTACTTCCCCGAAGACTTCCTCGTCGTCGTGGACGAGTCGCATGTCACGCTCCCGCAGATTCGCGGCATGTACGGCGGCGACCGCTCGCGCAAGACGGTGCTCGTCGAGCACGGCTTCCGGCTCCCGTCCGCGCTCGACAACCGCCCGCTACGCTTCGAGGAGTTCGAGGAGATGGTGCCGCAGGTGATCTGCGTCTCGGCGACCCCGGCGCAGCACGAGCTGATGCGCTCCGGCGGCGTGGTGGTCGAGCAGGTTGTCCGCCCGACCGGCCTGCTCGATCCGGTGATCGAGGTCTATCCGGTCGCGGGGCAGATCGACCACCTCCTGGCCCGCGTCCGCGAGCGTATCGCCAAAGGGCAGAAATCGCTCGTCATGACGCTCACCAAGCGCATGGCCGAAGACCTGCACAGCTATTTCCGCAAGGTCGGGTTGCGCTCGCAGTACCTCCACTCCGAGATCAAGAGCCTCGAACGGATGCAGATTCTGCGCGAACTTCGCGCGGGCGACATCGACGTGCTGGTCGGCGTGAACCTCCTCCGCGAGGGGCTCGACCTGCCGGAGGTGGCGCTGGTGGCGATTCTCGATGCCGACAAGGAGGGGTTCCTGCGCGACGCCAAGTCGCTCATGCAGATCGCCGGGCGGGCGGCGCGAAACCTCGAAGGCAAGGTGCTGTTCTATGCCGACAAGATCACTGACTCGATGCGCGAGGTGCTCGACGAAACCGACCGCCGCCGCCGCATCCAGCAGGCGCACAACGAAAAGCACGGCATCGAGCCTCGCTCCATCGTCAAATCGGTCGATCAGGTGCTCAACACCACCAGCGTGGCGGACGCCGAGGAGCGCTATCGCCGCAAGCGGCTCGGTTTGCAGAAGCGCCCCGAACTCGAATTGCGTGGCCTGCTCGACAGCATGAGCCGTAGCGACGTGGTGCTGATGGTGGCGGAGATGAACGCCGAAATGCGGAAGGCCGCCGCCGAGACCGATTACGAAAAAGCCGCATACCTGCGTGACGAAATTCTGATGCTTCAGGAGCGAATCGGGCAAATGACGGAGTGAAAAGCATTGACCTGAAGCGCCGTTTTCATATCATAATAGTTTAGCAGATCAGACGATAACAAATTCCAATTCCGGAGAAGCGTACCTCCATGCTGGCCCAGATAGAACAGGAACATTACTCGAAACTGCACGAAATACTGCGGCTTTGCCGGGCGAACCTCAAGAACTATGACGAGTCGCTCATCCAGCGTGCGTTTTTCATGTGCTATCGCGCTCACGAAGGGGAGAAGCGCGCCTCCGGCGAGCCGTTCTTCTACCATCCGGTCGAAGTGGCAAAACTGCTCGTCACCGAGCTGCCGCTCGATGGCGTATCGGTCGCGGCGGCGCTGCTGCATGACGTCATCGAGGACAGCGGCTACACCTACGAGGATATCTCCGCCGAGCTGGGCGTCGAGGTTGCCGACATCGTCGAGGGGTTGACCAAGATTTCCGAAATCATGGTCAACCGCGAAACCACCGAGGCTGAAGGGTTTCGCAAGATGCTGCTCTCGATGGTCAAGGATATTCGCGTCATCCTGATCAAGTTCTGCGACCGCCTGCACAACATGCGCACCCTCGATTCTCTCCCGGAGCATCGCCGCGTGCGTATGGCGCTCGAAACGCGCGACATCTACGCGCCGCTCGCCCACCGCTTCGGTCTCGGTAAAATGAAGGTCGATCTGGAGAATCTCGCCCTGATGTATATCGACCCGGAGATGTACGACTTCCTGCTCAAGAAGGTGCGCCTGAGCAGGAACGAGCGCATCTCCTACCTCAACAAGATGATCGCGCCAATCAGGGAGGATCTCGAAAAGCAGGGATTCGCCGTCGAATTGCAGGGACGAGCAAAACATCTCTATTCGATCTACAACAAGATGCGGATGAAGAACAAGGAGTTCGACGACATCCACGATCTCTACGGCATTCGCGTCATCATCGATACGGACAAGCTTTCGGACTGCTTTGCCGTTTACGGCTACATCACGCAGAAGTTTCCACCGATACCGCAACACTTCAAGGACTACATCTCCATCCCGAAGCATAACGGCTACCAGTCGCTCCATTCGGCGATTATCGGGCCGAAAGGTTACGTTATCGAGTTGCAGATCAGAACACGCCGTATGCACGAATTTGCCGAACTCGGCGTCGCGGCGCACTGGCGCTACAAGGAGAAGATCTCCAGGGACGACGCGGCGGTCGATTCGTTTCTCAAGTGGGCGAGGGAGCTGATCAAGGATGCCGACACCGCTTCGGCCTTCATGGAAGGCTTCAAGCTAAGTCTCTACCACGACGAGATTTACGTTTTCACTCCGAAGGGGCACATGAAGATTCTGCCCGCCGGAGCCACGCCCATCGACTTCGCCTACGCCATCCACACCGAAATCGGCAACGGCTGCATCGGCGCGAAGGTCAACGGCAAGATCGTGCGGCTGAACGCCGAGCTGCGGTCGGGCGACCGCGTCGAGGTGATTACGTCAAAGAGCCAGAAGCCAAAGGCGGACTGGCTGAAGATCGTGGTGACGCACCGAGCCAAGCTCAAGATCAGGGCGGCCATCAACGAGGAGCGCCGCCAGGAGATCGAGAAGGGGCGCGGTATCTGGGAAAAGATGATCTCCGGAACCAAGAAGCTTCTGACCGAGAACGACGCCATTCACGCGATCCGCAAGCATGGCATCAAGACGCCCGCCGACCTTTTCAGCGCGCTTGCCAACCAGCAGATCAGCAGCGAAGAGGTGATGGAGAGCATTACCAGACCGCACGGCAGGAGCGGCGAAGCGCCAGAGATTCCGGCTCAGGTCAAGGTTCCGCACAAGGATTTCGCCGAAATCGCCCGCGAAGTGCAGGAGCGTCTTGGCCATCAGAAGGACGAAGTGACCATCGCCGGGCTGAACAATATCTCTTATTCTTACGCCAAATGCTGCAATCCGGTGCCGGGTGATGACATTATTGGCTTCGTGACCACCGAGGGCACGGTCAAGATTCACCGCAAGAACTGCCTCAACGTCACTAACGAAAACTCAGTCAAGAGCGAGCGCATCGTCTCGGTCGCCTGGAACCGCAAGGTTGACACCGATTTCCTCGCGGGCATCCGCATCGTCGGCGAAGACAAGATCGGCATGACCAACCAGATCACCGGTGTCATCTCCCGGTTCGACACCAACATCCGGACTATCGCCCTGAACGCCAAAGACGGCATTTTCACTTGCAACCTGATGATCTTCGTCAAAAACACCGATAAACTCACCACGCTGATGGACAAACTGCGCAAAGTGCAGGGGGTGTTCACGGTGGAGAGGTTGTCGAGCTGAGGGGGAGTCGTGATCGTTGTCGCTACTTCATCAGGTACCCATACCTCTTCAAAATGCTTTTAGCTCTGTCGCTTTTCAGGTAGCTGAAAAATGATCTCGCGTCGGCGTTGGCAGCTCCGGTTGGGGTTAGCGCCATCGTGAAGGGGGTTCTGTTGTAAAGCGCGTGAGGCACGGTGAAGAGTATTTTCGCCTTTCTGGCAGTGAGTGCTTCGGTGAGGTGCACGAAGGCAGCATCGACCGCGCCGGTTTCGGCGTACATCAGGGACTGCGGCATGTCGCGCGTCATGACCAGCTTTCCGGCAAGCTGATGTTCGAGACCGGCGGATATGATCGCATCCATCGCCATTTCACCGGCGGGCGCGCTGTTCGGATTGCCGAGAGCGATTCTGCCGAGCTTCGTCAGGTCATTCATCGACGAGACTTTCCGCACCGGAGCGCCGATCACCACGATCTCGTTCCAGGCAAAAGGAGTTATCGATTCCGGGGCGAGCAGCTTTCGCGCCTTGAGATACTCCACCCATTTTGAATCTGCGGAGATGTAGACATCCGCCGGAGCGCCGTTCTCGATCTGCAACGCAAGCGCACCCGCAGCCGCGTAGTTTTTGATGAAGGTCGCGCCGGGATGGGCTTTCGCGAAGTTTCCCGACAGCACGTCAAGCACCGGTTTCATGCCCGCTCCCGCCGACAGGCGGATTTCACCGGCAAATGCCGGAGAGGTGGTTATGACGAGCAGAAGAGCGAAGAGGATGGTTTTAAAGCGTTTTTTCATGAGTGGTTGTGGTTTTCGTTGTGTTTTTGCCGTTATAGCGATGGGCGTCAGTTTTGGTGGACGAAGTGGGCTTGGCGGACGGAAAAAAGCTCTCCTGTAAGTCCACAACGTCCACTTCGTCCACTCAATCCACCAATCAGTTCACGCCGACAATGACGTCAGATGCTTTGAATATGGCGCAGACTTGCTGGCCCTCTTTGAGGTCGAGTTTGCTGGTGCTGGTTTTGGTGATGATGGCGGAAATGCTGTTGCTGCCGCCGATTTCGATGTCGATTTCGCTGTTGACCTGGTCTTCGATCACACGTTGCACCGTGCCGCAGATGACGTTGCGGGCGCTCAGTTTTTTGCCTTGCAGGTCGCGGCCCACCATGACCGAACTCGACTTGACGATGGCGTAGGCGCTCATGCCCGTTTTCAGACCGAGGTTATCGACCGCGCCGTTAGTGATGGTCGAAGCGATCTCCTGGCCGCCGTTGAGCGTGATGATGATTTCGGCGTTGACCGCGCCTCGCGTGATTTCGGTGATGACGCCGGAGAAGGTGTTGCGCGCGCTGATTCGCATCGAGATGCGGCGCAGGAACTGGTAGAGGTTGCCGGTGTCGCCGAGCCGCTCTTCGAGATTTTCGAGGAACTTGCGGTGCTCCTCCTGCACGATGCGGTACTTTTCGATCACCTGCCGCCCCTCGCGGGTGAGCACGGTGCCGCCGCCGCCCTTGCCGCCGGTCATGCGGTCAACGAGCGGTTTGTCGGAGAGGTTGTTCATCATGTTCACCAGGTGCCAGGCGGTTTTGTAGCTGATGCCGACCGCTTTGGCCGCGCTGTTGATCGAACCGAGTTCGTCGATCTTTTCAAGCAGGGCAATCCGGTCGCCCCCGAGAAAGCGGCTCTGTGATTTCTGGAACCAGATCGAACCTTCGATTCCGATGGGGTCTTTTATTTTGCTCACGCGCTCTGTCCGTTACGTTGCAATAAATAATCATATGTAAATATAGAATACAAGATGAATAAATCCCGGCGGTGGAGCGCCGCCGGGGAGGTGTAACGGAGAAAGAACAGGGAGAACATATTCGGAAACAACCGGTCAGTAGTGCACCGCGACCGAGGCGACCACCGTGAAGGGCGCGCCAGGCTGATAGGAGCTGTTCAGTGTTTTGTAGTCTGAGGTGCTGATCAGGCTGACGTATTTTTTGTCGAACAGGTTGATGAACGAGAGCGAACAGTCCACGTTCCGGAATCCGGCCATCGCTGTGCTCCATGTCAGGTCGAGGTCAACGAGCGTCGCGCCATCGATCTTCTGCTGGTGCCGCACGTCGCCATAACGCGCTGATGAGTAACGGACGACCGGTGAAATGGTGAAGTCGCCGACGGTGTAGCTGACGATGCCTTTGGCCATGAACTCCGGCGCGTCGGGCACCTGGTTGCCTTCGATGGCAAGGATCGGGTTGCCGGGAGCATCCGAGCGAATATCCTGATCGAATGAGAAGCGGTTCCACGAGAACGAGCCGTAGCATTTCAGGGCGCTTGAGGGTTTGTACTCCGCTTCGAGCTCGAAGCCGTATCCTTTCGCGTCGGCATTGTTTATCGGATAGGTGGCATCGAGATTCGGATCGTAGAGTACGGCCTGCT
>CAYZCF010000102.1:0-10002 GCA_964476855.1 uncultured Chlorobiaceae bacterium
GCTGGCGCCTGGCCAGCTCGTGCTGCGGATGGCTTTCGAGGCCGGGATAGAAAACGCGCTTCACCTTCGCATGGCTGTCGAGGAACTCCGCGACAATACGCGCGTTGCGCTCGTGCTCCTTCATGCGCGGCACCAGCGTCTTGATGCCGCGCAGCACCAGCCAGCAATCGAAGGGCTGGGCGCAGGTGCCGAGCGTGTTGACCAGAAACTTGAGCTTCTCGTCGAGATCGGGATGGTTCGAGAGAATCGCGCCGCCCACCACGTCGGAGTGGCCGTTGAGATATTTGGTGGTCGAGTGCACGACGATGTCCGCGCCGAGTTTGAACGGCTGCTGCAAATAGGGCGACAGAAAGGTGTTGTCCACGATCGACAGCAATCCCCGCGCCTTGGCGAACGCCGTCACGGCGGCAATATCGACAAGATTCAGGAGCGGATTGGAGGGCGTCTCGATCCAGATCGCGCGGGTCTTTTCGTTGAGATGCGCCTCGATGACGCCGATGTCGCGAAGATTGACAAAGTGGACGCGGAGACTGAAATGTTCGGCGAAGGTGCGGAGCAATCTCGCCGTGCCGCCGTAGCAGTCATCGGTGCAGACGATCTCGTCGCCGCTCTGGAACAGATGCATCACGGTGGCAATCGCCGCCATGCCGGTGGTTACGGCGACCGCGCACGAGCACCCTTCAAGCGCGGCGAGGCTGTCTTCAAGCGCCTTGCGGGTCGGGTTACCGCTGCGGGTGTAATCGAAGCCGCGAGTCTTGCCGATGTCTTCGAAAACAAAGGTCGAACTCTGGTAGATCGGCGTCATGATCGCGCCGTAAGCCTTGTCCGGAGCCACTCCGGCATGGATGGTGTCGGTCTGAAAACTCATAAAAGGGGATTTTTTTCCTGATGATTATCGATCGCGTCCCGCCGCCGTGCAATTCTGACGACAACGGCGAGCATTTGGAAATCTAATTAACGATTGTTAATTTCAAAACAGAAAATACGGCATTTGACGCTCATCGTTCAGACGCTACTCCATGAACACAAGCTCTTGATACCCATGTCAGCGCATTCGACAAGCAACGGCATTCCGATGCCCATCGTCACCCTCAACCGGAGCCTGCTCCTCATCGGCATTACGCTCGGTTACCTCTTCCAGCAGCCGCTCGTCACCACCGCGCTGTTTTTCGTCGTGCTTCCGGCGGTGCTCTGGGGCCAGAAAGCGAGCCTCATCTACTTCGCAGGTTCGCGCCTGTTCGCAAAGCTGAACCGGAACGCCGCGACCGAAAGCCCGCTCCTGATGCGCTTCAACAACTCGATAGCCGTCATCATGCTCGGCGCGGCGCAGCTCGCATTTCTCTTCGACGCCCCGCTTACCGGCTGGATCATCTCCGGCATGGTAGCCCTCGCCGCACTTGTAGCGCTCTGCGGCTTCTGCTTCGGCTGCTACCTCTACTTCCAGTTCAACATGCAACGCTTCCGGCTGTTTGGGAAAAAAGCCGCCAGCGCGGAGGCGTAGCAGGTCGAGCATTGAGCGGGGAAAGCCTGACGTGTCTGATTTGGCAGCGGATCATTGAGAGAAAACCGGCAGAAAAAGCCGGTTTTCTGTTTTGAGGGAAGTAAGATAGCAATAAAATACAGAGCAAGTACGGGATACATTTTGTACCCTTATGGATAGTTGTGGTATCGACGATTCGGAGGGCACTGAAAGAAGGTAGATTCCAGAGTTAAGTGCAGCATCAGAATTGAGTAAAGTCAAAAAAAGGAAAGCCCGTTTTTATACCGAGCTTTCCTTTGAAATTTACCAATCATAGGACATGACTATAGTCCTATCCACATACACATCTATGAACATAATCTGCCGGAACAACGCGCTCATCGATAATAATAGGCTGTATTTCAGGAATAAATACATGTATTTCCTCATCCTTAACCGCAATACGGCTCATATCCTCTTTCTTGAAGCGAACAGCAAAGACAACCATGTTGTCGCCATGTTGCCTTTCACTGATTACATAATGGAGAGCCGAAGCACTTTTGTTGAAATAACATACCGATGATAGCCCGTCACCAGTCAGTTCTTTTGCTGACTTAAATCCATACTGACATATGGACTTATAATTCCTCTCGAAAGTCCCATGAAAAAAAACCAATTCATCATTTTCAAGATCATCAGAAAACAAAGAGTAACCATTTTTTAATTTAAATTCATATCTCATCATTTATTTATGTCGTTTGGGGCTTTTCATTTTTTTGCTCTTAATTAAGCAAAAAAACCACTCCAGCCAATTATCATAATATACAAAATATAGACACGAAAGTCAAGAAAAAAAACATATAAAAACAACATTTTTCACTCATTTTTGATAAAAAAATAAAAATGCAAAACTTTGGTTCTTATAACATTTTTTTAAATTCTGTCAGAGGTTGATCGGGCAAGATTTTGGCATAAAAAAAGCTGGATTAAATAAAATTGAGTTGGTTAAAATTGTAACAGAAACATATATCAGAATGCCCTAACTTCGACCGGGATTAAACGTAATCAAGAAATATTTTCACTATTTAAATTAACACCGAGTTCAGACCCATCGAACTACTTGTTGTTGCCGCCCATACTCTTTTTTCAATCAACCCAACTCAAATCCGGTCGTATCTTCGGATTCTCCGCCCGCCACTTGTTCCAAACCTCAACGCCCTGCTTGAAAATTGCCAGATGTTCGGGATTTGCCATGTCAATCTATCGATAATTGAACGATGCTGCCGGGGTGTGCCGGGTGTGAACGACTACGGAGAAGATACTGAAACAGTGCGCGTTCGGCAATAAGCGCTCGCCGATGACAACCGGCAACAAGCTGAATCGATGTCAAGGGCAGACACGCAGGTCTGCCCCTACGGAATACGTTGTCCGTCACTCACCACGACCGACAGATTCAGGCGTCGGCGGATTTCTTTTTCGGCTCCAGCCTGATCACCAATTCACAGCCAACCGCCTCGGCGTATTTTCTCAGCGTGGCGATGGATGGCGCATGTTGGCTGCCGCCCTCCAGCCGGGAGATGGCGCTTTTGGTCGTGCCGATCTTGCTGGCAACCGCCTCCTGCGTCATGCCGGAGTTCTTCCGCGCTTCAAGCAACTCCCGGATCAGCGCGTACTTCGGCTCAAGCGCTTCATACTCCTTGCGAAACTCCTCGTTTTCAAGATCCTTCTTGATAGCTGCCGCAACATCATAGCGCACCGGCTGATATTTCAAATCTTCCATTATTGAACCTCCTGCATTCTTTTTCGGGCAAGCTGCAACTCTTTGTGTGGCGTCTTCTGAGACTTTTTGATGAAACTATGCAAAATGATGATCCTTTTGCCTTTCACATAGCAGTAGAACACTCTGCCGATACCGTCCCTGCCTTTCGGCCTCATCTCGAACAATCCATCGCCCATAGCTTTGGAATACGGCATCCGGACTTGCGGGCCGTACTCCACCAAAAGCAGCGAAATTTTTCTGAAATCCGCCCTGATACTCGACGGCCACCGGTCGAGCTCCGCCTCGATGCGAGGATGAAAATATTCGATTTCATAGCTCATCGCTAAAGTTAGCAAATACGCTAACTAATTGAAAGCCTCCGCCGAAGAAAATTCCAGAGCGCTCGGAGGAGAAAATCAGGGTGGACACGCCGATCCGCTCCCGCAAAATCGCCCGGCGAAAACTGTTTGTTTGGAAAAAAGCCCGATAAATCGTAACAATCGTTAACTGCGAGATAGCGACAGCGTCAAGCCCGGTTTCCAGTGGAAGCTGTTCCGGGAAAAGGAGGAACCGTGAATTCTGCTTACCTTGCCTGTACATCCGCAATCACGAACGAGCAACACAGCCATGCACTTTGAAACCATCGCCATCCATGACGGAAATACGCCGGAACGCTGCGCCGGATCGGTGACGCCGCCGGTGTACCAGACCTCGACCTTCGCGCGCCCGAGCCTCGACGAGCGGGGGGAGTTCTTTTATTCGCGTATCGGCAACCCGACGCGCTCGGCGCTCGAATCGACCCTCGCCCTGCTGGAAAATGGCAAGTACGGCACCACCTTCGCCTCCGGCGTGGCGGCGATGATGGCCGCGTTGCAGTTGCTCAAGCCGGGCGATCACGTCGTCTCCAGCCTCGATGTGTACGGCGGCAGCTACCGGATTTTCGAGCAGCTCATGCGCCCGTGGGGGGTCGAAACCTCCTACGCGGCGAGCGAGGCGACGGAGAGCTATCTGGCGAGCATCCGCCCGGAAACCCGCATGATCTGGGTCGAAACGCCCTCGAACCCGCTCTTGCAGATTTGCGACCTCCGCGCCCTTGCGAAGATCGCCGATGAGCGCGGCATCGTGCTCGCTGTCGATAACACCTTCGCCAGCCCGTATTTCCAGCGCCCGCTCGACCTCGGTGCGCACATCGTCGTTCACTCGACCACCAAGTACCTCGGCGGCCACAGCGATGTCATCGGTGGGGCGGTGGTCGTGTCGGACAACCACCTGCACCACACGATACGGAACTACCAGGGCGCGGCGGGCGCGATTCCCGGCCCGTGGGATTGCTGGCTGATCGCGCGTGGTATAAAAACGCTGAAAATCCGCATGGAGGAGCACCAGAAAAACGCGCTGCATCTGGCGCGAGCGCTCGAAAAGCATCCGGCGGTGAGCCGCTTCATCTACCCCGGCCTGCCGTCGCACCCGCAGCACGAGCTGGCAAAAAGCCAGATGAGCGGCTTCGGCGGAATGCTCACCATCGCGCTTCGCGGCGGACTTCCGGCGGTTCGGAAGATGATCGGCGCCCTGAAGCTCTTCGTCATCGCCGACAGCCTCGGCGGCGTGGAGTCGCTCGTCGCCTCGCCCGCGCGCATGACCCTCGGCCCGCTGAGTCAGGCCGAGCGCGACCGCCGCGCCTGCACCGACGACCTGGTGCGACTGTCGATTGGCATCGAAAACGCGGAGGATCTCGAAGCAGACCTCCTGCAAGCCCTTGCAACTATCTAAATTTCAATGACATGGCCACCATCGCAAACATCACGAACACCATCGGACGCACCCCCCTGGTGCGGCTCAACAAGCTCGCAGAGGGACTCGAAGCCGACATTCTCCTCAAGCTCGAATTCTTCAATCCGCTCGGCAGCGTCAAGGATCGCATCGGCAGGGCGATGATCGAAGCCGCCGAAGCGGAGGGAAAGATTGACGCGCGTACGCTCATCGTCGAGCCGACCAGCGGCAACACCGGCATCGCGCTCGCCTTCGTCTGCGCCCAGCGCGGCTACCGTTTGCTGCTCACGATGCCCGAAACCATGAGTATCGAACGGCGCAAGCTGCTGCGCTACCTCGGCGCGGAGCTGGTGCTGACACCCGGCGCGCAGGGGATGAAAGGAGCCATCGAGGAGGCGGCGCGGATCGTGGAGGCTGAAAAGAACAGCTTCAACCCCGGCCAGTTCCGCAATCCGGCCAATCCGAGGATTCACCAGGCAACCACCGGCCCTGAAATCTGGAACGACACCGAAGGCCGGGTTGACATGCTCGTGGCGGGCGTCGGCACGGGCGGCACCATCACCGGAACCTCGCGCTTCATCAAGGCGCTGAAGCCCGGCTTCAAAAGCATCGCCGTCGAACCGTCAGCCTCGCCGGTGCTCTCGGGCGGAACCGCCGGACCGCACAAAATCCAGGGTATCGGCGCGGGTTTCGTGCCGGAGGTGCTCGATGTGTCGCTCCTCGATGAAGTGGTGACGGTAAGCAATGAAGACGCCATCTCGACGGCACGAGCGCTTGCCGCGCAGGAGGGCATTCTCTGCGGCATCTCGTCGGGCGCGGCTGTATACGCAGCCCTCGAAGTGGCGAAGCGCTCGTCGTCGGCAGGCAAAACCATCGTCGCCATCATCCCGAGCACCGGCGAACGCTACCTCAGCACCGCGCTCTTCGAGGGCATCGAGGGGTGAGAATGGACAATGGATAATTGATTACTGTAGGGGCAACCCTTGCGGTTGCCCTCTTCTCTTCAATTCCGACCGCAGGAAAAAGCTCGCACGTACATTTCATTTTGAGGCCAACGCGGAACATGTATATTTGTCGTCAGGCACGACACAAACCGTTTATCACTATCCATTTCCCATGTCCACAATCGGCATCATCCTGAATGGCGAGCGCAGGGAAATTCCTGCGGGCGCGACGGTCGCCGACCTTCTCTGCATCGCGGACGCTGGCCGTCAGTCGGTGGCTGTGGTGGTCAACGAACATATCGTGCGTCCCGACCAGCGAGAGTCGTGTATCTTGCAGGACGGGGATCAGGTCGAAATTCTTGTTTTCGCTGGCGGAGGCTGATCGCCGCCAGGTCAAAGACTGTTACTGTAACTCCATGGATTCACTTCGCTTAGGCACATACACCTTCTCATCCCGCCTGATTCTCGGCACCGGCAAATTCAGCAGCACTTCAGCGATGATCGAGGCTGTCCGCGCGTCGGGCACGCAGCTCGTCACGGTGGCGCTGAGGCGCTTCAACCGCGAACAGGCCGAGGATGATCTTTTCGGGCCGCTTTCGGCAATCGAGGGCCTCACGCTGATGCCCAACACCTCCGGCGCGGCCACGGCAAAGGAGGCGGTCAAGGCGGCGCACATCTCGCGCGAGCTTTCCGGCAGCCCCTTCATCAAGGTGGAGATTCACCCGAATCCGCACCATCTGATGCCCGATCCCATCGAGACCTACGAAGCGTGCAAAATTCTCGCCGCCGAAGGGTTCATCGTCATGCCCTACATTCCGGCTGACCCGGTGCTCGCCAAGCGCCTCGAAGAGGTCGGGTGCAGCTCGGTGATGCCGCTCGGCTCGGCTATCGGCAGCGGACAGGGACTTTCGACCGCCGAGATGGTGAAAATCATCATCCGCGAGAGCAACATTCCGGTCATCGTCGATGCCGGGCTGCGTTCGCCGTCGGAGGCGTGCGCGGCGATGGAGATGGGGTGCGAAGCGGTGCTGGTCAACAGCGCCGTGGCGGTGGCCTGCGATCCGGCGGCGATGGCGAGATCATTCGCAAAGGCGGTCGAGGCTGGATTCGAGGCGCGCAACGCTGGCCTGATGCCTCGCTCCGGCGCGGCGGTCGCCACCAGCCCGCTCACCTCGTTCCTCGGAGCGGCGTCATGATCGCGCTTCCCGCATGGCTGACCGACGAGCGGCTCTCGGCTGACATCGAGCCGCTATTGCGGCAAACGGACGACGAGTCGCTCGAACGGCTCGCCACCGAAGCGCAGGCGGTCACACTGCGGCGCTTCGGGCGCATCATTTCGCTCTACGCACCGCTCTACCTCTCAAACTTCTGTTCAAGCGGCTGCGTCTATTGCGGCTTCGCGTCGAACAGGCGTTCGCCGCGCCGCAAGCTGGATACTGACGAAATCGAAAAGGAGCTGCTCGCGATGAAGGCTCTCGGCGTCGGCGACGTCTTGCTGCTCACCGGCGAGCGCACTAACTCGGTGGGATTCGACTATCTGCGCCGCGCCGTCGAAATCGCCGCCCGCCACATGCCGCGCGTAGCCGTCGAGGCTTTTCCGATGAGCGTCGCCGAGTATCGCGGCCTGGCCGAATGTGGCTGCACCGGCATGACGATCTACCAGGAGACTTACGATCCGGACAATTACCGCGAGCTGCACCGCTGGGGGCCGAAGCAGGATTTTCTCGAACGGCTCGAAACGCCGGAACGCGCCATCATCGGCGGCATCCGAAGCGTCGGTATCGGCGCGCTCCTCGGCCTGTCTGAGCCGGTCAGCGAAGCGCTCGCCGTGTTGCGCCACGCGCGGTATCTGTGCAAAACGTATTGGAAAGCAGGCGTCACGGTCTCCTTTCCCCGCATCCGCCCGCAGGAGGGCGGCTTCCAGCCCGGCTTCACGGTCCCGGATCGCTTCCTCGCGCGAATGATATTCGCCTTCCGAATCGGAATGCCGGATGTCGATCTGGTGCTTTCGACCCGCGAAAGCTCGCAATTCCGGGACGGCATGGCGGGCCTCGGCGTCACCCGCATGAGCATCGCCAGCCGCACCACCGTCGGCGGCTACGTCGAGGCAGAGACGGCCGGAGCGAGCCAGTTCGAGGTGTGCGACGACCGGAGCGCCGAGGCGTTCTGCGCCGCCCTGCGAGCAAAAAATCTGGAGCCGGTCTTCAAGAACTGGGACGCGGCCTACAACAACCCGCTGCCCGCGGAGAAGCGGACGTGAGTCTCAGCGAAGAGCAACGCCAGCGCTACGCCCGCCACCTCGCGCTGCCGGAAGTCGGCGAGGCGGGGCAGGAGAAGCTGCTCCACTCGAAGGTGCTGGTGATCGGCGCGGGCGGCCTCGGCTCCCCCGTCGCGTTCTACCTCGCGGCGGCAGGCGTCGGCACCATCGGCCTCATGGATGGCGACACGGTCGATCTCTCGAACCTCCAGCGCCAGATCCTGCACACCACCGCCTCGGTCGGCCAGCGCAAAACCGACTCGGCACGCCAGCGAATCGCCGCCCTCGACCCCGCCATCACCGTCGAGAGCTACCCCTTCCGGCTGAGCGAGGACAACGCCCCGGAAATTCTCGAAGGCTACGACTTCATCATCGACGCCACAGACAACTTCGACTCGAAATTCCTCATCGCCCGCGCCTGCCACGAAGCCGCCAAGCCACATTCCCACGCCGGAATCGGCAACTTCAACGGCCAGACCATGACCGTCCTCCCCGGCCAAACTGCCTGCTACCGCTGCCTGTTCCACGAAGAAGGCGCACCGACCGGCGGCACTCCGCAAGGCCCCATTGGCGCACTCCCCGGCGTCATCGGCTCCATCCAGGCCATCGAAGCGATCAAATGCTTGCTCGGCATCGGCACGCTTTTGACGAACGCACTGCTGACATTTGACGCTCTGACGATGAACTTCCGCAAGGTGACGGTGCGGCGGGATGCTGGATGTGCGCTGTGCGGGTAATTGGTTGACGCGACAAGCTTGCTGGCTTGTTGATTTTTTCAGGAAAAGTCGAGAGGATTTCTTTGAAAATCTGGCGTACTCTTCGTACATAGATTTGCACGCCTCCCCTACGGCTTGTGCGCTTCTCACCGATCAGAACTATTGATCCTGTACCCCATGACTAACCTGTCAAAGATATATCCGCGCCTTCTGGCCGAGATCAAGGAGCGCGTTCGAGCCGCGCAGTACGAAGCTCTCAAGTCTGTCAACAAAGAGCTTGTCGGCCTTTATTGGGATATTGGACGGATGATCGTGGAGCGGCAGGTTGATGCCGAGCATGGATCGTCCATCGCCGAACAACTGTCCCGTGATCTCAGGGCAACGTTTCCCGGAATCAGTGGTTTTTCGCGCAGGAACATCTTTTACATGCGAGAATTTTACCTGCTTTATCGCGACGATGCACGAGTGCAACCACTGGTTGCACAAATCGGGTGGTCACATAACCTTGCGATTTTCCAGCGTTGCAAAGACCCGCTGGAACGCGAATTTTATATCCGCATGACCCGCAAATTCGGCTGGTCAAAAAATGTGGTCATCCACCAGATTGCCAACCAAACCTATGAAAAGTCCCTGCTTGGGCAGACCAATTTTGATAAAGCCCTCACCCCCGCCTTGCGCGATCAGGCCAAGCTGGCCATTAAAGACGAATACACCTTCGATTTTATTGAGCTTGGCGAAGAGCATAGCGAGCGGGAATTGGAACGGGCGCTTATTGCCCGCATAGAAGATTTTTTGCGCGCTATGGGGGGCATGTTTTCCTTCATGGGCAGCCAATACCGACTGTGTGTTGATGGTGAAGAGTTTTTTATTGATCTGCTGCTCTTCCACCGCCGCTTGCGCTGCCTTGTGGCCATCGAATTGAAAATAGGCACATTCAAGCCCGAATTTGTGGGCAAGATGCAATTTTATCTCACCGCGCTGGATAAACAGGTGCGGCAAGAAGATGAAAACGCCTCCATAGGCATCATTCTGTGCAAGGAGAAAAACCGCACCGTGGTTGAATACGCCCTGAACAATGCCGTCACGCCCATTGGCGT
>CAYZCF010000103.1:0-9974 GCA_964476855.1 uncultured Chlorobiaceae bacterium
GCCTCTCTATCCCCCTTCACTCCGCCGACACCAGCAGCTCTTCGCTTTCGCCGAAGCAGCGGCGGCGGATGATGTGGGTGACGATGATGGTGCTCATTGCCGTCGAGCCGACCAGCATGAACATGACGACGATCTGGTAGCGGATGGCGATGAGCGGGTCGGCTCCGGCGAGAATCTGGCCGGACATCATGCCGGGAATGAAAACCAGGCCCACGCCCATCATGGCGTTGATCGACGGGATCATCCCCGCCTTGACCGCTCCCTTGAAAATGTCGCGGCTCGCCTCTTTGTAGTTCGCGCCGAGGCAAAGCTTCATTTCGACCACCTCCCGCTGCTGGCGCATCTGCGAGAAGAGGCGCTCGATCGAGATCGCCAGCGCGGACATCGAGTTGCCGATCACCATCCCCGCCGTGGGAATGAAGTAGCGCGGCTCCCACCACGGATGCACGCCGATCACCAGCCACGAGACGAAGAGCGCCGTGAGGAAGTAGCTCGACAGCATCGTCAGAAAGGTCGGCACTTCGTACGGAATCTGCTTTTCCTTCACCCTCCCTCGCACGATAAACACCGCCGAGAAGACCATGACGACGAAGATGCCGAGCGTCAGCCACGGGTTCTGCGCTCCGAAGATGAAGGTCAGGGCGTAGCCCATCACGAAAAGCTGCGAGACGGTGCGGATCGTGCCAACCGTAATGTCCCGGTTCAGCCCGAGTTTGTGCACGAGCGAGGTCACCTGTGCGACCACGATGAAGAGCAGTGCCAGGAGGAGCTGCGGAATCGAGATTTCAATGATCTGGTTCATGCGCATTCGAGGTTTCCGTTGCGGAAGATGCACGTTCTGACCCTTGGCACGGCGGGGCTGTAGTCGCTGTGGGTAACGATGATGAGCGTTTTGCCCTCCTCGGTGTTGAGCCGCTCGATGATCGAGAAGACCATCGCGGCGCTTTCGGCATCGAGCGCCGAGGTAGGCTCGTCGAGCAGCAGCATGTCCGGCCCGGTGAGAATGGCGCGCATGATCGAGAGGCGCTGCTTCTGGCCGACCGAGAGCTTGCTTGCCGACTGCTCCAGCCCGACGCCATGCAGGTAGAACGCTTCGAGCATCCGCTCCAGCGTCGCGTCGTCCGGCGCGGCTTTGCGGCGTCCCTGTGCGAAAGTGAACGAGAGCAGAAGATTGTCGCGAATCGCGCCCTCGATCATCTGCGGAATCTGCGCCACGTAGGTCACCTTCGAGCGCAGCTCGGGCGGCGGAATGTTGGCGGTGTTTCGCCCCTTGAAGAGAATCGAACCGGAGCGCGGCGTGTTGAGACGGCAGATGAGGCGCAAAAGCGTTGACTTGCCGCTCCCCGACGCGCCCTTGATGATGAGGAACTCCCCCGTGCCCACGCTGAGCGACAGATGCTCGAAGAGCAGCGGCCCGTCTTTGTCGTAGCCGAACGAGAGGTCTCTGAGTTCGAGAAGCTTGGCCATCGATAATTCTGTTTTACGGCAATTCCCAGAAATACACGATTCTTGAAAAGATCAGAACATATTTCTTTATTTACTAATTCAGCGGATGTACAGAGAACATCTTACCCTCCCGGATCATGAAAGCTCCCGAAGAGCGCCTCGGCTCCTTTTACCTCGGCGCGGAATACGACCTGCAATCGGGCGCGCGGCTCGATTTGCCGGTGCATTACGACGCACGCGACCTGACCACGCACGCGGTCTGCGTCGGCATGACAGGCAGCGGCAAAACCGGCCTCTGCATCGACCTGCTCGAAGAGGCGGCGCTCGACAAGGTGCCGGTGATCCTCGTCGATCCGAAGGGCGACATGACCAACCTGCTCTTGCAGTTCCCCGATCTCTCGCCCGAAGATTTCCTGCCGTGGATCGACCAGGACGAGGCGCGGCGCAAGGGCCAGAGTCCCGAAGAACTTGCCGCTGCCACCGCCGCAATGTGGAAGAACGGACTCGCCGACTGGGGCATCGCTCCGGAGCGGATCCGGCAACTCAAAGCCGCAGGGGAGTTTACGATCTACACCCCCGGCTCCGACGCCGGAATTCCGGTGAACATCCTCGGCAGCCTCGCCGCTCCAAAGCTCGATTTCGACACGGAGGCCGAAACGATCCGCGAGCGCATCGCCGGAACGGTCAGCGCCCTCTGCGGCCTGGTCGGCATCGACGCCGATCCGGTCAAGAGCCGCGAATCGATTCTGCTCTCCGCCATCTTCGAGCACTTCTGGCGGGCGGGCACGGACCTCGACCTGGCCACGCTGATCGGCTCGATCCAGAATCCGCCCGTGCGGCAGATCGGTGTGTTCGATGTCAACACCTTCTACCCGGAAAAAGAGCGCTTCGAACTCGCCATGTCGTTCAACGCGCTACTCGCCTCGCCCTCCTTCCAGAGCTGGCTCTCCGGCCAGCCGCTCGACATCGCCTCCATGCTCTACACCGCCGACGCGCGGCCACGGGTCGCGATCTTCTCGCTCGCGCACCTGTCGGAGAACGAGCGGATGTTCTTCGTCACGCTGCTGCTCGAAAACGTGCTGACCTGGACGCGCTCGCAGCAGGGCACCTCCAGCCTCCGGGCGCTGCTCTACTTCGACGAGGTGTTTGGCTACCTGCCGCCGGTCGCCGAGCCGCCCTCGAAACGCCCGCTCATGACGATGCTCAAGCAGGCCCGTGCGTTTGGCGTCGGCTGCGTGCTGGTGACGCAGAACCCTGTCGATCTCGACTACAAAGCGCTGACCAACACCGGCACCTGGTTCATCGGCAAGTTGCAGGCCGAGCGCGACAAGGCCCGCGTGCTCGAAGGGCTGAAAAGCGCCATCAGCGCGGCGGGCGGAGGGGACGCGGAGTTCGATTTCGACACAGTCATCAGCAAGCTCGGCAACCGCGTCTTTCTCATGCACAACGTACACGAGGAGCGACCGGTGATCTTCCAGACCCGCTGGGCGATGAGCTTCCTCTCCGGCCCGATGACCCGCCCGCAGATAAGAACGCTCATGGCCGGGCGCAAAAACAGCTCGCCCGCCCAGCCCCCGGCGGCCTCGCCCCGACCCGTCGCCTCGACCGTCACCGAATCCGCTTCGACGACAAACGCCGCGACGCCGCTGCCATCGGGCTACTCCGCCGTGCCGCCAGGACTCGATCCTTCGATCAAGCAACTCTTCGTCCCGGCCACCATCGACCCGGCGGCGGCGCTCGCCCGGCGTTCCGGTGGATCGCCAGCCTCGGCGGAGCTGCTCTACGAACCGGCGCTCATCGGTTGTGCCTCGGTAGACTTCGTGGACGCCAAACGCGGCATCAGTCAGAGCCGCCGCCTCGTACTCGCCTGCATGGAGATCGATGTCGCGGGCACTCCCGACTGGGAGAAAAGCCAGCCGCTCGCAGCCACGCAACAGGAGCTATCGGATCGCCCGGACACGCGAGCCGCAGGATTCGCGGCGCTGCCCGAAACGCTCGGCAACGCACGGAAGCTCTCGGCGTACGAGCGCTCGCTTTCGGACTGGCTCTACCGTCGCGAACGCCTGCCGCTCACGATCCATCCTGCCACCAGCCTCTTCCGGGACGACGACGAAAGCGAGCGCGATTTCGCCATTCGCCTGCAACAGGCGGCGCGCGAAGAGCGAGACCGCGAGGTCGATGCGCTCGAAAAAAAATATGCCACGCAGCTTGAACGCATCGCCGAAAAGATCAGGAAGGAGGAGCGCGAACTGGCGCAGGACGAGGCGGAGCACCAGAACCGGAAGGCTGGTGAGCTGATCGGACTTGGCGAGACCATGCTCGGCTTCTTCCTTGGCAGAAAGAGCACGCGAGGCATCGGCAGCGCCATCAACCGCCGCCGCATGACGGCAAGTGCCAAGGCCGATATCGAGGAGTCGGTGGAGACCATCGAGGAGCTGAAGCGCCAGCAGGAGGAGATCGAAGCCGCGTTGAAGGAGGAGGCCGCCGGAATCGCAGCGCGTTGGGAGCATCCGGAATCGGCGCTGACGACCGATGAGATCGCGCCCCGCCGAAGCGACGTGGTGATTCAGATCGTGACCACCGGCTGGCTCCCCTTCTGGCAGGTCACGCTCGACGCGGCTTCTGGCGGCGGCACGCTCTTCCTGCCAGCCTGCGAAACCGTCACCGCGTCGTAAATCGTCAGTGGCTTACGCCTCGTTACCTCGCCTCTTCCCGATCAGATCGCGGAAGAAAAAGAGCGCGGCCCCGACGAGCGTCAGAAGGGCAGCTGACCAGACGGGCAGCGAAAATTTCGAGCCGCCCTCGTACATCCACCAGGCGCCGAAGAGAAAGAAGACGACGGAGGCACCGATGCGAATCGCCTTTTCGGGCAGGTTTTTGCCCATCATCCGGCCCACGATGACGGCGAGACCGTCCGAGACCACCATGCCGATGGTCGAACCAAGCCAGACCGGCAGGAATGGGTTTGTGGTGGCGAGGCTGATGGTGGAGAGCATGGTCTTGTCGCCAAGCTCTGCCATGAAAAAGGTCGAAAAGACCAGCCAGAAGGGGTTGACGCCGGTTTTGCACTCCCCCGCCTCATCGTCGTCGAGGCTGTCGCCGCGCAGCGTCCAGAAGCCGAAAATGATGAAGGATACACCCGCGATGAACGCGATCCAGTCGCCCGGCAGAAGACCGCCGACGAACCAGCCGATGCCCGCCGAAAAGACATGCACGGCAAGCGTCGCCCAGAAAATGCCCCACAGCACGACGCGCGTGTTGTAGCAGGTTGCGAGCGTCAGCGCCACAAGCTGGGTCTTGTCGCCCAGCTCGGCGAGAAAAATCATGACGAGGGAGAGCCAGAAAGCGTCCATGCGGTCGGAACAAGGTTACTGATTGCCTGCAAATGCGGGAGAAGTTAAAAGAATCAGAACCAATTTCCTCATCCTGTCATGCTGAGCCCGACTTGTCAGGACTGAATGACAAACAGATACAGACTCAGCTTACCTTTTGTTTTTGTTCCGTTGATAAAAAAATCTTAACAATTGCCCCGGACTTAAGTCCGGGGTGGCATTTAACGCATAATAAATCAGAGCTTTAGCCCAATATTCCACAACAGCGGCGATTGCGTGCGTCCGGAGCGATACACGCTTTCGAGGCAATCACCTGCAACTCTAACGCAGCCCTCACCCTTGCGCGGTCTTCACCAGCTTCGCCGTATCGATTCCCTTCAGGCGCAACTGATCGAGCAACTGCCGGTAGATGACCTCATCCATGTAGGGCGTTCTCGACAGCACCCAGCAGCGCGTTCCGGTAGTATCGGAAACCAGCGCCCACGAATAGTCGTCGGCAAGACCGATGACCCAGTAATCGCCCTTGATGAATCTGAAAAAGGTGACGATCAGCTTGGCGTTGCCGCTCCCCTCCACCGGCACGGCGGTCGCCCGTATCGACGCTTCACGCCCATTCCGGCGGCAGGAGTTGCGAACCAGCACCCGGCCCTTGGCGGCGTCAAAGGTATATTCGGCTTTTGTGTTGGTACACCGGCGCTGCTCTTTTGGAGGAATCGAGGCGATTTCGTACCAGGTGCCGCAATATCTCAAAACATCAACCTGCGGCACGGTGCCCGGGCCACCGATATGCAAGCGCTTGCGTAAAAAATTCTTGAACATGGCTGAAGCATTGACTGGTTTTATCAAAGTATTACATAGATGAATAACCGGCGCAGGCAACGGCAAAGTTTCACGCAACGACGTTCAAAGAGATCGTAACGGTTTGAACTGATTGGTATTGTCCGGGTTTTTCAATAGCATACAGGCATGAACGAACATCAACTCAAAACATCAACCTGCGGCACGGTGCCCGGGCCACCGATATGCAAGCGCTTGCGTAAAAAATTCTTGAACATGGCTGAAGCATTGACTGGTTTTATCAAAGTATTACATAGATGAATAACCGGCGCAGGCAACGGCAAAGTTTCACGCAACGACGTTCAAAGAGATCGTAACGGTTTGAACTGATTGGTATTGTCCGGGTTTTTCAATAGCATACAGGCATGAACGAACATCAATCCAATGTTGTTGACATGCCGAATATCCGAATTGCAGAACCCGGCGACATCGAGGCTTGCGCCCGGTTGCTGAATGTTCTTTTCAGCCAGGAACACGAATTCACGCCAGACCCTAAAAAACAGGAGGCCGGGCTGGAGATGATCATCGGCAACCCGTCGGCGGGAACGGTGTTCGTGTGCGAAGAGGACGGGACAATTATCGGCATGGTCTCGCTGCTGAATCTGGTCAGCACGGCGCTCGGCAAAAAGGTGGTGATGCTCGAAGACATGATCATCGATCCCGCATTCCGCAGTCAGGGCATCGGCGCATTGCTGCTCGAACATGCCTGCCGCTGGGCACGAGAGGAGGGTTATGGCAGGGCCACGCTGCTGACCGACGGCGACAACATTCCGGCCCAGCGCTTCTACGAGGCGCATGGCTTCGTACGTTCGACGATGGTGGCTTACCGGAGAAGGCTGTAAATCGAAAGGAGGAATACCCATGAACCTCAAGGAAACCGAAGCGGAACAAAGCGACAGGCAAGAGTGGATGTGCGCCGAGTGCGGCTACATTTACGATCCTGCGGAGGGCGATCTCGAAACGAACATCCGCCCCGGCGTACCATTCGACAAGCTGCCGGAGGATTGGAACTGCCCGGTGTGCGACCGTCCGAGAAGCCAGTTCACGAAATTCGTCTCGCAACTCTGAACAACAAAACCCAACAACAGTACTATGGAACAGTGGAAGTGCACGATCTGCGGCTACATCTACAACCCCGAAACCGGCGACCCCGAAGGCGACATCCCCGCCGGAACATCGTTTGATTCCCTCCCCGACACCTGGATGTGCCCCGTCTGCGGAGCAGGCAAAGAGGAGTTCACGAAGGGGTGAGGATGGCAGAGAACCCGGGTGGTTGTCGCGATGTTCTTTTGAAGCAATCCCCTGCGGCTGTTCTGATTTTATCTCTTCGGAAAAAAGCCCGTCACAAACTTAGCCCCCGGCTTGAAAGCCGGGGCAATGTGAATGTAAAAACCCGATATGTCCGTCGGGTTAAAACCCTCCTGAATGCAGTACTGTTTTCTTCGCTCCGTTCGTTTACTATCGAATCGAAAAATCTCCCTCACTCCATCTTGTTCTCCAGCGAGCGGCTCGTCGCGATAGCGGCGGCTTTTCCGGCGGGGTAGAGGCTCACGAGCAGGGTGAAGAGGATGGCGGCGACTCCGACGGCGAGGAAGTCGCCGGTTTTCATGCTGACGGGATAGGCGCTGATGATGAAGGCGCTCTTCGACGGAAGCTGGACGATGCCGTACAGCTCCTGCGCTTTGCAGATGATCCAGGCGATGAGCGAGCCAAGCGCCGTTCCGGCGAGGCCCGTCAGCCCGCCCTCGACGATGAAGATGGTCATGAACTGCGGCCTTTCCAGGCCGAGGCAGCGCAGGTAGAACAGCTCGTGGCGCTTGTCGATGACCGTCATGGCGAGCGATCCGCCGAGGCTCAACAGCGCCACCAGAATCACCAGCATCAGCACGGCGAAGCTCGCCCACTTTTCGAGCTGCATCACGGCGAACATGTCGCGGTGCCGCTCCTCGAGCGTCAGCACGCGCAGCTCCTTCTCCAGCCCGGTTGCCGCAATCCATTGCCGCAACCGGGCTTCGAGCGCCTCGTCACTCACCCCCGCGCGGCCCCGGATGTCGATGCCCGAGTAGCGGCCCGGCCCGAAGAGCAGAATGCTTTGCGCCATTTCGACCGGCGCGATTACGTAGCGGTCGTCGAACACCTTTTGCAGCGAAAAGCTGCTCCCGACCCGTGCGTCGCTCATCGAGAGCGCAGGCATAAGTTCCGGTTGCGAAAGCGCTTGCAGGCCCGCCGAAATCAGCTCCGGGCTGAAGAGCCGCACCGGCTGGCCGGGATAGAGCCTCAGCCTTTCGGCAAGAAAGCTTCCCGCCGAGATGCCGCCTTTGGAGAAATACGCTTGCCTTTTCGAGGTACTTTTCATCAGATGGCGCTGCGCCTCATCGGTCAGTCCGCGAACCATGATCAGCTCGCTCTTGCCCGCCGCGGTGATGATCGCCTGCCCCTCGACGAAGGGGTGCGCCGTTTCGACGCCGTCGAGCCGGGCGATAGCCGCGAGCAGCGAGTCGCTCACGACGAGCGAGCGCCCGTGCACAGGCGCGATCTGCACCGGGCCTTCGACAGTCGTGAAGAGGTCGCGGGCCAGCTTCTGGAAGCCGTTCAGCACGCTCATCACCACGAGCAGCGTCGAGACGCCGACGACGATCCCCGCGAGGCTGATGCCAGAGATGATGTTGATGACCCGGAAACGCTTCCGAGCGAAGCTGTACCGTTGGGCGATCCAGATGCCTGCTTTCATCGGCTCCTCCTCACGTGGTCAGTGCGGTGCTGGGCCGGAGCGAGGCAGCCACGCGCGATGGAATGAAGGCGAAGAGCAGCGTCAAGAGCGCCACGCCCGCCGAAACGGCGAGGTATTGCAGCGGGTCGATTTCGAGCGGCACGTGGCGGATGAAGTAGCTCTTTTCCGGCAGCGTTATCAGGTGAAAGCGCAGCTCGAAGAGCGACAGGCCGAGCGCGAAGAGGTTGCCAAGTGCGATGCCGACCAGCGAAATCATGAACGCCTGCCCCATGAACACCATGCTCACGGCACGAGGTTCGAGGCCAAGCGCGGAGAGCATTCCGATCTCCTTCGTTTTTTCGATGATCAGCACGAGCAGCGTCGAGACGATGTTGAAAACCGCCACGACCGTGATGGTGATGATGAGCAGCGGCATGATGTTTTTCTGGAGCTTGAGCCACTCGAAGAGGTTGGCGTAGCGCTCGTACACCGTGTAGGAGTAAAAGGGATAGCCAAGCCGGCTTGCAACGGCTTCCGAAATCGCCTTCAAATCGCGCAGGTCAGCGACGTTAGCCTCGTAGCCGGAGATCATGCCGGGATGGTAGAGCTGCTGGAGCCGAGCGAGATCGGCGAACGCGACGATGTCATCGAACCCCTCGGTGAGGCCGGTGTCGTAAATGCCCGCAACTCGCGCCACGTGCAGGTCGAGGCTCGACAGCAGCTCCACGACGCTCTCGTTGCCACTGATGGCAGACACGCCGTTTTTGCCCGAGATGCCAACGATCATCAGCCGGTCGCCCGCCCTGACGCCGAGGTTGTCGGCGAGCGTCTTGCCGAGCAGGATCGGCAGCGGACTCTCCGTCGAAGCCGGAACCGCTTCGAGCAGCGCCGGGCCGTTCGGGAGGAAGCGCGAACTTTCGCGAGGATCGATGCCCTGAATCATCGCCGGAGCGATGTTGCCGCCCACGATACCGCTTCCGGCGCGGCTCCGGAGCATCACGTTCATTTCGAGAAACGGCGACACCGAGGCGACGCCCGGCACGCTCTTCAGCGTCTGAAGGTCGCGGCGGGTTTCGGCAAATCGCCGCTCGTCGGGCTGGCGCACCTGGATGTGGGAGGTGAAACTGATGAGCTTGCCCTCGATGACCGACGCGAATCCGTTGACGATGGACAAAGTCAGAATCAGCGCCGCCGTCCCCACGGCAATGCCCAGCACCGACGCCAGCACGATAAAGGTCGGCTTCGACAGCGAGCGCGGCTTGAAGGCGAACCGCCTGGCAATGTACAATTCAGCTTTCAATGGGTGGCCAACGGTGCATAGATGGTAAGTCGTATTCAACGGGAGGAATTTCCTCCCCTCTAATGCAGGGAAAGATAAGAATTTCCGGGTATCCGGCGAGGATGGGATTTTGGTGTTGCCGAAGTTAAGGGTAAGTGATTGAAATGCTTTTGGGGGGGCTTGGTGTAAGAAAGCATTTCTTTTTTTGCCCGATAGACTGCACGGCTAAAAAAAGAACGAAAGCAAACGCTGCTGTAACCAGCGAGTTTCAACCCACGGAACCGGGAGGGGCGCGACGTCATAAACAAAACACAGCCCCGCCTCCGCGATCCATCAAACAAACCTTTTTCAGGCATCCATTGTTGAAGAG
>CAYZCF010000104.1:0-288 GCA_964476855.1 uncultured Chlorobiaceae bacterium
ATGATGTTGGCGATGGTATGCGTCTTGCCGGTGCCGGGCGGCCCCTGCACCGCGACGCCCTCGGCCTGTTCGAGCTGCTTGACGATGGTGACCTGCTCCTGGTTGTACGGCAGCGGGAAGAACAGCTCCCGAACCTCTCCATTGCCTCGACCCGGGACATACCCCGACAGCCCACGGAAGCTGATCTCCTCGAACGGCACCGGCTCGTCCGATGGCAGCGTGACGAATGCGGCCGGGCCGTTCGGAATGTCACACCCCTCCGCGAGGCGCGTCCTGAGGCTTTGCAGG
>CAYZCF010000104.1:298-9972 GCA_964476855.1 uncultured Chlorobiaceae bacterium
GGGGCCGCGTGAACAGCGCCCACGAATCGGTGACGACCAGATGCTCGCCCGGCGGCGGCACGGTTTCGTCAGCTTCGGACGATGGACGGTACGCCCCTGAGCTGTCCATGTTGGTGGCGACGAGCTTCAGAATATCCGTAAAAGAGCCGGGATCGAACGGCGTGACGGGGCGCTCTTGAGTCAGTTCGATCTGCTGACGCGCCGCCCGCTCGACCTCGACGGCGACTCGCCCAAAACAGCTTGCGAATGCATCGCCCTCGTAGCGGGTATCCGTGGCTCGCGGACGCAAACAGAGCGCCATCGTAGCCTCGTCGATGCCGACCTCCATCTGCTGCGTCAACAGCGGATACTCGAAATCGACCCGGGAAACCTTGCTCTGCGACTCCTGCCACGTCAACTGCCAGCTCGCGATTCCAATGCCCCAGACAAGTTCGGTGGGCCTTGCCGTCTCTTCGGCTTCGAGCTGGTGCTTGATGGCGAACAACGCTCCGTAAAGATCGATTGTCTCGCGGCGCGGCTTTTCGCCCTCCGACCATGCGCGCCAGAGCGCTGCATAGCGAGCGAGCGCCTCTTCGAGCGGCTCGCGCTGTTGCCTCTCCAGCGCGTCGATCTCCTCCGCCGTTCTGCCTTCAGCGGCGGGCGGGAGATGCGCTTTGAACGCCAGTTCGTCGATGGATGGTTCTGCTCCCGCCGGATCGTCGCTGAAGCGGATGAGCGCGTTATATCGCTCGTCGGGCACCGGAGGCTTGTGCGCTTCGAGTCGATGGACGCGCAACCAGAAGTGGTCGCCCTCGACGCTGATGTCAAATTCAACGCCCGGCAGACCGGCGAGATCGGTTCGAAGCTTGAGAAATCCTTTGGTATTCGACAGTCTGAAAGCGCGGGGGTCGATCTCCCTGGCCTGTTCCTCGATATAGTCAAGCAGACGGGTGAGCCGTTCGCGCGGGTTTACATCCATTATCGTTTCCGTTTCATCGTTGAGGCCGGTCATGCAATTAACGGGAAAATAATGAAACGACAGCAACCTCTCTGGCCTGGTCAGAACAGATTGTTCCTCGTGCCATTCTGTCCGGCGGAGAGATTTTTGGAAACTCTGCTTCGCCGTTCGATTTACGTTTTTTTATAAATCCATCGCATTGGCTACATTCAATTCATCATGAAGGCTGAAACAACCGCGCACGCGACCCGGCGTCCACAGAACGCTGACAGCCTTTAACCACTTTAGAATCAAGCAGTTCTCATGTCCAATCGTCTTATTTCAGGTTCAGCCGTAGCCCTTGTCACGCCGTTCCACGAGGACGGATCGATAGATTTCGAAGCCATCCGGCGGCTGGTGCGGTTTCATCGCGAGGCCGGAACCGACATCGTTCTTCCCTGCGGCACCACCGGCGAGTCGCCCACCCTCACAAATGACGAAGAGGCGGAGATCATCCGCGTCGTCTGCGAGGAGGCTGGCGAGTCGATGATGGTGGCCGCCGGCGCGGGCAACAATGACACCCGACACGCGGTCGAGCTGGCGCGCAACGCAGAAAAGGCCGGAGCGCAGGCCATCCTCTCCGTCGCGCCCTACTACAACAAGCCTTCGCAGGAGGGGTACTACCAGCACTTCCGCCGCGTGGCCGAAGCGGTCTCGATTCCGGTGATCATCTACAACGTGCCGGGCCGCACCGGCAGCAACGTGAGCGCCGCGACGATTTTGCGGTTGGCTCGCGATTTCGAAAACGTGCTCGCCGTCAAGGAGGCGTCGGACAACTTCGAGCAGATCATGACGCTCATCGACGAGCGCCCGGAGAACTTCTCGGTGATGACCGGCGAGGACGGGCTGATACTGCCCTTCATGGCGCTCGGCGGCGATGGCGTGATTTCGGTGGCGGCCAACCAGGTGCCGAAGGTGGTCAAGGGGCTGATCGACGCCATGAAGGCGGGCAACCTCGACGAGGCCCGCGCGATCAACCGCAAGTATCGCAAGCTTTTCCGCCTGAACTTCATCGAGAGCAACCCCGTGCCGGTCAAGTACGCGCTCTCGCTTATGGGCATGGTCGAGGAGGTCTACCGCCTGCCGCTCGTGCCGATGGCCGAAGCCAACAAGGCGATTCTGCGCGAAGAGCTGGAGCAGCTCGGGCTGATTTGAGCCAATGACCCGTAGGACTTGAGAAAAAAAACCGCGCAGAATCGTCTGAAGCTCTTCCTCCCAATCGTCCCACAAGTCCCATTCGTCCCACTCTTGAGAACAAAAAAGCCACCCGAAGAGGTGGCTTTTTTTATGCAATTCGCGAGGCTTTTCAGCCAAGAGCGGCCAGTTCGCTGACGAACATGTCAAGTTCTTCATTCGTACGCTTCTCGGTGACGGCGACCAAGAGGCCATCTTCGCCCCATGCGGAGAGATCGACGCCGGCAAACACCTTTTTCTCCAGCATCTTTTCGATGATCGTCGCCGCCGGAACTGGGGTCTCGACCACGAATTCGCGGAAGAAAGGTGCGCTGTACTTCAGCGAGAAGCCGGGCAGTTCGGCGATGCGGTCGGCCAGGTAGTGCGCCTTCTGCATCGAGCGGTTGGCCACATCCCGGATGCCCTCCTTGCCGAGCAGCGACAGGTGCACCACCGACTGCAACGCGCAGAGCGCCTGGTTCGAGCAGATGTTCGAGGTCGCCTTCTCGCGGCGGATGTGCTGCTCGCGGGTCTGGAGCGTCAGGATGAAGCCATCCTCGCCATCCTTGTCCTTGGTCATACCGACGAGGCGACCCGGAATTTTGCGCACGTGCGCCTGCTTGACCGTGAAGATGCCGAGATACGGCCCGCCAAAGCTCTGGGCGTTGCCGACCGGCTGACCTTCGCCGACGGCGATGTCCGCGCCGTAGTTGCCCGGCGCTTCGAGCACGCCAAGCGAGACCGGATCGGCCATGACGATGAAGAGCGCACCGTTCTTTTCAGCGATCTCGCCGATGGCTTCGACCTCTTCGAGGCAGCCGTAGAAGTTCGGCTGCTGCACGATCACCGCCGCCACCTCGGAGGTGACGAGCGCTTCGAGCGAGGAGACGCTGCCAATGCCGTTCTCGATGCTGTTCTGCACGATGGCCCGCTCTCCGGCGGCTTCGAGGTAGGTTTCGAGCACCTGGCGGCTGTAGGGATGCAGCTTGCCCGCCACCACGACGCCGTTGCGCCCGGTGATGTTCACCGCCATCAGCGCCGCTTCGGCAAGGGCGCTCGCGCCGTCGTACATCGAGGCGTTGGCCACGTCCATGCCGTACAGGCGGCACATCACGCTCTGATATTCGTAGATCGCCTGAAGCGTGCCCTGCGACACCTCGGCCTGATATGGCGTATAAGCCGTGTAGAATTCGCTCCGCGAGGAGATGGTTTTGACCGCCGCCGGAATGAAGTGGTCGTACGCTCCCGCGCCGAGAAAGCTCACGTGGTCGCAGGTGGCAGCGTTGCTGGCGGCCATCTGTTCGAGCAGGCGCTTCACCTCCGGCTCGCCCATCGCGGGAAAGAGGTCGAGCGCCCGTTTCAGACGAATCTCCTCGGGAATATCGGCGATCAGCTCATCGAAATTCTGGACGCCAATCTGGCTGAGCATCTCGGCCCGCTCGGCATCGGTATTGACAATGAAAGGCATGGTACTATGTTGGATTCAGTTGAAAAACCTTGCCAGAACCGGTCACTCGCCGATCTGCGCGCGATAGTCCGCAGGTGAAAGCAGCGCTTCGACATCGGCAGGGTTATCCAGCTTCATCTTGACGATCCACCCTTCGCCATAGGGATCGGAGTTGACAATCGCCGCATCGTCCAGCCCGCCGTTGACTTCGACGATCTCGCCCGCCACCGGAGCGAACAGGTCAGCCACGGTCTTGACCGCTTCGACGGTACCGAATGCGCCATGCGCCGCGACCTTCGTGCCGACAGCTTTGGTTTCGACGAACACGATATCGCCCAGCTCGGACTGAGCGAAATCGGTGATGCCGGCCACAGCGGTCACACCATCATCAAGCAGCTTGATCCATTCGTGGTCTTTGGTATAGCGGAGATTGTCAGGGATATTCATGGCAGAACGCGATTTAGGTTACTGTGAGGGAGTACTGAAAATGATTTTCAAGGTAACATTTTTTCGGCGCTGCGAAAACAACAGCGACCAAAGGGACGCAAAGGACACCAAAGACAACAGGCTGAAAAACTGCTCCTGTTTTCAGCCTTCTGTCCACAACGTCCACGCCGTCCACTTCGTCCACCGCTCCCCTCCCCCAGCCGCTGGCGCATGGCTTCGTACAGCATCACGCCTGCGGCTACGCTGACGTTGAGCGACTCGACGCAGCCGGCCATCGGGATGCGCACGATCTGGTCGCAGCGCTTGCGGGTCTCCGAACCGAGGCCGCTGCCCTCCGCGCCCATGACGAGCACCGTGGGGCGAGTCCAGTCGATGTCGGTGTGGTTGTGCTCCGCCTCCATGTCGGCGGCCACGACGCTGAATCCGCGTTCGTGCAGGAGATCGAGCGTCTTGACGAGGCTTTTGACCTTGCAGACGCGCATGTGCGACAGCGCTCCCGCCGACGCCTTGTGCACCGACGCGCTGATCGGCGCTCCCTTGCCATCGATCATGATGACCGCGTCGGCGGCCACCGCCTCGGCGGTGCGGATGATCGCACCGACGTTGTGCGGGTCTTCGAGTCCCTCCAGAATCACCAGCAGCGGCGAGCTGTTGCGCGGCGCGGCGAGCACCTCGTCGAGCGTGTAGAAGGTCACGCTGGTCAACAGGGCGCACACCCCCTGATTCTTGGCCGTACCGGCAATGAGCGTGAGCTTCTCCATGCGCGCCTTGCCGCAGGGAATCTTCAGGCGGCGAGCAGTTATGACGATCTCCTTGAGCTTGGGATGGGTCGTGTTGAACTGGAGGTAAATCTTCTCGACGCTCTCGGGTTTCGACTGCAACAGCTCGATAACGGCGTTACGGCCGTAGACGACCTGTTCGCGAGGCTCCGGGGCTGGAATGACGGCATGGTCTGTTCTGTCCAATGAAATAACTCCTTACAGGGATTTACGTTACATGATGGGTTCGATGAGAGGGGCCGATCGTTGCTGCCGGAAACGAATTCCCGCACATAGATTGCACAACCCCCTATGAAAAGTCTGCCGAATTTAAGTATATTGGTTTTCTTTTTTTCTTGAAAAGCATTGACACGGCTTTTTCTTGCCTGCGAAAGTAACTTTTCCTTTACCTTCGAGGTTTACCTGTCGAGGATCGCAGTCCCAACAAAACATAATCCAGTATTTTATCGTATGGCCCGGACATTCAAGACAATGGAGGGAAATGAGGCTCTTGCTCATGTCGCCTACCGCACCAATGAAGTCATCTCGATATACCCGATCACACCGGCCTCTCCTATGGGAGAGTACTCCGATGCCTGGGCCGCTGTCGATGTAAAAAACATCTGGGGCACCGTTCCGCTCGTCGATGAGATGCAGAGCGAGGCGGGCGCTGCCGCCGCTGTTCACGGCGCGTTGCAGACCGGCGCGCTGACAACCACCTTCACCGCCGCGCAGGGACTTCTGCTGATGATCCCGAACATGTACAAGATCGCCGGTGAACTGACCCCGTGCGTGATTCACGTGTCGGCCCGTTCACTCGCTGCGCAGGCGCTCTCGATCTTCTGCGACCACGCCGACGTCATGTCGGTCAGGGGCACCGGCTTCGCACTGCTCGCTTCGTGCTCGGTGCAGGAGGTGATGGACATGGCGCTGATCGCGCAGGCCGCCACGCTCGAATCGCGCGTGCCCTTCCTGCACTTCTTCGACGGCTTCCGCACGTCGCATGAAATCTCGAAAATCGAGGTGCTCTCGGACGAAGAGATTCGCTCGATGATCAACGACGAGCTGGTCTTCGCGCACAGGATGCGCCGCATGTCGCCGGACGCGCCGATCATTCGCGGCACCTCGCAGAACCCGGACGTCTATTTCCAGGCAAGGGAGAGCGTCAACCAATACTATGAAGCCTGCCCGTCCATCACCCAGAAGGCGATGGATCAGTTCGCCGAACTGACCGGCCGCAGCTATAAACTCTATCAGTACTATGGCGCTCCGGATGCCGACCGTATCGTCATCATGATGGGCTCGGGCGCCGAGACCGCGCTCGAGACGGTCGAATACCTCAACAACCAGGGCGAAAAGGTTGGTCTGGTCAAGGTGCGCCTCTTCAGACCCTTCGATATTTCCGCCTTCATCGCTTCCCTGCCGGCAAGCGTGAAGAGCATCTCGGTGCTCGACCGCGTCAAGGAGCCGGGCAGCGCTGGCGAACCGCTCTACCTCGACGTCATCAACGCCGTCGCGGAATCGTTCCAGGGCGGCAAATGCGTCTCGATGCCCAAAGTTGTTGGCGGACGCTATGGCCTGTCGTCGAAGGAGTTCACCCCGGCGATGGTCAAGGCGATCGTCGACAACATGAACGCCGAGTCTCCGATGAACCACTTCACCGTCGGCATCGATGACGACGTGACCAGGAAGAGCCTCGCCTACGACGAAACCTTCTCGATCGAGCCCGATTCGGTCTTCCGCGCGCTCTTCTACGGCCTCGGTTCGGACGGCACGGTCGGTGCGAACAAGAACTCGATCAAGATTATCGGCGAGAACACTGACAACTACGCGCAGGGCTTCTTCGTCTACGACTCCAAGAAAGCCGGTTCGATCACCACCTCGCACCTGAGGTTCGGCCCGGAGCAGATCCGCTCGACCTACCTCATCACCGAGGCGCAGTTCGTCGGCTGCCACCACTGGGTCTTCCTCGAAATGATCGACGTGGCCAAAAACCTCAAGCAGGGCGGCACGCTGCTCATCAACTCGGTCTATTCGCCAGAAACGGTGTGGAGCAAACTGCCGCGCCTCGTGCAGCAGCGTCTGATCGACAAGCAGGCAAAGCTTTACACCATCGACGCCTACAAAGTCGCCCACGAAAGCGGCATGGGCCAGCGCATCAACACCATCATGCAGGCCTGCTTCTTCGCGATTTCTGGCGTGCTGCCGGGTGAAGAGGCGGTCGAGAAGATCAAGGACGCGATCCGCGAGACCTACGGCAAGAAAGGTGACGAGGTCGTTCAGCAGAACATCCAGGCGGTCGACGACACGCTGGCCAACCTGCACGAAGTGCAGATCGGCGCGGTGGCCGACAGCCCGAAAGAGATGCGCTCGCCCATCGTCGGCGACGCGCCGGAGTTCGTCTGCAACGTGCTGGCAAAGATCATTGCCGGTGAGGGCGATTGCCTGCCGGTGAGCGCGCTGCCTGCCGACGGCACCTACCCGGTCGGCACCGCGAAGTTCGAGAAGCGCAACCTGGCGCTCGAAATTCCGGTCTGGGTGCCGGAGCTTTGCATCGAGTGCGGCAAGTGCTCGATGGTCTGCCCGCACGCAGCCATCCGCATCAAGGTGTACGAACCGGAGCACCTCGAAAACGCCCCGGCGACCTTCAAGAGCCTCGAAGCCAAGGCGGCCAACTGGAAAGGAATGCGCTACACCGTCCAGGTGGCTCCCGAAGATTGCACCGGCTGCCAGCTCTGCGTCAACGTCTGCCCGTCCAGGGACAAGAAGGTCGAGGGACGCAAGGCACTGAACATGCACGACCAGGCTCCGCTGCGCGAGACTGAATCGCAGTGCTGGAGCTGGTTCATCGACATTCCGGAGTTCGACCGCAACAAGATCAATCCGAAGCTCATCAAGGAGCAGCAGCTCCAGCAGCCGCTCTTCGAGTTCTCCGGCGCCTGCTCCGGCTGCGGCGAAACCCCGTACGTCAAGCTGATGACCCAGCTCTTCGGCGACCGCCTCGTCGTTGGCAATGCCACCGGCTGCTCGTCGATCTACGGCGGCAACCTGCCGACCACGCCCTATGCGACCAACCCGCAGGGTCTCGGCCCGACATGGTCGAACTCGCTCTTCGAGGACACGGCGGAGTTTGCGCTCGGCTTCAGGATTTCGATCAACAAGCAGCAGGAGTATGCGCTCGAGCTGGTCAGGAAGCTCGCAGGCGAAATCGGCGAGACGCTCGCCACCGCCATTCTCGAAGCGACGCAGAAAAGCGAGCCGGAGATCTTCGAGCAGCGCGAGCGCGTGGCCATACTGAAAGAGAAGCTCCTGCAGATGAGGTCGCCTGAAGCGAAAAACCTGCTCGCCGTGGCAGACATGCTGGTCAAGAAGAGCGTCTGGGCCGTTGGCGGCGACGGCTGGGCCTACGACATCGGTTACGGCGGTCTCGACCACGTCACCGCGTCGGGCAAGAACGTCAACATGCTGGTGCTCGACACCGAGGTCTACTCAAACACCGGCGGCCAGGCATCGAAAGCCACGCCGAAAGCCGCGGTCGCGAAGTTCGCCGCAGCAGGCCGCGCGGCAACGAAAAAGGATCTCGGCCTGATCTCGATGACCTACGGCAACGCCTACGTAGCCAGCGTCGCCATGGGCGCGCGTGACGAGCAGACCCTGCGAGCCTTCATCGAAGCCGAGGCTTACGATGGCCCGTCGATCATCATCGCCTACTCGCACTGCATCGCCCACGGCTTCGACCTCTCGTCGGGCCTGGAGCACCAGAAGGCGGCAGTCGATTCCGGCCACTGGTTGCTCTACCGCTACAACCCGGAGAGACTCAAAGAGGGCCTGAACCCGCTGCAGCTCGACTCGAAGAAGCCGAAGATGCCGGTCGAGCAGTTCCTGAACATGGAGAACCGTTTCAGGATGCTGAAGAAGACCCATCCGGCGCTCGCCAAACAGTACTTCGAAGCGATCCAGAAAGAGGTGGATGCCCGCTGGGCCCACTACGAGCACCTGGCCAACCGTTCGGTAGAAGGCGAATGATAAAAAGCTTAAATAGCATCAACAAAAAAAGCGGTCAATGGCCGCTTTTTTTGTGCTCTTTTCCTTTCTTCACGTTCTTCGCCTTCTCCAGCATCTCCCGTGCTTTGGCTTCATAGCCGAGTTTCCGGTATGCTTCGGCGAGGTGGCGGTATACCTCGGCTTCATCAATACCCGTGGCGAGCGCTTTTTCGAGAAACTGCCGGGCAAGCTCGTAGTTGCCGAGCTTGAAATGCACCCAGCCGAGCGTGTCGAGATAGACGCCGTTTTCGGGTTCGAGCAACACGGCGTTCGTCGCCAGGCGTAACGCCTGCCGGAGCCGGATGCCCTCTTCGGCGAGCAGATAGGCGAGATTGTTCATGGCGAGGGTGTTGTGCGGATCGAGCGCGATCACCCGCTCATAGGCCCCGCGGGAACGCTTTTTCATGCCGAGAAGATCGTAGGCTATCGCCAGATTGGTGTTGACCTGGATCAGGAGCGCCTCTTCCTGAGGCTGCATCTTCGCCCTTGCAACCGTTTCAAGCACGGCGGCGGCTTTCGCAGGCTCTCTGGAAAAGAGCAGCAGATACCCCTCGATGGCGCTCCAGCGAAGCCGCTGCCCGGGAAGCCTTCGCCGCGCCTGCGCGAGCAGCTCGAACGCCTTGCGTTTTTCACCCGATTCGAACCGTGCGGTGATCAGGTACTCCCACGCGGTCGCATTGCCGGAGTCGAGCTGAATCGCCTTGCCGAGCAGGGCGACGCCCTCCAGCTTGCGGCCATGCACCATGTGGTACATTCCCTTCAGCATGAACAGCTCGCTGTCAACTGGCCGCCGGGCAAGAAGCTCGTCGAGCACGTCGAGCGCCGGACC
>CAYZCF010000105.1:0-9942 GCA_964476855.1 uncultured Chlorobiaceae bacterium
GTGTTATCGCTTCTTTGTAAGATAACTGTTCGCCAAGATACTTATGAATACAGATTATGACTGGTATCGTGAGCAAATCGAAAAAGCAATCAAAACGTTGCGCCAGAAGCTGGGAGTTGATGGGTGACGATGGCGGTGGGGAATGGTGGATAGGGATTCTGCCAAGCTGAGTAACCGCCGACTCTATCTCCATAAACCAAAAAAGCCTCCGAATCTGGAGGCTTTTTTTATCGTCGGAGCGGGAAACGAGACTCGAACTCGCGACCCCAACCTTGGCAAGGTTGTGCTCTACCAGCTGAGCTATTCCCGCATCTGGTCAAGTGGGCTTAGTATAGGGAAAAATCCTTTTTCGTGCAACAGGTTGGTGAATTTTTTGTGATCGTCCGTGGGCTGTCGCAGAACGCATTCGCCAAAGATAAGCCGGGTCTGCATTTGACGGTCATTCTTTGCCCGACTTCGTCTGACTCAGAATGACAGATGGCAGAAGCAGAGAATCACAAAAGAAGATGCCAAGCTGGAGCTTGGCGCTCCCGGGGAAACCAAAAAAGCCTCCGAATCCGGAGGCTTTTTATGGAGCGGGAAACGAGACTCGAACTCGCGACCCCAACCTTGGCAAGGTTGTGCTCTACCAGCTGAGCTATTCCCGCATCTGGTCAAGTGGGCTTAATGTAGGGAAAAGGCTATTTCTGCGCAACAGAAATGTGAAAATTTTTTTGACCTGTAGAGACGACCCCCTGTGGCCGCCTGATGCAGGGCAGCCGCGAGGGCTGCCCCTACTACTCTTTTTTACAGCTTCAGCTCCTGCATGATGGTGCCCATGTCCTTGTCGCCTCGGCCTGAGAGGTTGACCACGATGATCGACTCTTTCGGCATTTCGGCGGCTCGCTTCATGGCGTAGTGTACGGCGTGGGCCGATTCGAGGGCGCAGATGATTCCCTCGGTCTTGGCGAGAGCGTCGAGCGCCGCGAGCGCCTCCGAGTCCGTCGTCGAGGTGTAGCTGACCAGCCCGATCTTCTGCAAATAGCAGTGCTCCGGGCCGACGCCGGGGTAGTCGAGGCCCGCCGAAATCGAGTGCGCCTCCTGCACCTGGCCGTGCTCGTCCTGCAAGAGCTTCATCATCGAACCGTGCAGCACGCCAATCGAGCCCTTGGAGAGCGAGGCGGCGTGCTTGCCTTCGAGTCCCTCTCCGGCGGCTTCCACGCCGATCAGCTCGACCTCTTTGGCGTCCGGCAAAAACTCGTAGAACATGCCGATGGCATTGCTGCCACCGCCGACGCAGGCCACGACCACATCCGGCAGTCGCCCTGCCTGTTCGACCACCTGCTGGCGGGTTTCGCGCCCGATGACCGACTGAAAGTCGCGCACCATCATCGGGTACGGGTGCATTCCGATGACCGAACCGACGATGTAGAAGGTATCTTCGGGATTGTTCATCCAGTCGCGGATTGCTTCGCTGGTGGCGTCCTTGAGCGTTCTGCTGCCCGCCGTGACCGGGCGCACCTCCGTGCCGAGCAGCTTCATGCGCGCGACGTTGGGTGCCTGGCGGCGGATGTCCTCCTCGCCCATGTAGACGATGCAGTCGAGACCGAAAAGCGCGCAGACGGTGGCTGTCGCCACACCGTGCTGGCCCGCGCCGGTTTCGGCGATGATGCGGCGCTTGCCCATCCTTTTGGCGAGCAGCACCTGGCCGAGGGCGTTGTTGATCTTGTGCGCTCCGGTATGGCAGAGGTCTTCGCGCTTGAGCCATATTTGTGCGCCGCCCTGTTTTTCGCTGAGGCGCGCGGCGTGGTAGAGTGGTGTCGGGCGGCCAACGTAGTGGCGAAGCAGGTTGTCGAATGTCTGGCGGAACTCAGGGTCTTCCTTCGCCTTGAGGTACTCCTCTTCGAGATCGGCGGCGTTCTTGACCAGGGTTTCGGGAATGAATTTGCCTCCGAAGGTGCCGAAGTGGCCGAATTCGTCGGGCGCGGAGTAAGTGACCTTCTGCGTCATAAAGCGTTGCAAAGAGTTTTGGTGAGCGCCGATGTCCGCTTGCGAGCCGACAGCCGGCGATCTCCCGTAGCTGTTAAGAATCATTCATCCGTTGCCGACTGCGGTATGCCGGCAGCCGGTGCAGGGAATTTGTCACAAAATATAGAAACCTTTCGATCAATTATCCATTTTCCGTGCCTATTCTGTTCTCGTTTCGGCAGGAAGAGTTGTGTCGCCAGCTATCGATTAAGGAGAAAGGTTTCATATATTCATGTTTCGTTCTGGTTGAACAAATTTTCAGCGCCCGGTAACCCAGCATGATCTGCCCGTGAAACTCACCAAGTCAATCAAACTTCTGACTCTGTTGCTCCTCGTCCAGTCTTTCGAGGGGCTTGTGCCATTACGGGCGGGCGAAAGTGCGGCGAAACCGCAAAAAACGCAAGGGGCTGCGCCATCTGACAGTCTGTCGAAAAAGCGTGACGATCTTGATTCGACCGTCGTGTACACAGCGCGGGATTCGCTGATCTACAACATCGGCAAGCGAACCGCCGATCTGTTCGGGAAAGCGAAAGTCAATTACAAGGACAGCCGGATCGCAGGGCCGAGAATCACTGTTGAACAGGCAACCTCCACCGCTCGAGCGAGTGCCTCGCGCGACTCTCTTGGCCGTTCTCAGGAGCTTCCCGTATACTCCGACAAGGGTGGTTCGTTCACTGCCGAAACGATAGCGTACAACTACAAGACCAGGATCGGCACGGCATCGGAGGTATCATCGAAAGACGAACAGGGTATCTATTCTGGCCGGGATGTCAAGCGTATGCCCTCCGGAGAGATTTATATCGAGGATGGCACTTACACCACATGCGATCTCGAAGAGCCGCACTACTGGTTTGCCGGCAAGCATATGAAAATCATTCCGGACGACCGTCTGATTTCCCGTCCGTTTGTCATGTACATTCATCCGGAAATCTTCAACAAGCGTCTTCCTGTATTGCCGGTCATGTATCTGCCCTACATGTCGGCGCCGATCTCCAACAAGCGAGCGTCGGGCTTTCTGTTTCCGAGGCTCGGCAGTGGAGGCGACATGGGTACCTACCTGTCGAATCTCGGTTATTTCTGGGCGATCAGCGACTATGCCGATTTCCGGCTCGAAGGCGATCTTTCGTTCAAGGGAAGCTGGCGGCTTGGTCAGCGGTTCCGGTATAAAAACGGCGATCTTTACAGCGGCTCGATCACGGGGGAGTATGAAAAAATCGTTCTGAACGATTCGGATGATCCCGATCATAAACGTTATATCAACCGCGATTTAAAAATCGTTCACCATCAGCAGTTCGATCCGACCGCCAGGCTCGACGTCAACCTTCAGTATCTGGGCGGAGATCGCTATTACGACAACACCTCGATCGATCTCGAAACCCTCGTTACCGAACAGGCAACCTCCTATGCCTCGTTTTCGAAATCGTGGGACGAAAACAACCGGGTGCTGATTGCCGGGTACCAGAAGGTGGACAATCTCTCGACCGGCGACTTGACGGAAAAAGTTACAGCGTCGCTCTACCAGAACCGCATTTATCCCTTCCGTCCAAGACTCTCTTCATCGTCATCGGAGTCACCAGACTGGAGTTCGCGCCTGTTTGTGCAGCCGACCCTTTCGGGTAGCGCCCTGTTTGATGATGTTGGCGGGATCAAATCCGATTTCTACGCGGGCAATGGCGGGCTGGAGCTGGGTTATCTGCACGATTTTTCTCCCGGATACCGAGCGTTGTTCACGCAGGGCATCAACGTGCAGGCGCTTGGCAAAACGATCAGCGAGCAGGATGATCTGAATGCCACCAGCATTCAGCTTCCCTTCAAGATTCAGTCCACGCTGTTCAAATATCTGCACATGACTCCGGCACTGACTTTCACCCAGTACCGGGTCAACAGTACCGTCAGGAAGAGTTACGACAGCGGTACTGGCGAGGAGTTGACGACAACCATCGCCGAGCCTGCCAGCTACGCCACGACGGTCTTTTCGCTCGACGCCCAGACCCGCCTCTACGGGGTGATGAATACCGGCTTTCTGGACAAGCTTGTCGGGCTGACAGCCATCCGTCACACCTTCATCCCGACTGTCTCTTTTATCTACAATCCCGATTACAGGGGAAGCGGTTACGATATTTACGACTCCTACCTGAATACAGATACCGGCGAAACGGTGTGGTACAACCGGTTCGGGGAGTCGCTCTATTCTGCGGTGCCCGAGGAGCGCACCTTTGTCGGCCTCAGCCTCCAGAACCTTTTTCACGGCAAGTTCAGGAGCCGTGAGGTGTCGAGCGAGAATGGCAACAGGGAGGACGCTGTTTACAAAACAGCGCAACTGCTCTCCCTGACGGCGTCGTCTGGCTACAATTTCGCCGCCGACGAGATGCCCATCGCGCCGCTGGTGCTGACGGCGTCAAGCAACGCATTCGCTCCCGCGCTGATGTTCAGCGCCGGAGCGACCTACGACTTCTATACCTACGATCCGGCGACCGGTGACCGGGTGGACAAGCTTGCCATGGACGACGGCAAGGGGCTGCTCCGGTTTGTCAACGGATTCCTCAACATGAGTGTGAGCGTCAGCGGCAACCTGCACTCCACGTATGTTTCAGATGATAACAAAGATGGCGATGAACCTCTTGTCAGGAACAAGGCGTTGCCGGTCGAGCGGGCGATCTACAAGGAGCGGTTCAACAGCGATGAGCTGACCAGATTCAGTTCATCGTTACCCTGGTCGTTGCGCATGTCGCTCTACCTGATCAGCGACAAGAGTGATCCGCTTGATCCCTCCTCCACCGCGCTTCTTAATACCGCCGCCAGACTCGCTCTTTCGAGAAACTGGCAGGTTGGCCTCAATACCGGCTACGATCTCAGGAACAGCGAGTTTGTTTATCCCGCGCTTATGCTCTACAGGGATCTGCACGATTTCCAGTTCAGCGCCCAGTGGGTGCCGTCGGGCGAGCATCAAGGCTATATGTTACAGATTGCCATGAAACCGGCCAATCTCAAGTACCTGAAACTGAAGGCCGGAAGCGGAAATATCGCCGAGCCTCTGGAATAGGCGGGCCAGAATCAGCTAAGGCGCTCCGTCGTCAGTCGAGTTTTGCGAGAAGCTGCGCGAGCCGTGCGTTGAAAGATTCGTGAGCGTCGTGATGGATGCAGTGCCCCGCTTTGGGAATGATGTACGCACCCGCTTGCGGGAGCAGCTCCTGAAACTCCGGAATGATCTTGTGCGGCGGCAGGGCGGTGTCTTCCGCGCCCCAGAGCAGCCATGCGTCGCCTTTGTAGTTGCAGGGCTTGATGCCGTCGAGCAGGAAATCGTGTGGGCGCTTCGATGGCGAGAGGTAGGAGAACATCGCCCCGCGATCCTGCAACGGACGTGAAAACTGGTTGATCAGGTTGAGATCGACCTTTTTCTGGTTGTAGTAGGTGGGGGTGAGGCTCTGGCTGACGCCGACGGGATTGGCAAAAGCCGTGAAGAGCATTTCGCCGATGAGCGGCGAGCCGACCAGGCCGAAGAAGATTTTGGCCACGCCGTCCATGCTGTCGCCGTACAGGCCGGAGGGGTTGGCGAGCACGAGCGCCCGGACGCTTTCCGGATTGTGATGCGCGTAGATGATGCTGCTGGCCGCGCCCATCGAGTGACCCACCAGAATAATCTTGTCGAGCTTTTTCAGATGCATGAACGCCTTGATCTGCGCCGCGAAGAGCGCCAGGCTGTAGCGCACGTTGGGCTTGCCGGACTGGCCGAAGCCGATCAGGTCCATGGCGTAGACGCGGCGCCGGTCGTCGAACGAGGGAATGTTGTCGTTCCAGTGCTCGATCATGCCGCCGTAGCCGTGGATGAAGAGCAGTGGCGTATCCTGCGACTCCGCCGGGCCGTATTCGCGGTAGCGTATTTTCGCTTCGATCTCTTCGGAGAGTTGCCAGATGAACCAGCGGTCTTGCGATGGTGTTTTCATGCGTCGGTTCGGAACTGTGCCGGTCAAAGGCGATTGATTGATGCAATGCTGATAAAATATAATCCGAACTCCGAAAGAATAAAGGTCGATCGGGAATTTCCTGAAACAGGTGCAGGTTTATCCTGTTTTGCCATTCTTTCTCTTTTCGCTTATGCTGCAAGTTTCCAGAAAATTCGAGTACGGCCTGCACGCCGTCACCTATCTCGCCATGAAAGGCCCGGAGCGGGTCGTGACGGTCAAGGAGCTGGCTGTCGAGATCGGCTTCTCCCAGGTTTTTCTCGCCAAGGCGATGCAGAGCCTGAACAAGGCGGGCATCACCCGCTCGGTGCAGGGGGTCAAGGGGGGCTACACGCTCGCCAAAGCGCCGGACGAGATTACCGTGGGCGACATCGGCGTGGCCATCGAGGGCGAGCCGCACCTGATGCGCTGCTCCGGCGATGATTGCCAGTGCGAGATCGAGTCGAACTGCTCGCACAAGGGCTACATGTTCAGCCTCCAGAAACGGATCCATGACCTTCTGGCCGAAACCACCGTGACCATGCTCATCAACAAATACCGGTGACCTTTCCTGATAGCGCAATTTTTCGACTTCCTGTTCCGCCGAACCGGGATTGTTTCGTTTATTACATGACGGTCGCGCGAAGTAGCGGTGAGTTCGCCAATTTTCCTCCGTGCGCCTGAAGTCCGGTTATCCGTTTATCGCCTGTTATCGTCGCATTGTATGTCATCCATTCAGAACCTTCGCACAGACTCTCCGGAAACGAACGCTCTCCCCGCTCCGGATAACGGACACGATTCCCGCCTGCCCGACATCGTGCTCGGCGGCGTTTCGACGCACAACCTCAAACATGTCACCGTCCGCATTCCGCGCAACCGCTTCGTCGTCCTGACCGGCCTGAGCGGCTCCGGCAAGTCGAGCCTCGCTTTCGACACGCTCTACGCCGAGGGACACCGCCGCTACGTCGAGTCGCTCTCCGCTTACGTGCGGCAGTTCCTCGAACGGATGCCCAAGCCGGAGATCGAGACCGTCGAGGGAATCGCGCCCGCCATTGCCATCGAGCAGAAGGCGCTGCCGAAGAATCCGCGCTCGACGGTCGGTACCGTATCCGAAATCTACGACTACCTGCGGCTGCTCTATGCGCGTATCGGCAAGATCTACTCGCGCGACACGGGCGAGCTGGTGCTGAAACACACGCCCGAAGATGTGAGTTTGCAGGCGCGATTTTTCGATGACGGCACGCGCTTCTACGTCGGCTTTCCATTTCCGAGCCATCACGATCCGGCCCATCACGACCGCACGGTGGCCGACGAGCTGAAGAATCTGCTCAAGAAAGGCTTTTTTCGTCTGCTGAAGGGTGAAACCGTCATCGATATTTCCGGCGAGAAGGAGCGGGCCGCGCTGGAGGCGATGAAGCGCGACGAGCTGCCGGAGCTGCTGGTGCTGGTTGACCGGTTCGTCGCCAAAAAGGACGAGAAGATTTACAGTCGCGTCGCCCAGGCCGCCGAGAGCTGCTTCTCGGAGTCGGGCGGCAACGCCATCATCCGCTTGGCGGGCGGCAAGGAGTTCCGCTTCAGCGACCGGCTGGAGCTGAACGGCGTGGTCTATCAGGAGCCGTCGCCGCAGCTCTTCGCCTTCAACTCGCCCATCGGGGCTTGCACCGCCTGCCAGGGGTTCGGGCGCATCGCGGGCATCGACGAGGATGCGGTCGTGCCCGACAAGTCGCTCTCGCTGAAAGAGGGAGCCATCACCTGCTGGAACTCCGAGAAGTATTCGTGGTACCGCCAGCAGTTGCTCAGGATCGCGCCCGATGTGGGCATTCCTGTCGATGTGCCCTACGAGAAGCTTGACCGCGTGCACCGCGAAATGCTCTGGAAGGGGATTCCCGAGCGGAGCTTCAAGGGGTTGTGGCCCTTTTTCGAGGAGATCGAGAAGGATGCGGGCTACAAGGTGCACTATCGCGTTTTCCTGAGCCGCTACCGGGGTTACGCCACCTGCCCGGAGTGCGAGGGGGCGCGGCTCAATCCCGACGCCTTGCAGGTGCGGGTCTCCGGCAAAAATATCGGCGAGGTGACGCGCATGACCATCGCCGACGCGCAGACCTTTTTCGCTGGACTCGACATTTCGCCCTTCGACCGCTCGGTCGCCGACTCGGTGCTGCGGGAGATCAACAAGCGCGTCGGCTACCTGATGGATGTCGGCCTCGACTACCTCACGCTCGACCGGCTGACCCACACCCTCTCTGGCGGTGAGTTCCAGCGCATCAACCTCTCGACCTCGCTCGGTTCGCCGCTGGTGGGCGCGATCTATATCCTCGACGAACCGAGTATCGGCCTGCACCAGAGCGACTCGGCGCGACTCGTGGCGCTGCTCAAGCGGCTGCGCGACCTCGGCAACACGGTGGTGGTGGTCGAGCACGACCGCGAAATCATCGAGGCAGCCGACGAGGTGATCGACCTCGGCCCGCGCGCCGGGCGTCTCGGCGGCGAGGTGGTCTTCCACGGCCCGCCCTCGGCGATGGCCGGAGCGGAGGGTTCGCTGACCGCCGACTACCTCAGTGGCCGCCGCCACATCGCCGTGCCGCAAGAGCGGCGCAAGCCGGACTTCTCGCGCTGCATCGAGATCACCGGCGCGATGCAGAACAACCTGCGCAACATCGACGTGAAGTTCCCGCTTGGCGTGATGACCTGCATCACCGGCGTGAGCGGCTCGGGCAAATCGACGCTCGTCAACGACATTCTCAAGCTCGGCATTATCCGCGCCAAGGAGGGATCGCGGGAGAAGGTCGGTACGCACCGCGCCATTTCGGGCGTCGAGCTGATCGAGAAGGTCGAGCATGTCGATCAGTCGCCCATCGGCAAATCGAGCCGCAGCAATCCGGCGACCTATCTCAAGATTTTCGACGACATCCGTCAGCTTTTCGCTGCAACCCGCGAGAGCCGGTCGCGCGGCTGGAAGCCCGGCTACTTCTCGTTCAACATCCCCGGCGGGCGGTGCGAGGCGTGCGCGGGCGAGGGGACGGTGAAGATCGAGATGCAGTTCCTGGCCGACATCGAGGCGGTCTGCGAGGAGTGCGGCGGCAAGCGCTACAAGCCCTCGACGCTCGACGTGCACTACAACGGCCTTTCCATCGCCGAGGTGCTCGACTTGACTGTCGCCGAAGCGGTCGAGTTCTTCGGGCCGGAAAAAGCGATCCAGAAAAAGCTTCAGGTGTTGCAGGATGTCGGTCTCGAATATATCCGGCTCGGCCAGTCATCGAGCACGCTCTCCGGCGGCGAGGCGCAGCGGCTCAAGCTTGCGCACTTCATCTCCCGCTCCGACGTGAGCAACACACTCTTCATCTTCGACGAGCCGACCACCGGCCTGCACTTCGACGATATCTCGAAGCTGGTGCGCTGCTTCGAGGAGCTCTTGGCTCGCGGCAACACGCTGGTCATCATCGAGCACAACCCCGACATCATCAAGCAGGCAGACTGGATCATCGACCTCGGTCCCGGCGCCGGCGTCCGCGGCGGGGAAGTGGTAGCGGTCGGAACTCCCGAGGAGATCGCGGCCAGCGAGCTTTCACTCACGGGGAGGCATTTGCGGGGGTATGTGTAAGAGAAAGAAAGGACTGCAAGGACAGCAGGGACTTCAGGGACAGCAATGTCAAGGAATCTGTTTTCACACTGAAGTCCTTTTCGTCCTTTAAGTCCCTGATCTTCCTTGCTTTTCAGCCTCTCCCGCTCTCCAACCCTCCGCTCTTCGCTTCGTACACCATTTTTCTCGTGCGTAACGCCGATCCCGGGCGGAGAAATCCTCTCTCGCCGGTGTCGGCAAACCCCTTCGATTCGTACAGCCTGATTGCCCCTTTCTGGCTTTCGGAGACGTGCAGCTCCATTCTGCGCGCGCCTCTCGAGTTCGCCCAATCGATGACCGTTTCGAGAAGGCGAGCGCCAACCCCTTTTCCCCTGAAGTTGCTCTCGACCCACATCCAGCGCAGTTGGGAAGATG
>CAYZCF010000106.1:0-9854 GCA_964476855.1 uncultured Chlorobiaceae bacterium
GGCAAGTAGCAGAGTTGACGGCTTCACTCTCAGTGTGTGCTGCGCGACTTAGCGCTCAGGAAAAACTTCCGATGGCGGACAGCATTATGCTGGCAACAGCGAGGGCGCACGGCGCGACCTTGTGGACGCAAGACTCCGATTTTCAGGGAATCGAGGACGTGCACTATTTCGAGAAGTGAGCCGGGGAAAGAGCGATGAGCAGCACATTCGAGAGCATCAAAAAAGGACTGGAAGAAGCGGTCGCGTATTCGCAAGGCAACCCAGTCGAGGTCAGAACCTATCATCCTCAACCGGTCGATGTGAAAAGCGTCAGGTTGCAGACCAAGCTGACCCAAAACGAATTCGCTGCCACATTTGGCATCAGCGTCTCCACCCTGAGGCACTGGGAGCGCGGAGATCGCAAACCCCAAGGCCCGGCGCTGGTCTTGCTCAATCTGGTCAAAAAATCACCCGACACCGTGCTGCGCGTTCTGGCAGATTGAAACATCAACGGACATAATTTGTATCGTCATGTTGTTCTCGCACTGATTGTGCCGCGCAAAAAAGCAGCCCCCTTCCGATTTCACTCTTGATTCTCACCCCGGATATTCTGAACTTTGAAAAGCAGGAGAGGCGGCGGCTCGGCTTGTCTGGCGTCATTGCCGGTTTCTGTTCTGTTAAGTGTTGGGGTCTTGTAGTTCATGGTGTTTCTTAAACAACTTGAAAGGAGGTCTCGCATGTCCAGGTTCATTTCAATCCTGATGTCCGCCGTGCTTGCGCTGTGTTTGCTCGCGGTTCGCGTGGAGGCGAAAGCGGCTTCGGTGAGGCTGGAGCCGGAGGTTGCCCTTGGCGCGTTCACGGGGCTGGTCGAGGAGCACCTCGCAGGCATTCTGCGGACGGAAAAAGCGATTGCCGCATCACCGGAGGCGAAGTCGGCCAGGTGGGATGCAGTCCAGCCGATGCTCGACCGCTTCGCTCAGGATCTGCCGACCGATGCCACGGTGTGGTTCATGATGCCTGACGGCAGCTACTACTCCACCGCCAAAGGCGGGCTTACCGATCAGAGTCTCAGGGATCGCGCTTACTTTCCGAAGCTCATGGCAGGGCAGGAGGTGCTCGGTGAGCTGGTGATCAGCAAATCGACGGGGCAGCGCTCGATCATCGTCGCCGTTCCGGTGATCGCCAGCGGCAAGGTGGTTGCGGCGGTTGGCGTTTCGGTCGTTGCGGTCAAGCTTGCCGAGCTTGTCGAATCCCGCATGACGCTGCCGGACAACGCCTACTTCTACGCGCTCGATGCCAAGACCAAAGTCACGCTGCACCGCTATCAGGCCCGGACGTTCAAAACGGTTTCCGAAATCGGCAACGAAAGCCTCGGGGACGCCTTCAAGGTGGTGATGGGCAAGGAGCGTGGCGTGTTCAACTATTCGCTCGACGGCAAGAAGATGGCCTCGATTTTCCAGAAATCCCCGGCGCTTGGCTGGTACTTCTTCATCGCAAAGCAATGCAAGTAAGATGAACAGAGATAATGAGTTCATGGCACTGGCCCTCGAACAGGCGAGGAAAAGCTACGAGGAGGGCGGCGTGCCGGTTGGCGCGGTGATGGTCGAAGGCGGCAAGGTCATCGCCAGCGGTCACAACCAGCGCGTGCAGAACGGCAACCCGATAGCCCACGGCGAGATGGACTGCATCCGCAAGGCGGGCCGCCGCTCCCGTTACAGCGACGTGACGCTCTACACGACGCTCTCGCCCTGCATGATGTGCGCGGGAGCGATCGTCCAGTTCGGCATCGGGCGGGTCGTGGTAGGGGAGAACCGGAACTTCAAGGGCAACATCGACTTCCTGCGCGAGCATGGCGTCGAGGTCGCGCTTCTCGAAGACGATGGATGCCGCAGCCTGATGGATGCTTTCATCGCCAACCGCCCCGATCTCTGGGATGAGGACATCGCCGGGAACGGGTGAGTAGGGGTTTTTTTCATAGGTCATTCCGAGCGTAGCGAAGAATCCAGAACTCTTTATTTCGTAACAAGGTGGATTTTTCATTACGCCTCGCTCCATTCAGAATGACAGGCTGTTCTTCGGGGTGTCTTTGCGAGTTATTGATGCCGGAGTAATAAAGACGTTAATCATTATTCAAGGGAATCGAACATGGGGCTAATCATTCGTCTGAAAAATGTTGTTGAGGCAATAAGCCTGGCAGATGAGGAGCGGCGGGCGTTTTTGAATATCGGTACGGGACGGGTTGTGACGTTTAGCCGCGATGCGCTGGATGCGGCGGAGTTGGGCAGCGCTGTTCGGGCGGCAGAGGAATCGATGGTGCGGGAAGCTGGAGCGGCGCTGTTTTCCGGCGATTACCGCGAATTGCCGGATCAGTTCGACATCGATGACTGTTCGATCATGCGGCGGTTCTGCCAGACGGTTGAAAATGACGAAGTGCGGCGCGGGCTGCTGCGGGGCATTCAGGGGCGGGGAGCCTCCATGCGCATCAGGAGCATGGTGGATGCGTTCGGGGTTGTCGAGGAGTGGAGCGCCTTTCGCAACGAGGTATTGCAGGCCATCGCCATCGACTGGCTGGAGAGTCACGGAATTGCGTTCAGCGGGGAATAGCGACTTCCCATCACATCTCCATCCCGTCCACTATGTCCACGCCGTCCACCACGTCCATCGTCTGCCGGAAGCTCACGACGCCTGCGCTTCCGCCTTCGGCACGGGCCGCCAGCAGGAGCCTGTTGGCGCGGGTTCGATGGTGCTTTCGACGAGGTTCATCTCCTTGATCATGAGCGTGCGCGAGGGGTGGTGGCGCACCAGCTCGTAGTCGTGCGTGCCGATGATGACGCTGATGCCTTTGGCGTTGATCTTCTTGAGGTATTCGAGGATTTCGAGCGAGGTTTCCGGGTCGAGGTTGCCCGTCGGCTCGTCGGCGATGATGGCCACCGGCTCGCCGACCAGCGCACGGGCGATCACCACCCGCTGCTGCTCGCCGCCGGAGAGGTTCTGCGGCATCTCCTTTGCGGCGTTTTCGAGGCCGACCTCCTTCAGCGCGGTCATCACCTTCTCCTTGATGAGCGCGTGTTTCGTGCCCGTCACCTTGAGCACGAAGGCGAGATTGTCGTACACGCTGCGGTCTTCGAGCAGCCGGAAGTCCTGGAAGATGATGCCGAGCTTGCGCCGGAGCATGGCGATTTTTCCCTTCCTGATCTTCCGCGAGCTGTAACCGTTGACGACGATTTCGCCCTTCACCGGCCTCGTCTCCATGTAGAGCGACTTGAGCAGCGTGGTTTTGCCGCTGCCGCTCCGGCCCACGATATAGACCAGCTCACCCGGCTGGATCGAAAAGTTCAGGTTCCGGAAAATGGGTTTTTTCCTGATGTCGATGTCTGCGTTGACGAAGGCGATCATGGGTTTCTAAGTGGTTTGCGTTCTGTTCCTTGCGATGGTTGCGGCGAGCCGCGCTGCTTCGAGAAAACTGCGCTCGGAGGCCGTGCCCTTGCCCGCCTGGTCGAAGCCGGTGCCGTGGTCGGGCGAGGTGCGGACGATGGGCAGGCCGAGCGTGACGTTGATGCCCGTGTCGAAGGCGAGCACCTTGAAGGGCAACAGGCCCTGGTCGTGGTACATGGCGACGACGAGGTCGTAGTCGCGGTAGCGTTTCGCGCCGAAAAAGCCGTCCGCCGGAAACGGGCCGTCGATCTGCATCGTTGCCGCCAGTCGCTCGGTGGCCGGGCGGATCACCGTGGCCTCCTCGTTGCCCATGATTCCGCCGTCCGAGGCGTGCGGGTTCAGGCCGAGCACGGCGATTTTCGGCGAGTCGAGCCGGAAGTCTCGCCGCATCGATCCGGCGAGCGAGGTGAAGAATCCATCGATATCCATTGTCCGCACCAGCTCCGGCACCTTCGAGAGCGGCTCGTGGATTGTCGCCAGCGCGACCTTGAGGCCGGAGACGGGATCGACGAAAAGCATGATCTGCGACGAGACGCCAAAAAAGTCGGCCAGAAAATCGGTGTGGCCGGTGTTGCGGTATCCGCAGAGAGCAATCGCCTCCTTGTGAATTGGCGCGGTGACGAGGGCGTCGCAGAGGCCGTCGCGGCAGATCGTGGCGGCGGCTTCGAGCGAGCGCATGGCGATCTCGCCCGCGCTTTTCGAGAGCACGCCGGGCTGGATCGCCTCCGGCTCGGCGACGCTCAACACATGCAGCACGCCCGGCTCCGGCTCGATGGTCGCAATATCATCCACTCCACCGATCCGCCGCAACTCCACCGGCAGACCGAGCCGGTCGCGGTAGAATTCGAGCGCCTTGAAGGATCCGGCGGCGACGTAGCACTCCTCTTCCGAAGGCAGCGCGAGCACGCTTTTCAGAATGATCTCCGGCCCGATGCCGTGAATGTCGCCGGTCGAGAAAACTATGCGCATCTCAGAGCCTCTTGTACGCCGTGGCGATCTTCTCGTCCTTCTTCACGCCAAGCGAGGCGAGCCAGAAGAGCACCGGTTCGGGCAGCAGCATGAAGAGGCCACTGCCGGGCGCGAAGCTGACGGCGGTTGACTGCGTTTCGAGATACAGCTTCAGGAAGTGGCCGCCCGCAAGCCCGGCAAGCAGGTCGGCGGCGAACAGCACGACAGAGAGCGCGATGAGCGTCTGCTGGAGCTTGCGGTTCGAGAACATGAAGATGGTTACGAGCGCTACGATGCCGGTCAGCGGCGACAGGATGCCGCCAGCGACGCTTCCGACGGTGACGAAAAGCCCCGCGCCTTGCACATCCATGAAGTCGCCAAAAAGGATGAGCGTGTCGGTCGTGAAAGTCCAGAACGGCTGGGTCATGCTGCCGAACGCGAGCAGCGCGGCAAGAAAGAGATAGAGCGTTTGGATTCTGCTGAACATGATGGACGAGGTTTAGGTTCGTTGCATGATATGCCCTGAATATACGGAAATCATGCCTTCAAGGCACGGCTCTTTGTCGGTAGCGACAGTTCCAATGCGTTTGGGGTTTTTCTGAAATGGGGAGCGGATTAGGTGGCGTGGAGTGATGTGTCGGTTGAGAGATGAAAGAGAAGGCAATCCAGATGGGTCGAGAGCATCCCGACAAAAGATTGTTCAGGAATCAGAAGAGGCCAAGCTGGAGTATGGCGCTCCCAGGGTGTTATCCCGACCCCTCACCTCCCCCGGCAATAATCCGCGATGGCGTTGGCGATGATTCCGGTGGCTCCGAGGCGGGAGCGGACATACGCGCCAGCTATGTCGCCGGTTCGTTCCAGATGCGCGGCGTCATCGACGAACGCCGTCAGTGTCTGGCGGAGTTCCGGCTCGTCCGTAACCACTGTGGCTGCTCCGGCTTCGATCAGCCCCGTCGCTTCGGGCGAGTTGCCGTGGCGCGGGCCGAAGAGCACCGGAATGCCGTGCACGGCCGGTTCGATGGTGTTGTGCACGTTCACGCCGAAGCCGCCGCCGACGTAGGCGATCGAGGCGATGGCGTACAGCTCGGCGAGGTAGCCGGTCTGGTCGATCACCAGCACTTGCCGGGCCGGGTCGAAGGTTTCGTCCATCTCCGAAATGGTCACCGCTTCGATGTCGCGCTCCCGCAGATTCTCCAGCAGCCGCTCGATGTTTTCGCGATCCACCTTGTGCGGCACGAGCACGAGGCTGAGCTGCTGGCGGAGCGCAAGCCACGCGGGAATCAGAATCGCCTCGTCCGGCTCCCAGGTGCTGCCGCCGACCAGCGTCATCCGGTCGCGGAACAGCGGCTTGAGCCGCGCCGCCCGCTCGTCGCTTTTTTTCTGCCGCTGGAGCACCTGGTCGAATCGAGGATCGCCCGCCTGCCGGACGTTCTTGCAGCCGAATTGGTTCAGAAACGTCTCACGGTCTTCGGCGTCGATGGTGTAGATGACGTCGAAAAGCGAAAAAATGGTGCGGTAAAATCCTCTCAATCCACGCTTGAGATAGGGCGAACCGGCGGGCAGCGCGGCGGCGGCGAGGAGCATTCGCGCCCCGCTTCGCTTGATCGCTTCGAGATGGTTCGGCCAGAAGTCGTAGCGCATCAGCATGAAGATGTCCGCGCCGACGAGTGCCGCGAGCTGCCGCGCGTTTTCCGGTGTGTCGAGAGGCAGGTAGAAGACCGCCGCCGCGTCGGGGTAGTGCTTGCGCGTTTCGTAGCCCGAGTCCGAGAAGAACGACACCACCACATCCATCTCCGGAATCTGCTCGCGCAACTCCGCGATGATCGTGCGGGCCTGCTCGAACTCGCCGACCGACGAGGCGTGAATCCAAAGGCGGCACGAGGGTTCCGGCAGGGCGTTCAGGCGCGATTCAAGCTCTTCGAACAGGTCAGCCCGCGCCTCGACGAAGGTTTTCAGCCTCGGCTTGCGCGACGCCAATAGACGGAGCAGAAACGGCTGGAGCGGAGAGAGAAACCGGTATGCGGCGAGGGCGAGTGAGGCCATGATTCGTTTCGTGGATAGATATTTTGTTCGTCAAAGTAAGAAAAAAAGCGACAAGAGTCGCCGCGCGTTCCGGGCAGGCTGTATCGGTCATTTTCGTTGCGTACATTGTTTCCATGAAGCTCTGCCGAACGATTCATCACGGAGATTCCGGAATATGCCGTATCGCCAGCTCGACCATACCGCCGACCTCTGCTTCGAGGTGAGTGCCGCGAGCTTCGCGGAGCTGCTCGCCGAGGCGTTGCGCGCCATGACGGAGTGGACGGGGCCGGAGTGGACGGATGCGCGAGTCGAGCGCCCGTTCCGCATCGAAGCGCCCGACCGGGCGGCGCTGCTGGTTGATCTGCTCAACGAAGCGCTCACGCTCTCGCAGATTCACCGCGAAGCCTACGACGCGCTTGCCGTCCGGTCGAGTGGCGAGGAGTTCGTCGAAGGCTCGTTTCTCGGCAGGGCGATTTCCGGGGCGAGGGATGAAATCAAGGCCGTCACATATCACGGCGCGAAGGTCGAAGAGCGGGCAGACGGTTCGTGGGTGGCAATATTATTGATGGACATCTGATGGAGGGCAGGCGAGTTTTCGTGGGGCTGCCCGCAGGCCGCGAGCTGGTCGAAGCGGCGGGGGAGTTCCGGCGGGCGCATGCCGGGCTGAAGGTGCGGTGGACGAGGCCGGAGAACCTGCACCTGACGCTGGTGCCGCCGTGGCAGTGCCTCGATGTCGAGGCGGTGTGCCGTGCGCTTTGCGACGAAGCCGCGCGGCAGTCGCCGTTCGAGGTCTTTTTCGAGCATATCTCGTTCGGCCCCGATCCGCTCCGCCTGAGGCTTATCTGGGCGACTGGCGAGGCTCTCGCCGGACTGCCGGAGTTCGCCCGGAGCCTCCTCGCGGCAACCGGAGCGCCGGGCGAACCGCGCAAATCATTCCTCCTGCACCTCACCATCGCCCGCTTCAACTCCCGTGATCTCGATGCGATGGGCCAGCGCAAAATGCGCGAACCGGTGGCGTGGCACGGCACGTTCGACGCGCTCTGCCTCTACGAATCGCATCTGAAACCCGGTGGCGCGGAGTACCGCGAACTGTGCCGGTTTACTCTCGGAAGCGCCTGAATGGAAAAGAGTCGCAGAGAACCTTGAAAAATATAATTCGTCTTTGGCCGGATAAAATCGTACTATGAAGTTCGATTTTTGTTGTGGTGATGATGCCAAGAAAGAGCATGGAAACCCGGATGGCCAGTCTGGCCGCGGTTTTCCGCTGATTGTGCGATGGATCGATGGTAGGCTTGTAGCCTGCCTCAAGACTGACATGAGACGACCCCTCTTCATTTCTCTTCTTTCCAGCATTGCGACCACTCCCGAGGTTGTCCCGGAAGTAAAATCTGAACGTGTTTTCGAGGTTGCAGTCGCTTGCGTCCAAAGTTATTCCGAGTCCGGCGTTGTCGGGCAAAGAGTCTGATAAAATCCTGTAAAGTGTTCTGGATCAGTCGCTTGTCGTGACTTGCCAGGAACGCCGGATTCCTCTCCCGTTTCAATCGGGATCAGAACTGACCATCGAATGCAGAACCGGATTCCCTGTTGTGACTTTCTTTTGACGGCAGCCGCTTTTTTTTATCAATGACCCGGAAGGAGCCAATGAACGAACCAACCATGAGCGAACAGCAAGACAATTCCGTGAATTTCCGCAGCCTCGCGCTGTCAGAACCGCTGCTTCAGGCACTCGAAGCGGTGGGCTATGAAAACCCGACCCCCATTCAGGCCAATACCATTCCGCTGCTGCTCGAAGGGCGCGACGTGCTCGGCCAGGCCCAGACCGGCACCGGCAAGACGGCGGCGTTCGCGTTGCCGGCGCTCTCCAATATCGATCTTTCCCTTACCGATCCGCAGGTGCTTGTGCTCGCTCCGACTCGCGAGCTGGCGATCCAGGTGGCCGAGGCGTTCCACACCTACGCCGAGTTCATGCCGGGATTTCACGTGCTGCCGATCTACGGCGGACAGGATTACGGCGTGCAGATCCGCAACCTCAAGCGCGGCGTCCATGTGGTGGTCGGCACGCCGGGGCGCGTGATGGATCACATGCGCAAGGGCACGCTGAACCTCGACGGCCTGAAGTGCCTCGTGCTCGACGAGGCTGACGAAATGCTGCGCATGGGCTTTATCGACGACGTGGAGTGGATTCTTGACCAGACGCCGGACAATCGCCAGGTCGCGCTTTTCTCGGCCACCATGCCGCCGCCGATCGTGCGCATCGCCCGCAAGTACCTGAAGGCTCCCGCCGAAATCACCATCCAGTCGAAGACCACGACCGTCGAAACGATCCGCCAGCGCTACTGGATGGTCGGCGGCCACCACAAGCTCGACGCCCTGACGCGCATCCTCGAAGTGGAGCCGTTCGACGGTATCATCATCTTCGTGCGCACCAAGACCGAAACCGTGGCGCTTGCCGAAAAGCTTCAGGCTCGCGGTTACGCCGCCGCCGCGCTGAACGGCGACATGGTGCAGTCGGCCCGCGAACGCACGATCGAGCAGCTCAAGGACGGCACGCTGAACATCGTCATCGCCACCGACGTCGCCGCACGCGGCCTCGACGTGGAGCGCATCAGCCACGTCATCAACTACGACATTCCGACCGACACCGAGTCCTATGTGCACCGCATCGGCAGAACTGGCCGCGCCGGCCGCAGCGGCGAGGCGATTCTGTTCGTCTCGCCGAGGGAGCGCGGGCTGCTCTTCGCCATAGAGCGCGCCACCCGCAAGCGCATCGAGCTGATGGAGCTGCCTTCGACCGAGATCGTCAACGACAAGCGCATCTCCAAATTCAAGCAGCGCATCACCGACACCATCGGCGCCGAAGACCTCGAATTTTACATCAGCATGATCGGCCAGTACTGCCAGGATCATGACGTATCCGAACTCGAAGCCGCCGCCGCGCTGGCCAAGCTCTTGCAGGGCGACGAGCCGTTCCTGCTCTCCGCCAAGCCCGAGCGCGAACGCCCGGCCCGCCGCGACGAGCGCGAGCCGCGCCACGACCGCGAGCACGGGCGCGACTCGTTCCGCGACGACGACCGCCGGGAGCGCGAGCCGCGCAGGCAGAGCAAGGGCGGATTGTACTCGGACGAGAAGCGCGAAACCTACCGCCTCGAGGTTGGTAAAGTTCACGATGTCAAGCCGGGCAACATCGCCGGAGCGATCATCAACGAGATCGGCCTCGATCCCGAAGCGGTTGGCAAGATCGTCATCAACGACCAGTACAGCACGGTCGAGCTGCCTGCCGGAATGCCGAACGACGTGTTCCAGGAGCTGAAGAAGGTCAGGGTTTGCGGACGCCAGCTCAGGGTCTCGAAGATGGATGAGCGTCAGGGAGGCTATAGCGACCGGAAAGACCGCGGATTCGGCGGCGAGCCAGCCGGCAATCGCGGCTACGTAAGCGACCGTGGCAAAGATCGCGGCGGTGATCGTGGAGG
>CAYZCF010000107.1:0-9791 GCA_964476855.1 uncultured Chlorobiaceae bacterium
AAAATGAGCGTCTTCGGCACCCACTCGCCGGTGCGGTCGGGGAACAGCTCGGTGAAGAGGCAATCCCGAAAGCACTGGATCACGGCGCGAATCTGGTTCGGCGCGGTCACGGAGCGGTCAAGCTCCCTGCCGGAATATTCGAGATTCTCGTCGAGCTTTTTGTAGCGCACAGCCCGAGTCCGCCGGTCGCGCACCGGCACCTCGAACTCCGCGCCATCGACGATGCCGCCCCGCTCCGTCACGCGCGTGCGGATGCGGAAAATCTCGTAGCCGACATTGACGCCATCGGCCACGGAGCGCTCGTAAGGATATTCGGACACGAGGTTCTGATTGAAAAAGCCGAGCGTGTGATTCGAGGGCGTGGCGGTCAGCCCGATGATGTGCGCGTCGAAATACTCGAGTACCTGCCGCCAGAGGCCGTAAATCGAGCGGTGGCACTCGTCGGTGATGATGAAGTCGAAAGTCTCGACGGGAATCGCGGGATTGTAGCTGACGGGCGGAAGCTCGCCCTCATCGTTCGCCCAGGTCTCGAAGCTCGAAACCTCCTCCGCCGACTCGTCGAGCTCCTGGCCGCGCAGCATCGAATAGAGCCGCTGAAGGGTGGTGATGACCACCTTGGCGTCCCGGTCGATCTGGTTGCCATGCAGATGCTGCACGATGTAGGTGTCGGTGAAGCGGTTCGCCGTGCCGGGGGGATGAAAGTTCTGGAACTCCTTGAGCGTCTGGTCGCCGAGGTTGTTGCGATCCACGAGGAACAGAATCCGCTTCGCTCCGCCATATTTAATAAAGCGATGACTGAAGGTGCAGGCGGTGAAGGTTTTACCCGCGCCGGTCGCCATCTGGATGAGCGAACGAGGCTTGTCCGCCGCCAGTGAATTTTCGAGTTCCCGAACGGCCTCGATCTGGCAGTCGCGCAGTCCCGTTTCGATCAGCGGCGGCATCAATTGCAAACGCGAGCGAAGCGTGTCGGGCTGCTTCAGCCACTCGAACAGCGTCTCCGGTGCGTGGAACGCAAATACACGGCGCGAGCGCGGACGGGGATCGCGCATGTCGCGAAAGAATGTTTCGTCGCCGGTGCTTTCGTAATCGAAACGGAGCACGATGTCCCATTTCGCCAGATGCTCTGGCAGCGCCGCCATGTACTTTTCGGACTGCTCGCAGACGGCAGAAAGCGTCACCCCCTGCTTCTTGGCCTCGACGACGCCCGCCGCCTTGCCATCGACAAACAGCAGATAATCGCACGGCCCGGCGGGAAGCTGGAACTCCCGCACAGCCACGCCGAGCGAGGCATTCCGGTTGAGTTCCCGCATATCCTGAACGACCCAGCCCGCCGCAACGAGAAGCGAGTCGATCTTCTGGCGAGCGATCTGTTCAGGGGTTTGTGTCATGGCTACGAAACAAGGGCTCTTGGTAATTTGCAGTAACGATGAACTCAGTCGAGAACAAGCAATTCACAGAACCGGAATATCGCCGCGCGATACGGAAAACTTCTTATAACAAATAAATATATGCATTTACTGTCTATTCACGGCAAACGGCACAAAGAAAAAAAGCCGCAGTTCGTAAAAAAACTGTCGCTAACGCCACGCCCCATCATCCACCCTGCTCATCCATCGATACATCACTATTACAGCACTGATTTGTGAGTCAGTATTTCTGATCTCGATTTCAGTGAATCAATGTCATGTTGAATCGTTTTACATTGCTTTACTTTTTAAAGCTCTTTGCACAACACTAACGAGAACAGCTCACCCGGAATTAGAACAGGGCAAAACGTGTTATTCTACCAGTACAAACATCCTTATAACGCAGCAGGTTTTATGCAACCAAAACGGGAAACAAATCATGAAAGCGACATCGGTTTCAGCGGCGTTTACCACGGAGAAGGTAGCGGAGACGCGGGATTTTTATGTGCGGCATTTCGGGGCGAAGGTGACGTTCGACTGTGGCTGGTACGTGAACCTCGAATTCGGCAGTCCGACCGCAAGCTTGCAGTTCATGTCCCCCACGCAGCCGGAGCACCAGTTGAGCAGTGGCGCGGGGCTGATCTACAATTTCATGGTGGATGACGTGGATGCCGAGCACCAGCGCCTTATCTCGGAGGGTCTGAGGGTGATCATGCCGCTCGAAGACCATCCGTGGGGCGACCGGGGCTTTGCCGTGCAGGATCCGAACGGCATCACGCTCTATATCTACTCCGAGCGAACGCCGTCCGAAGAGTTCCGGCAATACTACCTTTAGCGCATTGGTCGTGTTTGCCTCAGACGGATTGGCGGAAACGCGGGATTACCATAAAACCAGCCACCAAAACTTTCTTCTATTTGGCCACAACTGCGGAAACAGCATCGCTGAAATCCTTACCGGCTTGGCCCATGAGCTCGGCAATCGTACCGCCAAACATCATCCCCATAAGCGGCAGGTTCATCTGTGACACATACCAGCCCGAACCAAACCGAAGCACCGACAGTCACTTTTCGCGTGATTCCTGCCTGATCCTCACGATTGACAATGCGTCGAGCTGAACTGTTGTAACCCGTATTCTGTTCTTGTTCTTCATTATTCAATGCATCCAAAAACAGGCAGATCGTGCCTTCCAAGAGCAGGCGACGAGCTGGTCTCGTACCAGATCGCAGCATCAGATTGATGGGAAACTCTCTTGGCCAATGCATCCACATCCCGATTTATCAAGCCATCAGGAATGCTGACTGAACTCATTTGGAATCACAAAAAGAAGTGACGACACGTCGGTAATTCTCAAACTTATTCTGCGCAGGTTTTCCGTATCAGAACATATCAACCGTGGCACATAATGACTTCACCTTTCAGAAAACCACAATCAAAAAAGCCAATGCTGCAACGCCATTAAATCTCTGTGATGGGCTTTAAAACCGAAAAACATAAGCACAGAATAAAATCCAAACACCAGATCATCTCACATTCAAAACAGAAATAAAATATGCGCCATGAATTTAGTTACAGCTTAAAATATGATTCTTAAATATTTTTACTATCAATAAAAACCAAATTAAAAGACCAAATAGTGACCAATAAAGCACCAGATAAATAAAATTCTATAAAAAAGTAATTTTAGACATTAAACACATACATAAAAGACCAAAAACAAGAACTAAATAATTACAGTAAAACCAATTACGAACAGATAAATTCAACCATTAACTATAATGAAAATATTATTAGATAAGTTATTTTAAGTTATTTTATTTAAATACTTTATTATAATTTAAATAACAACCAAAATTTATATGAATATTCAAATTAATAGCGGCATTTATGATTACTCATAAAAAATTATACTCATCACTATTGAGCACTAAATCAAGACTTAATTTTAAAGAAACAGTACGAAGTGGTCAAAGCTTCATGTGGAATCTGAGCGAGAAACTGAAGGGCTATTACTCTTCAGTAATATACAGCTCTATTATTTTTATACGTGAGATTAATTCTGAAACGATTGAAGTACTCTGCACCGATCAAGAGCTTGCCGCTAAGCCGGTCAATGAATTTTTAAAGCACCTCTTCTCTCTTGATTTTCAAGAGGAAACCGTATTCTCATTAATGTTTCAACAGGAATTCCCCGAACTCTGGAATCTGGTTCAGCCGTACCGCTCCGTTCGGGTCATGCGGCAGGACCCGTTTGAAGTAATGGTCACCTTCATGTGCGCTCAGGGCATCGGGATGCACCTGATTCGCCGCCAAGTCTCCATGATTGCCGAACGGTATGGGCAAAAGATCATGCTGGAGTTGCCCGAGGGTAAGATGGTTTTTTATGGCTTCCCTACCCCGTCAGCTCTGGCTTCTGCCGACCCGAATGAGCTGGCCGTATGCACGAATAACAACCGGATAAGGGCGGCAAACATCATTGCGATGGCGCGCTCTTTCGAGTCAGGGAAACTGGCTCTGGCGTGCGTGGGTTCGGGCAAATGCGACCTTGAAACGCTGCGCGAAACCTTGTGCGTGCACAGCGGAATCGGCCTGAAAATCGCCGACTGCATCGCCCTTTTCGGTCTTGGACGGTTCGATGCCTTCCCGATCGACACGCATGTCAAACAGTACCTCTGGGAGTGGTTCGGCATCGAAGAGGCCCGCCACAGCCTGACAGAAAAGAACTACCGCATCCTCCAGGAAAAGGCACGAGCCATTCTTGGCGCTGAGTACGCCGGGTACGCCGGACACATCCTGTTTCACTGCTGGAGAAAAGAGGTAAAAAAGATGAAAGCGTTTTGAGGGCACGTTGTAATGGCATCGCGGGTTAGGTTTAAAAGTTCGTTTCTCTCAACCCGTTAACCCCAATCAATCATGAAAAAAGTGCTTGTCGCCGGTTCGACCGGCTATATCGGGAGCCATGTGGTGCAGGAGTTCAAGAATCGCGGCTATTGGGTACGTGCGCTGGTGCGTGACCCCGAAAAGGCCAAAAAGCCCGGCCCGCACCTCGAACCGGTAATTGCTGATTTCGCCGACGAGATCGTTACCGCCGACGCTACAAAACCGGAGAGCCTCGTCGGCGTGTGCGACGGCATCGACGTCGTCTTTTCGTCGCTCGGCATGACGCGGCCCGATTTCGTGCATTCGAGCTTCGATGTCGATTACAAGGCGAACCTGAACATCATGCGCGAGGCGATGAAGGCGAAGGTGAAAAAGTTCATCTACATCTCGGTGTTCAACGCGCAGAAGATGATGGAGATCGAGAACATCCAGGCGCACGAGAAGTTCGTGGACGAACTGCGGGCATCGGGGCTGGAGTATGCGGTCGTGCGTCCAACGGGGTACTTTTCCGACATGGCACAATTTTTGAGCATGGCGCGCAATGGCTTCATGTTTTCGCTCGGCGACGGCCAGACTCGCTCGAATCCCATCCACGGAGCCGACCTGGCCAAGGTGTGCGTCGATGCCGCCGAGGGTAACGCGCGGGAGATCGACGCGGGCGGGCCGGAGATTTTCACCTACCGGCAGGTCGCCATGATGGCCGCCGACGTGGTCAAAAAGCAGCCATTCAGTATCTCGCTGCCGACGTGGCTGGCCGACGGTATTGCCGCCGTCACGGGCGTCATCAACCGGGACATCCACGACATCGCGCTCTTCGCCGCCACGGTCAGCAAGACCGACACCGTCGCGCCGCAATACGGCACCCACCGGTTGCGCGAGTTCTTCGAGGAGATGGCCGCACGCGAAGCGCATCGCTGAAGGCAAACGCCGGGGCGGTTCGCAAGCCGCCCCGGCGAGCCGCGTTTGTCCCGCCTTGCCGCGCCAACAAACCACTGCTGGCAAGCGTAAAAAAAGTGAGCGCTACTGAAAAATCTCAACTCCCGGCTTTCGGTTTCGTCTCATCCGCAGATATCCGCCTGAACACACGGTACTGCATAAACAGCAGCCCGGCGATGGCCAGAATCACCACGAGATACAGCACGACACGGTAACGCTCGGAAAAGGGCATTCTGGCCTTGTCCCCGGCAAATGCAGGATTGTCGCGCTCCTGACCGAGCGTAGCGAGCGGCAGCCTGCCCGCCGCCTCGGTCGTAACGGCTCCGGCCAGATCGTACTGCGGTTTTACAGCAGAAGGATTGCCCCAGAAAAGAAACAGCTTGCGCTCAGGATGGTTTTTGAACACGAGTATCCTGCGATACCCCTCCCCGGAAACGTTGCTGATGGTGAGCGGCGGACTGTCATGATTGCGGAAAACGAGCCGAAACTCCCTCGCCGAAAGTTCAGGCACCGCTATCGATAGTTGCGACGAATGCAGACCCGGCGAATCGAAACTGTAAATGACCCCTGTGGCGACCGGCTCCCACGCCCCTTTTCTGTTTTTCGCCTCGACCGTGACCGAACGCTGGAAATTGCTCTCTTTCGTGGTGATCAGCAGTCGATCCACAGGAAAACTCTTCTCCAGCCTGACAATGATGCGGCTCTCCTTTCGCAAATCGTCCAGCTCCGGCTTGCCGGTTGTTGCCGGTATGACAAAGGTTTCCCCGGTTGCGCTCCTTTGCCGAAGCAGCCTGACTTCGGTGATTTTCAGCGGACTCTTTCCGTCGTTGGTAATCCTGATTGCCAGATGCGGAAAGGTGGTTTCAGGGATAGACAGGCGATCATTCTTCAGCTTTTCCTCCTTGTCGAGATCGAAAATAACCCCGTCTTTGCGGATACTCTGCCAGGTTTTGCCATCCGCACTTCCGAGCACCTCCACCTGGCGAATGTAGCCGGTCTCAGGCGTCACGATCCGCAAGGCGTTCACGCCGTCGCCCTTCGCCTCGACGAGCAACTCTGCCCAGGTATCGCCACTGGCGGTTGTCGAGAGATTGCTCATCCGTCCCGCAACAGCCTCCTCGCCAGTTTCGGGACGTTTCGACACCATCTGCCAGGGAAGCTCCTCTTTTCGGTCGCTCACCACGCGAAAATCGGCGAAGGGTATCTCCGCCGTCAACTCGTCGAAGCGATAAACATCGAGCGGAAGCGCCACAAGAGAGCCGTCGCGTCCGCTCTCCGGCAATTCGATTGGCGCATACTTTTCCCAGAGACGCTCGTTGAACGTCGCGCACACTCCTGCGGCTCCATCGAGGAGCATCACAAGGCACACGAGTAGCTGAAGGAGATATTGTTTCATGATTGATCTTCTCCGAAAATGATATGCCTGAAACGGTTGTAGCCATAGGAGACGGCCAGCAGCAACAGACCGAGCACGATAAAGGAAATAATTCGATAGAGCGGTTCGAGGAATGAAAGATCCATAAAGAACACCTTCAGCACCGCGCCGCCAAGAATGACGATACCGAGAATACGCGCCCGGCGAATCCGTTTGGCAATGCCTACGCCGGTCAGCAACGACGCATAAAGCGCCCAGAGCACGGAAAGCGACATCTGGTATGCATACACCGACGATACGTTGCCCGCGCCATCGATATTGAAAAAATCATGAAGTTCGAACGAAAGCAATATCAGCGACAACGCCTGGGTGATGAAAAAAATGATGGCGTGAACGCTTTTTTCATTGACACTGAGAATATTTTTATATCGCGAACCGGCATAATACAACGCATAAAACGAGGCAACCGCGACAGCGCAACCGGGGAAACGTCTGTTGAAAACGGGCACAAAACGTTCGAATGGATCGAGCGACAGGAGCGCGTCATACGAAAACCGCATGAGCACAAAAATCCCGAGCAGATAGACCAACCAGCGAAAATCGGGCAGATCGAGTTTGTGCGCCCACCAGCCGAGAATGGCCATCTCGATGGACACCGCAGGCAGCACCCACCGCTGTTCGAACGAGATGAAGGTGGCGATCACCGTCATCACCACCGAGAGCGCCGCGTACGAGACGACGCTCATGCGCGCGGACGCCGGGCTGCGGCTGACAACCGATGCCAGCGCGATCTCGACAGCGGCCAGAAAGAGCGCGAAAAACCTGACCGGCCAGCCATTGGCAAGCTCCTGCTGGACGAGAAAAGCGAGGAAGAAAAAGAGGCAGGAGCCGGAGATAACCAGATGATCGGCTGTCGATAGAGCTGCTTTTCGAACGTGAAAAAACAGCAGGTAGAGATTGTAGAGGGCAAAACAGACCGTTACTGCGACGAAAGCTATCGTCTGCTAATCGGCGCTGTAATAAGCCTGATGCCAACTGCTGTAGAGCAGCGCTGTACCGAAGAGCGACACGGCGGCAAGCGACGGCCACTGCCGAAAACGCAAGAGAAGCAGCGTACCGGCATCGAGCAAGAGGATGTAGCTGAACAACATCAGCGCCTGGTTCTCGCCGGTCGAAAGCACCAGCGGCGTCAGCAAACCGCCCAGAAGCGCCACCAGCGCCAGCGAGTAGGCGGAGTACCGATGCGAGAGCATCATGCCGGTCGTCGTGACCGCCACCATGCCGACTGCCGCGAGCAGCACGGGAATCAGATGAAACAGCGCAAAGGCTGCATAGAACGACAGATACAGCACTGCCAGACCGCCACCACTGAGCAACTGCGCGTACCGTCCGAGATTTTTGTTCTTTTGCAGGTACTCGCCGGTTCCGAGAAAGGCGATGCCGCCGACGATGCCGAGCATCACCTGGCCAGCTTCGCCGATGAGGTTGTTGTCAAAGGAGTACTTGAGGAAAAAAGCCACGCCGAGAATCATTGCGACAATGCCGATAGCGCCGATCCAGCGGGTGCCGATGATATTTTCGAGGGCAGCAGAGGAGGAGAGTTTAGCGCTTTTCCGGCGCGGAGGTTCAGATGCCGCCACCGCTTTGGCCGGAGCAAGCTCTTCCTTCGGCGCTGAAACCGCAGGCGCACCGACCACCTGCTGGCTCTTCAATCGCAGCACCTCGCTTTCAAGCTCCTGCACGCGGGCGATGAGCATATCGATGCACTGATCCCGCTCCTGATCGTTTCGCATTCCCATGAGTTCATCAAATTCTTGTGATCGATGCATGTCTGCCCCGGCCCTTCCGGACAGATGCGAAATAAAGAAGCCCTGCTGCACGGCTTACCGTAGTAAATACAAATATTTCACTTGATTTTAAAGGAAGCAGGGATAAAGAAACGGATGATCGTCTTGTTCAGCCACCGCCTCATGCGATGCCTTCATCCGACACGCGCCAGGCGTCAGCATTTTCGTGAGTTATAGATATGCCCGCCGGTTCGTGCATAAAGCTGCAACACTTCGCGAGCGGCTTCGCGCTCGACGCCGGTGGTGACGCGAATGCATCGGGCTTCGAGTTCCTCTATCCAGTTCTCCGGCTTTGGCCCTTCATCGAAACCAATCGCTTTGGCATCCTCGGAGCATGCTCCGGTCACGAGATGCCGGACGCCCGACCAGGGCACTGCGCCGAAGCACATCGCGCACGGCTCAGCGCTCGTCACCAGCTCATGCGCAGGCATCCCGGAGCCGCCAAGATCGTACGCGCCTAACTTCAATTGCGCGAGCGCAATAGCCACCATCTCGGCGTGAAGGATGGATGATTGCTGCGTGAGAACGAGATTGACGCCAAGCGAAACCAGCATTCCCGACTCGATCTCAAACACAGCCGCCGCAAACGGCCCCCCACTCCCCGCCTCGACATTTCGCCTCGCCGCCCCGATAACGAACTGCATCCGCGCTTCGAGTGAGGCTGATGGAGCGTATGTGCTGGCATAACTCTCAAGCCATGGTGGGAGGGAAATGTGTATGTCGTACGGTTGGTGGGACATGTGCGTCTCCTGATTTCTTAAGCTCATAAACGGAATAATCACCCATTTTGCTGCTTGGCCCCCCGCACACCTTTCGCGCCGAACAGAACCGAGAGCATCAGAATCAGCAATACGAGCGTCATCAGCGCTATTTCCAGAACGTACTTCGACGGCTCGATCCAGATTTCAGTGAATACGTTCCATCTGCCGAGGATTTCGACGAAGTTCCAGAAGATGAGCACGATCGGTATCGCGTAGCGGATGGCATAGGCCAGATGGTCGATTTTCAGGAGTTTGACGAACAGCAGGATCGACCATAACAGCGAACCGAAGGCGATAAAATAGGTTACGGGATGGCGGTCTCCGGCGAAATGGTCGTCGTAGGCGAAGAGCAGCAGCAGATAAAAGCCCCACAACAGCACGATGAACTCCATGAACGTCACCATTGCGACATTCCGAAATGAGCGGCCCGCGCCGAGCCTGGAATCGAAACGCAAGAGTCGCTGAAACCACAGGAAAAACCGGCATCCCGAACGAACGCCAAACAGATAGTAGAGCATGATGATCGCGAAAAATCCGACCGAGGAGGGCATGAGCAGATATTCCGCTCTCGTCACCACCTCGCCGTTC
>CAYZCF010000108.1:0-9425 GCA_964476855.1 uncultured Chlorobiaceae bacterium
CCACTCCGAGTTACTGGCGCGCACGAGCCCAACGATCTACGACGTGCTGATCGCGCTTTTCGGTGGTCTGGCGGGTTCGATTTCGCTCACCACGAAGCTCAAGGGCAACGTGGTGCCGGGCGTGGCCATCGCCACGGCGCTCATGCCGCCGCTCTGTACGGCGGGCTACGGCGTGGCGACCGGTCAGTTCAGCTTCTTTTTCGGAGCGCTCTACCTGTTCACGATCAACAGCGTTTTTATCGCTCTGGCCAACGCTGGCTTCGCGCGGGTGATGCGCATTCCGCTGCGTACGACGCTCGATGAGGAGAAGCGTGCCCGCATCAATCACATGATCACGGCGGTGATTCTCGTCACGCTGATTCCGAGCGTCTATTTTGGCTACGTGCTTGTCAGGAAAGAGCGTTTTATCGACACGGCCACGCGCTTTGCACGCACCGTGAGTCTTTTCAAGGGCGATTTTCTGCTTCGATACGAGATCGATGGCGACGCTCGCGCGATTACGCTGGTCTATGGCGGCCATCCGCTGACCGGCGATGACAAGGCGGAGCTGAACCGGCGGGCCGAGGCGTTCGGGCTTGAAAACGCGACGCTGAAGTTCCAGCAGGGGCTGGTGATCACCAACGGCGAGGAGTATCTCGACAAGCTGAACCAGATGGCGGAGACTGATCGCCAGAAGCTCGAAATCGCCCGGCTCAACGCTGCCTTGCAAGCGAACATTCGCCAGCAGGACAGCCTGCGACAGGTTAGTTATACCGGCCTGAAGCTGCTCAGAGAGCTCAAGCCGCTTTTCCCGCATATCACGAGCTGCCTCTATGCCGAACCCTGGCTCTTTTCGGACAGCACGGGAGCCAAGCCCTGGCAAAGAAGTTACGTGCTTCTCTCGGCCTCACAACCGATCGACCGCGCCGACCGCGCCAAGGTCGAGCGCTGGCTCAAGGCAAGGTTGCAGAACGACAGCCTCCGCGTGGTGTTCGAGTGAGAAATAGGGTAGGGGGATGAGGGACGCTTGTTGAGGTTTTGAAAGGGAGGGCTTGAAATCAATAGGGGTATGTGGGATATATTTTTTTAAAATTATTTAGATTTTTGTAAATTAAAAGAGCCTGTGTTGCATGAAGGTCGGCTCCATGCCGTTGAAGGGTATCCTTCTCAGTGCAATTATGGGCTTTTTTATTTTTTGATTTTAAGACAATTATTAGAGGACAGTTTTTTCTTTCTGTTGTAATAATTTCCTCCTCCTTTCCAATTTTCGAAGTCGTATATATCCTGAACCAGAGCAACCTGTTCACTGATATAATCGTAATAACGGTTTTCTCCTCTTTCAAAAATACGCTGTATTGCCCAGCAGAAATAATCTGAAATATTTAACAAAGGTTCTTCTGTTGGTTTCTGGACATTGAATACAACTGTGCAAGCGTTGGGTTTCTCCGGTGATTTTGAATTTGCCCTGTTGATAGCCTTATTTAAGCCATTCTGAAGATTAGTGTGTGTTGTACATTTTGAGCGATGAGATATATTGAGAACCAGCCTCTCATAGGCATTCAATTTGTTCTTTAGTAGATGGGATAGCAAATCGGCATAAAATTCAGCTTCTTTTCCATTGTGCTTTCGTTCATATAACGATGGGATTTTTCTGCCCACAACAGCTTCAAAGCTGCAATCGATACTCTTGATGAGATCGAAGGCCATTTTCCTCACTTCGGGTAAGTCATCTTTTGCGTGAAGAAAATATCCATAAGCTGCTTTCTTTTTCTCGATACTTGCTACTCCTGTAAAGTAGTTGTCTTGCTCAATGGTTTTTTGAAGTTCGATAATTTTTTTTCTGACGTCATTTAACGGCTCATTGATTTTCAGCATTCCGAGGATAAAGCAGTGCGAAGAGCCATCATTTCCGATAACAGGAACCTTGCCTTTTCCGTAAAATGTGGTATCACCCGCTTCGTCTAAAAACCGATGATAAACAAACGAATCTTTATTCATCACATTTCTTTTAATCTTCGTTCTATACGCTCACAATGGCGTTTTCTATTTTCTTTTGGTCGATTTTAAGTTCTGTTTTGGTGGGTATAGTTTATCCTGCCATTCTTTTAGCGATTGCGGCAATTTCCTTTTCGGTAAGGCGATCAAGAGTCCAACCCTTTGCGAACTTGGCCGTTTCCGATTTAGGCAATTGATCATCTGAAAGGTCTCGAATCCTAACTCGCGCTGGCATTGCAGCACCTTCACCGACGAAAATCGCCTCCTGTTGGGATAGATTTGGCAATGCTTTTGTCATGCCCGACAGCCCATCTGGCAGGAAACGAGAAACGTGTTGTTGATCCGCTGCGTTCGTGAGCCGTAAGACAAGCCACGTTCCGCATTGAGAAATCACTGTGCTCTCTACGTCGGCAGGCCGCTGACTTACAAGCATGAGCCCTATTCCGTATTTCCGGCCTTCACGCGCTATTCTTCGGATGGCGGTTTGCGCAGCAGCATATTCAGCTTCCCCTCTGTCGGGGACATATCGGTGAGCTTCTTCACAAACGAGAACTACAGGATCACGTTTCCTCTCCTCTGTCGTTTGGTAAACTTTATATTGAAATAACAAACGAGCCAACATGGCCGCCAAAGGTCCGGCAACTTCGTTGGGAAGTCCAGAAATATCTATAATACGAATGTCCTGAGTAGCGCCATCTTCCCCTTGGAGTTGTCCCACCAACTGGGCAATGATGTGCTCAAGTGAAGGGCTTTCGGGCGTCCATTCCTGCATCATAAATTGGATACGAGGATCACGCTTTAAGACGGATAGCTTGTCTAAAATTGACCGGAACCCTTCCTTCGACATATCCGTTGCAGATTTAGCTTTCGTTTTTCCCCCGCTCACATTCACCGCTTGGGCAAACCTAATATGGTTCATCAATTCATCCATCGAGAAAGGTCTGGGTTTGTCCCGATCAAACTGGATGATCTCATCTGCATCCACATTAGCCTTGGCACGAGGAGCATCGGGATCACCGTCATTAGTGACATCTGCTCCATAATCTGAAGGTGCCGGGTCCACCAAATTTGCTGCAACCATTCGTGCGTGCGTGAGCGCCTTATAAATAATGTTGTTTTGCGAGGTTGCTTCCTTCTCAGTCTTACCAATAGCGAGAAGCCTAAACTCATCAGCGCTCATGAGCCAATAGGGCAGACTAATTGGCGATCCTGTGGTATCTTCGTTACCGAGTGGATCATAGGCACGATAAATGATAGCTCGCTTCTTGAAGGCGTGTCCATATTCGCCGTGAGGGTCAATGACAAGAATTCGTGGATGACAGACCGAACCCTGCTCCGGCTTATGCTCAAGCATACTGTGTAGCAAGGCCGCAACAGCACCAGATTTACCTGAGCCTGTGGAACCGAGGACTGCACAATGCATTCCAAGCATTTTATCCACATTTGCATGGCAAATCGCATTATCTGCGCCTACGTAATGAGCGAAGGGGATAAGCGGACTATACGTACCATCATTCTGCTGTCCTTCCGCCGCTGAATATATTTGGCCGGTCTCTTCACGAGTGAGAAGGTGGACACTCTGTCGCGGTAGTGGGTATGTTGTAACGCCACGAACAAATTTCAGTTTTTGATTGGCGGCGTTCCAAATTCCTTCAGCAAATAGCTCGACTTCCATCAACCGCTGATCCGCGTCAGGAGCAATAGGCTTTGTGATCTCAATTAACTCCTCCGAGCGCATACGCAGGAGGGTTACAAAACCAAACACAAGACGCCGTCCAAAGTGAACTTTTACGATACTTCCAATTTGTCCAATTGGATAGACTCGTCCCTCGAAAGTTCGTGTGAGTTCCGTGACATCACCGGAAAGCTCAACTCGAAGCGTTGTGCCAGACACCTCCACGATGTGTCCAATCTTCAAGTCAGGAATCAGATCAAAGGTATTCATAGCACACATGCCTCCGCTCCACTGTTTAATATTTTGGTGACGCCGTCGAACTTCCACCAGTCGTGTGTCTTGCCTGTGGCGGGAGCTGAATGCAGGCCATCAGCACCGACATAGAGGCCATCTTCGGCGATGACATATATCCGTTTGCCCCATGGTCCACTCCTCCATCGTTCGAGAATCTGGTTCATCTTCGGAGTAAAGGCGAGCAGTGTGGTTTTGTTTTCTGGACGTTGGAGCGCTAACTCAATTTCTTGGTTGATGTGTTCATCCCCAAAGCTGTATCCACTCGTCGCGAGGACTTTTTCCTCGCGTTCACCAAGCGCACGTCTGAACAAATCAAACTGGGCCGCGAATGGGTCCCGTTGAGTCGCAAGGTATTTTGTGGACTGCGGATAGATCAAAACCCGTGAAATCTTTTTCGGGTAACGATCCCCGTCACGTACTCTCCAGACGCGGTCGTCTTCTCCCAAGTGCCAATCAATCGAGCCGTGAAGTTTGATTACGTGGGCTCTTTCTTGACGATTGGGTTCTTCGTCGCCATACCAGTGACTACGATACGCGACTGCTCCGCCAGAGAATCCATCCCAGTATGAGAACCCTCCAAGGGCGAGTGCATCTTCAAGTAATGTATCGTAGTTGGTAGTGAAAAGTCTGACTGCTCTTCGGCGTTCAGCTAAGCCAAGCTGGTTTCGATTGAAAAGCGCAGAAACAAATTCAGAGTGATTGTCAATGGTGACGATTCGACTTTCATTGGTTCCGATTTCTTCAGGTGTTCCATCCGATTTCTGCGGTTTGTATCCCCACCGGATTGTTTCCGCAATCCATATGAGAATTCGCTGGTGAAGTTCATCTAATTCATCAACCGAAAGGGTCACGCGATCGAATGTAATGTTTTTGTCCTTTGATCGGTCAGCTATCGCGCGGTGATCGCTGAGATGGCTCAAGATGTGCTCGATATGCGAATCATCAGAAAGCTGGCTCTTGATAAATTCCAGCACAATGAAGTCATTCGGTTTGCCATCTTTTTTGGCTCTTGTAAAAATACGTTCCGTAAGAGGCCGCATGAGTGGGATTCCGGCATCGCAGCTAATACCTGCGCCTAATAGCCATGACTGGTTGCTTGCAGCAAGCAGGTTATTGAGTTGGGTTAGATTGTCTTTTGCTGTTGGATCCATGTAGCTCATTTCTCTTTTCGCTTATGGGGTAAGTTGAAAATCATCAACGCTGATTTTCGCACTTATCAACTCTTATAAAAGTATGGGGAAAGACTCCTGAAGCCGATCCAGCCTTGAAACTCTCAACAGCGACCGTGAAATCCAGAGCTTTTGCGTGGTTTACCATTTTCTTGTGCTCGATTCAATACGGTTTTTGGATGGGGAAACCTTTCAGTCGAGTAACGTTGACTTATCAAAGTAGGTAATCGCTTGCTTTTTTCAGCATTTCTGGGGGAAAAATCACGAAAGTAAGGGGCAATTGGCTGGCTTAACGGGACGCCTTTGAAAAGTCGTCCCGCTTTGCCAGACTCAGGATTTAGGGGGCAATGGCGTGAGGGTACTCTCCATCAACTCTCCCAGCATCCGGTACGCATCCATCGTCGCCCCGGCTTTCAGATCGGCAACAAACTGCGGCGTCCAGCGGGTCAGGTGCTGTTGCGTGAAGCTCTCAGAGGCTTTGCGGGCGTCCGCGCTCATGCCGCCGTCGAGCGACTCGGCGGAGGCCAGGAAAGCCAGGAATTCGAGTTCGGTGGCGAGGTGGTCGATCAGGCCCGGCTCGACCGACATCTCCCATTCGGCGTAGGCGGCCTGCACAGCGACGGTGGACTCTCCATGCATCCGCTGTTCGAGGTAGACCGACTCGTAGGGTGGGCAAACGGTGCGCGGGTAGCCGTTGAGGAAGAGGCGCGTGTATTCGGCTTGCAACGTCTCGGCATCCTCCCGCTCGAATGCGGCGACGAGCGCCAGCAGTTCGTCGCGACTGGCGTCGATCTTGTCGAGCGCTTCGCGCAGGGCGGGGATGAACGCTTCGTTCGGGTAGGCAAGGCAGCGGCTGAGGAATTTGTAGCGGAGCGCTTTCTGGAGTGGCGTGGTCATGATTGGTCAAACGATGGACGCCCGGTTCTCCGTCAGTTGTCGGAAAGCCGGGCGTCGAAATTGAAGGAGCGGGCGGTTTACCAGGGGTACTGGAACATGCCCGCCTTGAGCACGTAGATACGCAAGAGGTAGCCGCCGACGAGCACGAGGGCGCTGGCCAGGAGGATCGGCATTGTGGACTTTTTTCCCTCCGAATGGCCGCTGAAGAAGATGCCCCAGGTTTCGATGGCGAGCGGCACGAGCAGACCGGCGACGAAGAAGCCCACGATGAAGACCGGGCTGTGGAACAGGAACTCCGCCGAGGCGCGCGCGCCGGTGGGCAGGAACATCGCGAAGTTGAAGTAGGCGCCGAGGATGATCAGCTCGGTGACAATCAGGATGGCGTCGAGCTGTTCGAGCTTGGCGGAGATGGCATGTGCCCCCGGATTGCTCGACAGCATCGAGAGCAGCAGCAGAAACGCTGCGCCTGTCGAGAATCCCGAGATCACGAAGAGCAGCGGCAGTGCCGGGGTGTTCCAGAAGTTGATCGCCGGAGCCGCCGAGATCAAGAGGCCCGTGTAGATCGCCACGAGGAATCCGGCTGCCGAGCCGCCGAGGGCGACCAGCTTGTTGAAGCGTTCGAGCAGGCCGAGGATCGGCTGCGGGATTTTCTGAATGATCGGCTGAAGCATCGGCCACTCTTCGAGCAGCGGAATCACGTAGGCGATGGCCGCGATGAAGTAGAAGTTGATGAAGACGACGCCCCAGAAAATCCACGAGCGCGGATTGGTCAGGGCGTAGATCGCTTTCAGCGGCTGGAGCATGTCGGCGAGCAGGAACACGGTGCCGATGACCAGAAACGCGATCGACGACATGACCGCCACGGAGAGCATTTTGCGGTCGCACCCTTCGAAGAGGTGCAGCACCGCGCTGATGGCGAAGGTAGCGCCGCCCAGACCGCCCAGAAACAGGTAGGTTGCGATCTGCCAGTGCCATACTTCCTGATGTACAAAGGTCATAATGAGTGCCCTCCTTTATGATGGGATGTAGAATACTTTCGGAGCGGTGCCGAGGCCCTGGTTCAGCGCCTGGGCCTTGCCGCTCGCGGCGAGCTTGTGCACCTCGCTCTTGCGGTCGTCGAGGTCGCCGAAGATGCGCGTGTGGGTCGGGCAGGTGGCGACGCAGGCGGGTTCGAGCTTTTCGGCCAGGCGCTGCACGCAGAAGGTGCACTTGTCCACGTGCGGCACTTCGTGCGTGACCAGCTTGCCGTACAGCTCGCGCTCTTTTTCGACATCTTCGTGCTCGTAGGCGTAGCGGGCGTCGTAAGGGCAGGCGATGCAGCAGGCGTAGCAGCCGATGCAGCGGTCGTTGTTGACCAGCACGATGCCGTCCTTGTTCATGCTTGTCGCGCCGGTCGGGCAGGCCGAGAGGCACGGGGTGTTTTCACAGTGCATGCAGAGGCGCGGAAGCTGCACCCGGCGTACATCGGGGAAGGTTCCTGTCTCCTTGTCCTCAACATGCGTCCGGAACTTCTCGCTCCAGAAGGGGGTCTGGTTTTCGGTCGAACACGCCGCCATGCAGGCCTGACAGCCGACGCAGGTACGCATATCCATTACCATTCCATAACGGGCCATAGATACTTACTCCTCCAGTTAACTGTTTACAGGCTTGACGCTTACGGTGAACTCCTGCGACATGAACGAGGCCGCTATCGGCTCGATGCTGTAGGGCATCAGCTCGTTCAGGGCCGTGCCCTTGCCTCCGGCGACGCTGAGCTTCTTGTTCTTGCTGCCGTAGGCCGAGGGCAGGAATACCGTGTCTTGCCGGATCATTTCGGTGGTGAAGAGCGTCGCTTTCACCTTCGGGCCGTAGCGGAGGTTGGTGACTTCGACCTCCTGGCCGTTCGAGAGGCCGAGCCTCTTCGCCTTCGTGGCGTTCATCCACAGCCCCATGAACTGCCCCTTTTTCGGCTCCGTGACCGCGGCGAGCAGCGCGTTGTTGCTGTTGGTCGAGGCGTGCGACACCACCGGCACCTTGCCGTAGGTGAAGTAGAACTCGTCCGCGCCGAGCGTATTTTTGTCGCCCTGGTCGGTGACCATGCGCGGCACGTAGCCGAGCACCGGGTTGAAGAGCGGCTGCGCTCCGGCTTTCGCGGTGAACGATTCGAGAATCGGGCTGAACAGCTCCAGCCTTCCCGACATGGTCGGCACGGGGAGCTTGCGCGGCAGGTTCATCTCCTCGACCACCTCACGGGCATCCTTGAGCATCAGGAGACCTTTGTCCCTGATGACCGCTTCGACCTCCGCCGCGCTCATCTCTTTGCCGGTCATGGTGCCGGCGAACTTGCCCATCGCCACATAGGCGGTTTTGAGGAACGCCTCGTTCAGCGGCTTTTTCGCCTGTTGCGCAGCGGCAACTTCACTCCGCAGAAGCTGCGGATCGAGGCCCGCGTACTCGGCGATGCCGTCGAGGTACGGTTCGAGCTTGCCCATGCGGCGGGCGATCTCGCAGAGGATGTCGGTGGTGTCGCGCGTGTCGTAGAGCGGCTCGATGGCCCGCAGGCGCGTCGTGTAGCCGATGCCGGTTTCGGGGCCGAGCGGGTAGAGCAGCGGCTCGTTGCGTTCGAGATAGGTGTGGTTCGGCAGAATCACGTCGGCATAGAGCGTCGAGTCGGAGGGCAGCACGTCGATGGCCACGACGAGGTCGAGGTTCGGGCTGGAAAGCATCTCCTCCCACCGTTTGGCCGGGAAGTAGTGTCGAATCGGGTTGGCGGCGTTCAGGATGAGCGCTTTCATCCGGTACGGTTCGCCGTTGAAGGTCAGCTCGCCCCTGACCGCTTCGTAGAGGCCGGTGTCGGCCATCGCGGGCAGGAAAGCCGAGGGCTTGCCCGCCTTCTGCTGCTCCATCGCCCAGGCGAACGAAAAGCCGGGCTTGCCGTGCTCCCACGCCTTCGGGTTGGCGAAGATGTCGAGCAGGCCGTGGGCGAAGCCCATGCCGGGGCGCTCCACCGGAGGGCCGTGCTGTTCGCCGCCCTGCTGCATGTTGTGCCACGCCTTTTCGGAGCGGTGGTGGTACTCGCCGTTCATCAGCCAGCCGCCCGGCTTGTCGATGCCGCCGACGAGCGTCTGGATGATCGCCTGCAAGCGGCGCTGGCCGATGAGGTGGTGGTAACGCGCCCCCATCCAGCCCGGATCGACCAGCGCGGGCCGCGCCTGGCCGAACTCGATCGCGATGCGCCGGATCGTCTCGGCGGGCACGTCGGTGATCGCCGCCGCCCATTCGGGGGTGAAGGGTTCGGACTCTTCGATGAAGAGGTCGAACACGGTCGTCACCTTGCGGCCATTCCACGTCAGCCCAGCAGGCGCGTTGAGCGCGGGCTGGATGCGTCCGCCGCCCGCCGCCCGCTCGTGGGTGTTGATGTAGGCCGGAACCGCGCG
>CAYZCF010000109.1:0-9415 GCA_964476855.1 uncultured Chlorobiaceae bacterium
GCTGGATTCCTGTGAAACCGTTCATCATAGCACTTTACGCCCTGTTCCTGTTCGCGATGGCCAGCGGCCTGACTGTGGCTTTCCGCAACGCCGAGGGGCTTGTCGAGCCGGACTACTACCTGAAGCAGAACGGCTGGTTCCGCGCGAAAACGGAGGAGAGGCGCATCGGCCTCCAGGTCGAAAGACCGGAGTCGATCCGGCAGGGCGAGAACGAACTGACCTTCGTGCTCACCGAACAGGGCAAGCCGCTGACAAACGCCGCCGTGAAGCTCTTCATCGGCCAGGTTCAGAACAGCGCCCAGGATGTCACCCACGCCATGCGCGAAACAGCGCCAGGCATTTACAAAGCAACGGTCGATGTACCCGCCAGGGGCAAATGGCTGGTCAGGATCGACCTCTCTTCCAACAACCTGAACACCAGCAAATCATGGTTTTACGACGTCAACTGAGCAGAGCCGCCCTGGCTCTTTTCATGGCAATGCCGCTCGGCGCCGCGCCTGCGCTGGCCGACTATGCCGCCGACAGCAACGCCATCCACAGCGGCCCCTGCACCAAACAGGCTGGCGACCGGCAAGTGACCCTCGACATCTCGCCAAAACCGGTCAGGCACATGCAGGAGCTGACCTTCAAGGTGACGATGGCCCCGGCGGAAGGGCTTCCTTCGTCACTCATTCTCGACCTCTCAATGCCGGGCATGATGATGGGCAAGAACCAGGTCACGCTGAAACGGCAACCCGGCGGCGCATGGGAGGGCAAAGGCATTATCGTGAAGTGCAGGAGCGGCCGCACCCTCTGGCAGGCAACCATCCTCTCGCCGGAACTCGGCAATCCCGCCTTCAGCTTCAACGTCCGTGACTGAAGCGAAAAGCCGGGAGACGATCCGCTGTGACCACTGCATGCAGGAGGTTCCTGCGTCGGCGGCGGTCACGGCGGTGATCGATGGCGAAACACGCAACTTCTGCTGCCACGGCTGCCTCGGCGCGTACGAGCTGATTCACAGCGAGTCGCTCGACGCCTTCTACCAGCAGCGCTGCGACTGGCAGCCGGGCCGCCCGGCCTTCGCCGCCGTGGATGCGCGGGAGTTCGCGGACGACGTCGTGTCGGACGGATCGCAGAGCCGCATCGAGCTGCTGCTCTCGGGCATCCGCTGCGCCTCGTGCGTCTGGCTCGTCGAAAAGGTGCTCGGGCGACTCGACGGCATCGTCTCGGCGCGGGTCAACTACGCCACCCACCGCGCCACCGTAGAATGGCAAAGCGACGCGGTCACGCTCGACAAAATCCTCAAAACCCTCTCCGGCATCGGCTACCTGCCGAGACCCGTCCGGCAAGGCTCGCAGGTCGAGGCATTCTCCGCCGAAAAGCGCGACCTGCTCCTGCGCTTCGGCACGGCGGGCTTCTTTTCGATGCAGCTCATGCTCATCATCGCCGCGCTCTACGCAGGATTCTTTCAGGGCATCGACACCACCTATCGCCTCGCCTTCCAGCTCATTTCGTGGGCGCTGGCCACGCCGGTGGTTTTCTATTCCGGCTGGCCGTTCATCGCGAACGCCGTGCGCTCGATGCGCAACCGCGCGCTGAACATGGACGTGCTCGTGGCGCTCGGCTCGCTCGCGGCCTACTTTTACAGCGTGGCGATGATCTTCACTGGCGGCGAGGTCTTCTTCGACACCTCGGCCATGATCGTCACCTTCATTCTCTTGGGACGATTCCTCGAGGCGGGTTCGCGCCTCAAGGCGGGCAGCGCTCTTGCCGCGCTCGCCGACCTCCAACCCCGCGAGGCGCTGCTTGTCGATGCGGAGGGACAGACCTCGCTCACGCCTCTCGAACGGATCGGCGAGGGGGCGGTCGTCGAGGTGCTGCCCGGCGACCGCATGCCGCTCGACGGCGTCGTGACCGGCGGCGAGGCGGATGTCGATGAATCGATGCTCACCGGCGAGTCGGCACCGGTCACGAAAATCGACGGCAGCAAAGTCTACGCTGGCACCTGCGCCATCACCGGGCGGCTGCGAATCAGGGTCTCCGGCAACTCGCGGCAGACGCTGCTGGCAAGCATCATCCGCACCGTCGAGGAGGCGCAGGCGCGCAAAGCGCCGATCCAGGGCGTGGCCGACCGCGTCGCCGGATGGTTCGTGCCCGCCATCATCGTGCTCGCGGCGGCCACTTTCGCGTGGTGGCATCTGGCGGGAGCGCCGCCAGTCAGGGCGCTCATGAACGCCGTCTCGGTGCTCGTCATCGCCTGCCCCTGCGCGCTGGGCCTGGCCACGCCGCTCGCCATCCTCGTCGGCTCCACGGCGGTCAGCCGCAAAGGCATTCTCGTCAAGGGAGGCGACATCTTCGAGTCGGTCTCCAAAACCACCACCGTCGTGCTCGACAAGACCGGCACCATCACCCGCGGCGCTCCAACGCTCACCGACACCTTCGACTACGGCGCATCCGGCAACTTCATGCAGCGCTGCGCCTCGCTCGAAAGCCTCTCGCGCCACCCGGCAGGCCGAGCGATTGCGGAGGGATGGCATGGCGAAACGGTGCCGGTCGAGGAGTTCCGCTCCATCCCGGGCATGGGCGTTTCGGGCGTGATCGCTGGCGAAGCGTGGATTTCGGGATCACGCGCGTTGCTTGAAAAGGAGGAAATCGAGATTGACGCCGAGTGCCTCGCCACTGCGGCCAAGCTCGAAGCATCGGGCAAGACGACGGTCTTCGTCGCCTGCGACCGCAAGCTCGCAGGTCTCTTCGGCCTCATCGACGAACTGCGCGACGACGCCGGGCGGATGATCGGGGCGCTGCGGGCGCAGGGCTTGCGGCTGATGATCCTCACCGGCGACAATGCGGGCGTGGCGCGCTATATTGCCGGAAAGTGCGGCATCACGGAGGTGCGCTCCGGACTCGATCCCATCGGAAAAGCTGACGCGATCAGGGAGCTGAAGCGAAACGGCGAAACCGTGCTGATGGCGGGCGACGGCATCAACGACGCCCCGGCGCTGACCGAGGCCGACACCGGCGTCACCTTCGGCACGGCCACGGGCATCGCCATCGAGAGCGCCGGAGTCACCATCATGACCGACGATCTTGAACTCCTCGGCACGCTTTTCGCGCACTCGCGCAAGTGCTTCGCCGTGATCCGCCAGAACCTCGCCTGGGCCTTCGGCTACAACCTCATCGCCGTGCCGCTCGCCGTCGGTGGAGTGCTGCACCCGATCGTCTCGGCGCTGCTCATGGCGACCAGCTCGCTCGTGGTGGTCAGCAACTCGCTCAGGCTACGAAAAATCTGATGGACAACGCATGGCAAGCACCTTTTTCCTCATAGCCCTCGGCTTCGTCATCGGCCTCAGCGGCTGGGCGCTCTTCCTCTGGGCCGTGCGCAGCGGCCAGTTCGACGACGCCGAAGCCCCGAAATACCGGATGCTCGACGACGACGACGAAATTCGCAACAAACCGAAGAAGAAGGAAAAGGCGAAGAAGTGAAAAAGACGAGGTATTCAGGAGGGCTTCAGCCCGACGGACATTAATACTTTTGACAATAGCCCCAGACTTTAGTCTGGGGTATCCAGATAATGCAAAATAAATCAGGGCTTCAGCCCAATTTCTTTCCACGACGACGATTTCGATCTCGATCAATCAAATGGAGGAATAACCATCGAAACCATGACGGGTGAACTTCTCGCGATGCTGCTGGCCGGGCTGGCAGGCGGATTCGGGCACTGCATCGGCATGTGCGGCCCGGTGGTGGCGGCGCTGTCGCTTGGCCCGGCCCGGCCCGGCTGGGCGCACCATGTGCTCTACAACCTGGGCCGGGTGACGACCTACACCATCCTCGGCGCGGCGGTTGGCGCGACCGGCTCGTTCCTCTCGCTCGCCACCTCCATCGACCCAATCCAGACCGCCGTCATGGCGCTTTGCGGTCTTTTCATCGTGCTGGTCGGGATGGTGTCGGCGGGATGGCTCCCCTTCGGCAAGCGCCTGCTCGCCTGCACGCCCGCGATGCCCGCGATGCCCTTCGTGCGGAAAACGATGGAGCTGTTCGTGAACTCACCATCCGCCGGAACGTGGTACCCGCTGGGGCTTGTGCTCGGCTTTCTGCCCTGCGGCCTCACCTTCACGGCGCTACTCGCCGCCGCCAGAGCCGCCATGAACGCCCCCGACCACTTCGCAGGCATGGTGCAGGGAGCGCTGATGATGCTCCTCTTCGGCCTCGGCACCGCCCCGGCGCTCCTCGTCGTCGGCAAAACCGCCGGACTCATCGGCGAAAAAACCCGCCACCACCTCTACCGCCTCGCAAGCCTCATCATGATCGCGACGGGACTGTGGTTTATTTATAGCGCGTTCTGGGGTTAGAGACTTCCACCAGAATCGATTTCCCGACATATCGGCCGGATCAGACCGATCCTTCCGATCTGTCTGATCCGGCCCCGCTATATTTTTCCCTGCCGCCGTATACCCCCTTTACAACCGTAACAATCGTTAAAATAAAATTTTACAGCCGCAGGTGAATTTTTCGCCTTTGATCGCGGTTTCTTCATCGTTGTCACTCTCGACAACCATACATCAACCACTTATCAACCCATATGGATACCCTGTTTCTTGCGCGTTTGCAATTCGCCCTGACGTCGGTGTTCCACTTCTTCTTCGTTCCCCTCACCCTCGGACTCTCCATTTTCACGGCGATCATGGAAACCGCGTGGGTCAGGACGGGCAAGGAGAAGTACCGTCAGCTGGCGAAATTCTGGGGACACCTGTTCCTCATCAACTTCGCCATTGGCGTCGTGACCGGCATCGTCATGGAGTTCCAGTTCGGCATGAACTGGTCGGAGTACTCCCGCTTCGTCGGCGACATCTTCGGTGTGCCGCTCGCCATCGAGGCGCTGCTCGCCTTCTTCCTCGAATCGACCTTTCTCGGCATCTGGGTCTTCGGCTGGGATCGCATCCCGAAAGGGCTGCACGCCGCCTCGATCTGGCTGGTCGCCATCGGCTCGAACCTCTCGGCGCTCTGGATTCTGGTCGCCAACTCCTTCATGCAGTCGCCGGTGGGCTTCCAGATGGCCGCTGACGGATCGCGGGCCGAGATGACCAGCTTCACCGAGCTGCTCTTCAACCCCTACGTCTGGTTGCAGTTCCCGCACGTCATCTCTGCGGGCGTCGCCACGGGTGGATTTCTCGTCATCGCGGTCAGCGCCTGGCACCTCATGAACAAGACCCGCGACGACGATCAGTTCAAGACCTCGCTCAGGTTCGGCGCGATCTACGCCTTCATCGGCTCGCTGCTGGTGAGCCTCGCCGGTCACACGCAGATGCAGGAGATGGTGCACAACCAGCCGATGAAAGTGGCCGCCGCCGAGGCGCTCTGGCACACCGAAAATCCAGCCAGTTTCTCGCTCTTCACCATCGGCGACGAGGAGAAAATGGAGGATGTCTTCTCGATCCGCATCCCCGGAATGCTGTCGTTCCTAGCCTACAACAACTTCTCCGGCGAGGTGAAGGGCATCCGCGAACTCCAGGAGGAGGCGGTCGCCAAGTACGGCCCCGGCAACTACATACCCTCGGTCATCACCGCTTACTGGAGCTTCCGCTTCATGGTGGGGGCGGGTACGCTGATGCTGCTCGCCGCCGCAGTGGCGCTCTTCAAGGTGATCCGCGAGGACTACAATTTCGGCAAGCTCACCGGAGCGCTCCTGCTCTCGTCGTTCACGCTGCCCATTATCGCCAACTCGGCAGGGTGGATTCTGACCGAGATGGGCCGCCAGCCGTGGATCGTCGTCGGGCTGCTCAAAACCGAACAGGCGGTGACGCCCGCCTCGGTGGTCAGCGGTGCTGAACTGCTCACCTCGGTCGTGGTGTTCACGCTGATCTACAGCTCGCTGACGCTCGTCGATGTGCTGCTCTTGAAAAAATATGCAACGGCTGGCCTTCACGGCGCCGAATAAACCGAAAAGGAGACAACAATGGATTTGCAGACATTGCAGATAATCTGGTTCGTCCTGGTCGCCGTGCTGTTTACCGGATACTTCATTCTCGAAGGATTCGATTTCGGCGTCGGCATCCTCTTGCCGTTCATGGGCAAGGACGACCTCGAACGCCGCGCGGTGATCAACACCATCGGCCCCTTCTGGGACGGTAACGAAGTGTGGCTCATCACGGCTGGCGGCGCGATTTTCGCGGCGTTCCCGCACTGGTACGCCACACTCTTCAGCGGCTTTTACCTGGCGCTGCTGCTCATGCTGGTGGCGCTGATCTTTCGCGGCCTCGCCTTCGAGTACCGCAGCAAGCGCGACAACCCCGCATGGCGTAGTTTCTGGGACTGGAGCATCTTCTTCGGCAGCGCCATTCCCGCCCTGCTCTGGGGCGTGGCGATGGCCAACTTCATCCGCGGCGTGCCAATCGACGCCTCGATGAACTACACCGGCGGCTTCTTCAACCTGCTCAACCCCTACGCGCTGGCCTGCGGCCTGGCGTCGCTGACGATCTTCACGCTGCACGGCGCGGTGTTCCTGACGCTCAAGACCACCGACGAGCTGCACGAACGCGCGATGGGGCTGGCCAAAAAGCTCTGGGTTCCGGCCACCGCGCTCTCGCTGGTCTTCGCGGTTTACACCTTCGTGGAGACCGACCTCTTCGCCCGCCTCGGCGTCAACCCCGGCGTGATTCCGATCTTCAGCGTGCTGGCGCTACTGTCGGTGATCGTGCTGCTCAACAAAGGGGCATCCGGCTGGGCGTTCGTCATGACCGCCATTTCGATTGCCTTCTCGACCATCACCATCTTCATGGGCCTCTTCCCGCGAGTGCTGGTGTCGAGCACCAATCCCGACTGGAGCCTGACGATCTACAACGCCTCGTCATCGCAGTACACCCTCGGCATCATGACCACGGTCGCCGCGATCTTCGTACCGATCGTGCTGCTCTACCAGGGCTGGAGCTACTGGGTCTTCCGCCAGCGCGTGACGAAGGATTCGAAGCTGGAGTATTAAGCTGACGGCTCTGATTTGACGACGAATCCTGTAGGGGCGGACCTGTGTGTCCGCCCTTGTTGTTTCCTGGAATCGGGATGGGGACTATTCTCTTCTATCTGGAATTGAAAACAAACCTCAGCCCTCCGTTGCACAATGCTCGGGAATTCTTTACCATTGGTGGCGGGTTGATTTCGTAAATTCTCACCATGACCGAACATCACTATCCTTCCGGGACGAGCCAGTCTGTGCGATGAACATTGACCGGAACCTCATGCGGCTGCTTGCTGAACAGAAGCGGCCTTTCATATTTTCGGGCCTTTCCGGCGCGGCGGGAGCCCTCATGCTTGTCGCGCAGGCGTGGATGCTGAGCGGCATCATCGAGATGGCATTCCGGCAGGCTCCGGCGTGGCGGGAGGTTCTGCCGCTCGTGGCGCTCTTCGCACTCTTCAGCACCCTGCGCGTGCTCTTCGGCTGGGCGGGGCATCACGAGGCAAAAAAAGGGACGCTCGCCATTCGCAAAACGCTGACCGAACGGCTCTCCGGCACGGTGGCGGCGCTCGGCCCATCCTACACCCGCTCGGCGCAGAGCGGGCGCATTGTCACCACGCTGCTCAAGGGCGTGGAGTCGGTCGATGCCTGGTTCAGCCAGTACATCCCGCAACTCTTCCTTGCGCTCATCGTTCCGGTGGTGATTCTCGTGGCGATCTTCCCCGCAGACTGGCTTTCGGGGCTGATTCTCGTCTTGACCGCGCCGCTGATTCCGGTCTTCATGATCCTGATTGGCAAGCGGGCGAGCGCGGCCACCGAAAAGCAGTGGAACACGATGAGCCGCATGAGCGGCCACTTCCTCGACATGTTGCAGGGGCTTTCGACGCTGAAGCTCTTCGCGCAGGCCAAGGCGCGGCGCGACGGCATCGAAGAGGCGAGCGAGAACTTCCGCCACTCAACCATGCAGGTGCTGAAAATCGCCTTCCTCTCGTCGCTGACCCTCGAACTGGTCGGCACGCTCGGCACGGCGGTGGTGGCGGTGAGCATCGGCGTGCGGATGCTCGGCGGCCACCTTCCCTTTCGCCCCGGCTTTTTCGCGCTTCTGCTGGTGCCGGATTTTTATCTGACGCTGCGCCAGCTCGGCACGAAGTTCCATGCGGGCATGGAGGGCGTCACCGCCTCGAAAGAGATGCACGAGATTCTCGATCGCGCCACGGACATCCCCGAAGCGGGATCGCACGACCTCGACGCCGTGGAGGTTTCGACGCGCCCCATCGTGATCGACAAAGTGAGCTACAGATTTCCCGGCAGCGGCAAACCGGCGCTCGACGGCGTCAGTCTCACCATCGAGCCGGGCACGGTGACGGCCCTGACCGGGCCGAGCGGCGCGGGCAAGAGCACGCTGCTCAACCTGCTGCTCCGTTTCATCGAACCAGCCGACGGGACGATCTCGCTCGGCGACCGCAAGGCTTGGGAGTTCAGCCTCGACTCGTGGTACCGGCAGATCGCCTGGGTGCCGCAGCATCCCTTCCTCTTTAACGCCACCATCCGCGAGAACCTCCTTATGGCCCGACGCGACGCCACGCCTGATGAGATCGATAAAGCGCTGAAGCAGGCCGGATTGCTCGACATGGTACGCTCGCTGCCCGACGGGCAGGAGACGATGATCGGCGAGCAAGGGGCGCGGCTCAGCGGCGGCGAGGCGCAACGGTTGTCGCTGGCCCGCGCATTCCTGAAGGATGCGCCTCTGCTCCTGCTCGACGAGCCGACCTCGCACACCGACCCGATCCTCGAAGCGCAGCTCCGCCAGGCGATGGAGGTGCTGATGCAGGGGCGCACGGTGGTGATGATCGCCCACCGGCTCGAATCCATCCGCAACGCCGACCGCATCGTGGTGCTCGACCGTGGCCGCCTCGTGCAGAGCGGTACGCACGGCGAACTGATGGCGGAGAATGGATTTTACCGTCAGGCGATCTTCTCGTCGATGGAGGATGTTGCCGCATGAAAACTTTCTTCCGCCTCGTCGGCCTCACCCGCCCTTTCGCCTGGTGGATGCTGCTTGCCGCGCTGATCGGCTTCGCCACCATCGGCAGCGGCATCGGCCTGCTCATGGCCTCGGCCTGGCTCATCACCACCGCCGCGCTGATGCCCGCGCTCTCGGCGCTCCAGATCGGCATCACCGGCGTACGCTTTTTCGGCATCTCTCGCGGCGTCATCCGCTACGCCGAGCGGCTCATGTCGCACAACACCACGTTTCGGATACTCACCCGCCTGCGCGTCTGGTTCTACGACGCCGTCGAGCCGCTCGCCCCGGCGCGGCTGGCCACCTACCGGAGCGCCGACCTCTTGAAGCGGATTGTCGATGACATCCAGAGTCTCGAAAACATCTACGCCCGTGTGCTCTCGCCGCCCGTCACCGCCGCACTCGTGACGCTGCTCATGTGGTTCATCGTGGGCCACTGGTCGATCCAGGCCGCCGAGGGGGT
>CAYZCF010000110.1:0-9351 GCA_964476855.1 uncultured Chlorobiaceae bacterium
GGCTCTTTCAGCGAGCTTTTGATCATATCGAAATCGGGGCTGCGGAAGACCATCCACTCGGTCAAGATCGCCAGCGCATCAGCGCCCTTGAGGGCCTCGTCGGGATGCTCCACGAGCGACAGTTCGGGCCGGTCGCCATAAATGCGCCGTGCCTCGTCCATGGCGACGGGATCGTAAGCCCTCACCGTCGCGCCGGCAGCCCACAGCTCCTCCATCACCTTGCGGCTTGGCGCTTCGCGCATGTCATCGGTGTTCGGCTTGAACGCCAGACCCCACACGGCGATGACGCGCCCCTTGAGGTCACCGTTAAAATGATCGCGAATCTTCGAGACGAGACTCAGCTTCTGATCGTCGTTGACCGCCTCGACCGCCTGCAAAATTCTTGAATCGTAACCGAGTTTTCGTGCCGTGCGCTCCAGCGCCTGCACATCCTTCGGGAAGCAGGAGCCGCCGTAACCCACGCCGGGATAGATGAAGGCGAAGCCGATCCTCGAATCGGAGCCGATGCCCCGGCGAACCGCCTCGACGTCCGCCCCAGCCCGTTCGGCGATGTTGGCGATCTCGTTCATGAAGCTGATCTTGGTGGCAAGCATGGCATTGGCCGCGTACTTGGTCAGCTCCGCCGAGCGGATGTCCATGGCGATGAAGCGCTCGTGGCTGCGGTTGAACGGCGCGTAAAGGTTACGCAGAAGCTCCTTGGTGCGCGGATTGTCCACGCCGACGACGATGCGCTCTGGCTTCATGAAATCGTTCACGGCATCGCCCTCTTTCAGGAATTCCGGATTGGAAACGACGTCGAAATCAAGCACCTTGCCGCGCTCTTCAAGCACGGTACGGATCGTTTCGCGCACCAGATCAGCAGTTCCGACAGGAACCGTCGATTTGTCGATCACAATGCGATAATCCTCCATATTGCGTCCAATGCTATCGGCAACACTGAGCACATGACTCAGGTCAGCCGATCCGTCCTCGTCCGGCGGCGTACCGACGGCGATAAACTGATAGAGACCAAAATCGACCCCCTCGGTAATGCTGGTAGTGAAGCGGAGCCGTCCTTCACGAATATTGTTGGCGACAATCTCGTCAAGACCTGGCTCGTAAATCGGGATTTCACCCTTCAGAAGACGGGCTATTTTGTTCTCGTCGATATCGACGCACAGTACATCGTTACCGACTTCGGCAAAACAGGCGCCTGTCACCAGTCCAACGTAGCCGGATCCGAAAATGGTTATTTTCATGCACTCCGTTGTTTAATTGATCAAAAGCAAAACGATCACGCCTACAGATTCATTACCGAAAGGCAAAGGGCTTCACCCCGATCAAAAGAATCGGTACGGCGGCAACCCGCATCCAGTTGCGCCAGCGCTCACTCCACGACGATAATCAGGCATCGGGACTTCTTCCAGAACTCCACCTCGTTCCTGATCAAAAGAATCGAAGAGGTTTTGCCACCGACAAGCTCATATGAACCCTTGGTATGCGGAGTTACAATATGCAGACGATTGACCGGCTTGTCAAAATAAATATCTCTGGTTTCGCTAATATCCACCACTCTGAATGGTTTTATATCGAAATCACTGGCCAGAGCCGGCCTTGCGCCGAGAAAACGGGAAAAAGGACCCGGCGGCAGCAAAATCCCCCTGGCGACAAGCTGATCAACCGTGCCGCTGATGTAATAGGCCCTGACCATCTGCGCCTCCTGCTCGTCGATGACCTCATCCATGACATCGACCGAGTTGGTAAGCCTGGCGATCTGCCGGTTCAGCTTCGCGATCTCCCCTTTCATCGTACCGACTTCAAGGCTCTTTTTGTCGAGTTCCCCTTTCAGTTGACCGGTCATGCGGTCGAGCGCCGAAATGCGGTACTGAGACTCGTGATTCTCTTTTTCAAGCGTCGAGACGAGGTTCTTGCTCGCCGTAAGCGTGGAGTCGATAAAACGGATATTGCTGTCGATCTCCCTGCCGATCTGCTCGGCGCTCTGCGGTTTGCGGCCCTCGACATCCGACGAGAGACGGACGACCACGGCCTCTTTCTGACGGATCCGTCCAAGATTTTTCTGTACCTGGACAAGAATGGTCATCATCGACTCGAGATGCTGCTCCTCCTCTTTTTTCCGCTCTTCCCGGGAGCACGAGGAGACCGTAACGACTATCGCTCCTGCCAGCAAGATGACGGCAAAGCGTTTCAATGGCCTCAAAGCCACTTTATCCATTGTTCAACTCCATCTTTGGTGCCATACCACGTTGTGTGCGGCGCAGGCAAATGTTCACATTCGGGAATAGTAACATTTTCGGCGCCTTCAAGAAAACAGCTTCTCGCAGGAACGACCCCGTCACCGGCAAGATTTCCTTCATCGGTCACTCCCCGGTAAAACATATAGCACAGTTTTTCGGTAATACCACCATCGAGCGCCCCTTTATATCGATCGCTGACGACCGATACCACCTGATATTTACGGAAAAACTCCGGACTCAGATGGCTGAAAATAAAATCAGTCTTGATTTTTGCGAAATGTTCGTGTGTATGAAACGGGGTACCGAGCGTGACCAGCCTGCCGACCATGCCGTTGACGGCATAAACATCGCCCTGGAACGGGCGTTCCAGCAGATAGATCAAGGCCACCGTGCCGCCGCCGCTGTGCGCGACGATGGTCACCGGTTCGCCGGGAAAACGGGAAGCCATGCCGCACACCGTCCGGTCAAGCGCTGCCATGACCCGGTTGGTCGAACGCTCGGGCGATGGCGGAAAGCCGATCCAGTCAAGAAGATTGACCGGTGCGATGGCGATCTTCTCCGCCGGTATCCAGGCGGAAAGCGCCTCCTTCATCACCTCGTACAGAGAGTCCCAGAAAAGCACCCCCGGAACGATCACCACCGGATTCTGTCTGACCACTGGCATAACTGGCAATTCAATGCTTTATAACAGCCTGGCTCTCCCCGGTCTCCTCACGACCAGCTCTTGAGCAGGTCGAGCACGAGACGGACGCCGAAACCGGTGCCGCCGGGCGTCTTCGAGCCGCCCTTTGCCGGGAAGGCCGGACCGGCGATGTCGATATGCGCCCAGCGCTTGTGGCCATCGATGAACTTCTGGAGGAACTTCGCTGCGGTAATCGTGCCTGCGCCGCGTCCGCCGGTATTGTGCACGTCAGCCACGTCGGACTTGATCAGCTCATCGTACTCCTCCCAGAGCGGCATCCGCCACACCTTTTCGCCAGACGACTGACCGGCCTCGAAAATACTCTCCGCCAGCTTGTCATCATTGCTGAAAAGTCCCGCCACCGAGTGGCCGAGTGCCACGATGCAGGCGCCGGTGAGGGTCGCCAGATCGACGATCACGTCGGGATCGTACTCCTTTTTGGCGTAGGTGAGCGCGTCGGCCAAAATCAGGCGCCCTTCCGCGTCGGTGTTGCCGACCTCGACCGTAATGCCCGACATGGTCGTGATGACGTCACCGGGCTTCTGCGCCGATCCACTCGGCATATTGTCGGTAGCCGGAACGAGGCCGATCACCCGCAACGGAAGCCCGAGGCTGGCCGCAGCCTCGACCGTGGCGATCACCGCGGCGGCTCCGGACATGTCCGATTTCATCTCATCCATCCCCTGGGCGGGCTTCAGCGAGATGCCGCCGGAATCGAAGGTCACGCCCTTGCCCACCAGCGCGACAGTTTTTTTCGCCTTGCCCTTAGGTTTGTAGTCGAGAATGGTGAAGGTCGGCGGCTCTTCGCTCCCCTTGTTGACGGCGAGCAGGCCGCCCATGCCAAGCTCGGTGATTCTCTTTTTGTCGAATACTGTCACCTCGAAGCCGCCTCTCTTTCCGGCCTCAATGGCCGCCCCAGCGAGCGCTTCGGCAGAGAGATGGTTGCCCGGCAGGTTGACGAGGTCTCTTGCCCGGTTCTGGCAATCGCCGACGATCATGCCCTTTCCGGCCCCTTTTTCGATCGCTTCGAGCCGGTCACCGCATCCGGCTAGCACCAGCTCTTCGAGGTTTTTCGGCTTGTTCGATTTCTTCTCCTCCTTGTCGAGCTTGCCGCTCTTGAGGCTCTCGAAGCGATACGCGCCGTACAGCACGCCCTCGACAAGCGTGGCCGTCAGCTCATCCGGCTTGAGACCGGACTGTTTCGCCCAATCGCCAATCGACGAGCAATCGAGCGCGAGAACGCCCAGATGCATATCGACCACCTTGCGGGCGGCGGCATCGGCAGCTTTACGAAAATCCTCGACGCTCTTGCCTTCGCCAATACCGGCAAGAAGCACACGCGAAGCCGCCTTGCCTGAAGCCTGGCGGTAGAGGATGGCGGTTTCACCCGCCGATGCCTTGAAATCGCCATCGGGAGCGGCGACGATGCCGAGTGCGGCGAGCGCCTTGGCGGCATCCCGTTTCATCGCTTTCTTGTCGAAAAACCGGACGAGGATGTCGGCTTTGACCAGCCCGCCCTCCGTTGCCGTAACGGTATACTTCATGCTTGCACGTAAATGGAAATGATTGAAAGAATTAACTGTTGACCTGCTCGAGGGTGAATTTGCGCACATCCTCGAGAATCACGAGCTGCGCCTTCTCTGCGGACATCCGCAAAAGGCTGCCCGCGGCGTTCATGTGGCCGCCGCCGCCATGATGCTTGGCCAGCTGGTTGACAAAAATTTTGCCCCGCGACCTGAAGCTGACCTTGCACCGGCCATCCTGCATCTCGACAAGCAGCACAGCCACCTTGACAGTCGGCACGCTCAGAAGATAACGGATGATGAGATCGGTGTCGAAGAGCTTGCTGCCGGTCTGGTCGAGCATCTGCTGGGAGATGAAGAGCCAGGAGATCAGACCGTTCTCGATGATCTTGATGCTTGAAAGCGACAGGCCGAGCAGCTTGAGTGCCTCCGGCGTGAGGGCATTGTAGATGCGGTCGTATACCAGTTCGGGATTGGCCCCCTTCTCGACCAGCATGCCAGCAATTCGATAGGTGTAAGGCGTCGTTTTGGAAAACCTGAAGGAACCGGTATCGGTCATGATAGCCGCGTAAAGGGCCGTGGCCACTTCGGGAGTGAACAGCTTTTTGCATGTGCGTAACTCGATAGCGGAAACGAGATCGAAGACAAGCTCGCCTGTCGAAGAGGCGTAGGTCTCGCAGACCGTGATATCGGCAAAATCTTCCGGTTCCAGATGATGATCGACGCAGAGTACCTTGAGTCGGCTCATCTCCCGCGCGAACTCAACATGCGGCCAGAGCCTGCCGATACGATCGTGGAGATTGGCGTCGAGCACCACGAGCAGATCAGCAAGGAAAAACTCCTGCATGGACTCTTCGTCACGATCGCGGAAAAGCCTTATGTCATGAAGCTCCTTCAGAAACAGGTAGTTCGGCGGCACTTCCGTCGGGTTGAAAATCGCGACCTCCTTGCCAAGCGCCTTCAGCACGAGCGCAAGAGCGACCTGGCTGCCAAGCCCGTCGCCATCAGAATTTTCGTGGGTGGTAAAAATAATGTGCGTGGCCTCCAGCATCTCATCGATGACCGGCCTCCACTCTTCAGGGGTCAATGTCCGGCCATATTCGGATATAATCATCAGCGCTGGAAATGGTTTGCAAAATAGTCAACAGAAACGAACGTATAATACGGAAATAAGTGGACGGAAGGAATCCGATAATTTCAGAACATCAGCAGAAAGCGGAACGCTTTTCATAAGGAACCCTAATCAAAAAAAGAGACGGTCACGCCGTTTGAGGTTGCAAATCCGGCATATCTTCACAGAATTTTCCCACATTCCTGAGGTACTGGGCAAATGCCTCCCGTCCCTTGACGGTCACCCGGTAATTGGTTAGCGGCTTGCGGTTTTCGAAACTCTTCATGCACTCCACATACCTCGCCGCCTCGAGTTTTCTCAGATGAATACTGAGATTTCCATCCGTAGCCCTGATGCTATCGCGAATATCAACGAACGATGCTTCAGGTACGCTCATGAGGTAAGCCAGCGCCGCAAAGCGAATCCTGGCATGAATAACCTTGTCCAAAAGTTGATGATTGTAATCCTTTTTGTCTGTCGATGGTTCCGGTGACATTCTTTCTTTTAAATTATTTCAACCTTTAAAATAACTGAAATTGATCATCATATATAAAAAAAGTACTTTTTTTATTAATCAAGAGCAAGCATAGCAACGAAATGGAAGAAACCGAAATATCAGAAGGCAAGCTGGCTGCAGAAAAGGAAAAACAGCATGGCGGTTTTCCGAACATCAGAAGACTGAGCAGAGAGAAAATTGCCGAACTTATGGCCGCTCTTGGCGAGCCGACATATCGCGCAAATCAGCTCCACAGATGGCTGTATAGTAACCAGACCCTCGATTTCGAAGAGATGAGCAGCTTTGGCAAGCAGTTGCGTCAGAAACTATCCTCGGGATGGAGTATTCGTCCTGCTTCACTGGCCGATTCGGAGAGCGAACCAATGGAGCCCAACTCAACGACGCTCTTCCCGACGGCCAAGCTTCTGATCCGGCTGGAGGACGGTGAACTGGTCGAAAGCGTGCTCATCCCTTCCGAAGAGCGCATGACCGCCTGCATCTCCACCCAGGTTGGCTGCCCGCTCCGCTGCACCTTCTGCGCAACAGGCCTTATGGGATTCAGAAGAAATATCGTGGCATCGGAGATCACCGACCAGGTCTTCCTGCTCGATGCGGAAGCCCTGAAACGCTACGAACGAGGGCTGAGCAATATCGTCTTCATGGGAATGGGCGAGCCTTTGCTCAATCTCGACAACGTGTTCGAGTCGATCAGAACACTGACCGAACAGGATTACCGCTTCAGCATCTCCGAAAAAAAGATCACGATCTCAACCATCGGCCTTCCTGCGGAGATGGAAAGAATCGCCCGTTCAGGCCTAAAAACCAAACTCGCCATATCGCTGCACAGCGCCGATCAAAGCATCAGGGAGCGGATGATGCCAATCGCCATCGACATCTCCCTCGACAGGCTGGCCAAGGCTATAAACTCTTACAACACCATAACCGGCCAACCGGTTACACTTGTCTACATGCTGCTGGAGGGGGTCAACGATTCGCCTGAAGATGCCCGCAAACTGGTTCGTTTCGCGAAGAGAGTGTTGTGCAAAATTAATTTGATTGATTATAATTCTATCGTTACCTTGAAGTTCAAGCCGGGTTGCAGTAGCTCGAAAACCATGTTCATTCAACAGTTACTGGATGCAGGATTGCTCGTCACCGTCAGAAAAAGTCAGGGTGCCGCCATCAACGCAGCATGCGGACAACTGGCCACCCGGCCTGTGAGGTAATAACGGTTTGAAACCGAAAAAATCTTTAACCGGCCCATCTCATGGATATAACCTCTTTCCTTCCCTTCAGAGACGAAATGGTCAAGGTATATCACTGTCTGACCAATAATGCGACTCATACTTCCGAAAAACCGGTTTTCAGTGAGCTCAAGGTTCGCCGTTACTCCTGCCCGCTGGACGATGTCTCCGACTTCATCACCAACAAAATAGAAAGCTGGGTCGGCTGGGATCTCAAAAACCAGAAAACGGCGGTTGGGGGCATGAAGACCATCCGCGCCGAGGTGTCCTCATTCGCCCTTCTCGGCATGAAAATCGACGTTACATTCGGGCTGGTTGAAGAAACCGATATCAATGGCCGGAAAATCACGACTGTCAACGGCAAAGCGCACACAAGGATTGACTCCAAAGGCGATCTCGGAGAAAGCCGCAGAATGCTCCGTATGATGCTGGCCTCGCTCGATTTCGAGTTCAGGCCGCAGATCGTGCACGAAGACGAATACGTTCATCGCTCCATCGATCCGAAAAACTCGAGCGCCGCATTCCAGCAGCTGTTCGATGAATCCACCCTCGAACACCGCCCAAGCACTCCGAAAGCCAAGTCCATCGAGCTGAAAAAGCCCGCCAAACAAACCATAGAGTTCAAGTCATCAAAAAATAGTGGAGAAACCGTAAAACCCGCTGTTTCATCACAAGCCATGCCGGCCGTTCAGAATGGTGCTCAGCCGTCCGCCCCGGAACCGGATGTCGAAGAGGTGAAGAAACCTGCAAAACCGAAAATCACCGTCATCTCCCTGAAGAAAAATTCATAAAAGGACACCGTTTCATGAGAGTCATCCTGTTGGGCGCACCGGGCGCCGGCAAAGGAACACAGGCACAATACATTTCTGAAGCTTTCGGCATACCCCAGATATCGACCGGCGACATGCTGCGCGCCGCCGTCAAAGCCGCATCTCCGCTTGGCCTTGCCGCCAAGAAGGTCATGGATGAAGGAGGTCTCGTACCGGACGACATTATCATCAGTCTTGTCAAAGAGCGCCTCGAACAGTCTGACTGCTCCAATGGCTGCCTTTTCGACGGCTTCCCGCGCACCCTTGCCCAGGCAGAAGCCCTGAGAGCCGAGGGTATCCGAATCGACCATATCATCGAAATCAACGTCCCCGACGAAGAGATCATCAAACGCATGAGCGGACGCCGCGTTCATCTCGCTTCCGGCCGCACCTACCACATCACGTTCAATCCCCCGGCTGTCCCGGACAGTGACGACGTTACCGGAGAGCCGCTGGTGCAGCGGGACGACGACTGCGAAGAGACCGTGCGCAAGCGACTGAAAGCGTATCATGAGCTGACCGAACTGCTGGTCGGCTACTATCGCAACCTCTCGATGAACGGCTCTGCCGACGCTCCGAAATACTCCAGAATCACAGGAATCGGCGGCGTCGAAGAGATCAAGGAGGAGATCATCGCCGCGCTCAACGGATAAGAGCCGTGCGCATATCTCTAAACACAGCCAGTCTTCCAGAAAAGCCAGCAGATCATGCTGGCTTTTTTGAATTATGAGTGATGAATTTTAGAAACAGCGTGTGCTCACGTTGTCATTTCATCGTTTTCAACCTGTTGTCCTTTTCGTCCCTGAAGTCCTTACAGCTTTTTTTAGCCTTCTGACTGCCGATGCTTGCGATTGTCTATGTAGAGCGAATCTATCGTGACGAGCCGTTTCTTCTGAAGGTGCCGGAGGGGCTGGCGGCGAAGATTCAGCCGGGCTGTCATGCACTGGTCAGCCTCGCCCGCCACAAGGCTTCTGCCTACACCGGCTATGTCTGGTCGCTTGAGGAGTCGGGCGACAGCGAAACTGAAGGCGAGGTTCTCGATCTGCTCAACGGCGGCGTTCCGGTGCTTACTCCCGTGATGCTGAAGCTAGCTCTCTGGATTTCAGACTACTATGCAGCCCTCCCCATCGACTGCCTCTCCACCGCCATTCCGGCACCGCTCAGGAGCGTCGTCGATGACGTGGTGGAGCTTGCCGGTTTCCAGCTCGAAAGTCCGGACTCGCGCCTCAAAAGCACCGACCTGCGCCGGAGC
>CAYZCF010000111.1:0-9263 GCA_964476855.1 uncultured Chlorobiaceae bacterium
TGTAAACGCGATGCGCCAGGAACGGTAACGGGAGGTAAACCCCTTCTCGAAGCTGTTGTGGTAATCCAGACGGCGGCGCGGGTTCGACGAGATGCCGACATAATAACGGTCAGCCGTCCCGGATTTGAGGATGTAAAGGTAATATGACTCTGCATTCTCCACGGCATCAGGGGTAATGGTGGACAAAACAGGTATAAACAAAGAAAGGAAGCGCCGCGTACTCAAGCACTTCCTTTCTTTGTGGCTCCGCGAGTAGGATTCGAACCTACAACCCTTCGGTTAACAGCCGAATGCTCTACCATTGAGCTATCGCGGAATCTGACTCTTCTTGATCGAAGAGATGCAAATATAAGGCTGTGCGTCGAATTTCCAAACCGGCGGTAGCATTTTTTAATAATTTTTCCGCTTGACTGATGGGGTCAGGGCTTTCTTTTTCGAATATTATTTTTGTACATTGATGCTCTTTTATGGAAAAGAGGTGGTTATGTCGAGGGAAAAAGCACTGATCGAAATCCGTCTTGCGGGTCTTTCACCGGGAAAGCACGAGTTCGAGTTCACCTGCTCTGCGGCTGATTTCGCGGATCAGGCTCTCGTCGAGGCGGGATTTTCGAAGGAGATTTCGGTCAAGGTGACTGTCGAGAAGCTGGAGGGCGAGATGATCGTCACCCTGAAGACCTCGGCGATTGCGGGGCTGACCTGCGACCTGTGCCTTGCGCCGATCACCACCGAGCTGAATGGTTCGTACCGTATCTGGTACGGTTATGAACAGGCTGGCGAGCCAGAGGAGGAGCGCGACGAGGAGTATCGTCTCATCGACCGAAACACGCTCTCGCTCGATCTTACCGAAGATGTCCGGGAGACACTGCTGCTCTCCGTCCCGATGAAAGTCACCTGCACGGACAATCCCGATTGCCGAGTGTTCCATCAGGAAGAGGAGGAGGAGCCGGGAGAAGAAAAACTTCCCGACAGCACCTGGTTGGAGTCGCTCGAAAAACTGAAAAACAAGTATCGTTAACCGTTGATTCTAAATTGATATAGATTATGGCCAACCCGAAAGCCAAGATGTCCAAGTCCAGAAGGGACAAGAGGAGAGCACAGTTCAACGCCCGTACCAAGGCTGCCGTTACGGTTGTCTGTCCGAACTGCGGCGAACCGACCCTTCCGCATCGTGCCTGCCGTCATTGCGGCCACTACAAAGGCCGTCAGGTCACCGGCAAGATCGTCGTCGCCTGAGCAGTTCCACATAATCAAGACAGCATCGCCATGTTGACCATTGTCGTGGATGCCATGGGTGGCGACAATGCACCTGCGTGCGTTGTTGAGGGCGTAATCGATGCCCTCAGGGAGAGCGGGAACCGCTTCGAACTCCTGCTCATCGGGCAGGAGGAGAAGGTTACGCCTCTCTTGCAACAGCATGATACCGCGAGCCTCAATCTTCGCTTCATGCACGCGCCCGAAGTCGTCACCATGGATGACATTCCGGCGATTGCCGTCAAGACCAAGCAGGAGTCATCCCTTGTCAAGGGTCTGAAACTCTGCAAGGCGAAAGAGGCTGACGCCTATGTGAGCGCGGGCAACACCGGCGCGCAGATGGCCGCATCGCTCTTCGTCCTCGGTCGTCTTCCCGGCGTCTTGCGCCCGACCATCTATGCCTACTTCCCGCGACTTGGCGAAGGGCTGACCAACATTGTCGATGTCGGCGCGAACGTGGACTGCAAACCGGAGAATCTGGTGCAGTTCGCCGAAATGCTGACCATCTACCAGCGTTACGCGGCAAAGATCGAAAGTCCCGTGGTCGGCCTGCTCAACATCGGAGAGGAGGAGGGCAAAGGGCCCGACTATCTCAAACAGGCCTGGAAAATGTTGCAGGAGGCGCACGAGCAGGAGAAAATCAACTTCATCGGCAACATCGAAGGTCACGATATTCTTGCCGGTAAAGCCACCATCGTCGTCTGCGACGGCCTTGTCGGCAACACCATCCTCAAGTTCGGCGAGAGCATTCCGCACTTTCTCGGCGCGCTCTTCAAACCCGCACTCGAAAAGCTGGTCATGGCGGGCAAGCTCGACCAGAACTCGGCGGCGCTGGCAGGCCAGGCGTTCAAGGGAATTTTCGAGCCGTTCGATGTCGAAAAGTTCGGCGGCGTGCCGTTCCTCGGCGTCGATGGCATCTCGATTGTCGGCCACGGGCGATCGTCGTCGCGCGCCATCAAGAACATGATCTATATGGCGGAGCACATGATCGAGCAGCGCGTCAACGAACGCATCGCGGAGATGCTCGCCTGACGCCCGGGTACAGGCAAGCGATATGCCGGCCCGACCCCTTCAAGCCAACCAGGCGTTGCAGGAACGAAAGATTCCGCAGAATCCGCCATACCCGTTCGCTCATCAATGGAAAACCACAACATGAAAGCAGCCATAACGACGACCGCCAAGTACCTGCCTGAAGAGGTGATGTCCAATCAGGACCTCGAGCGCATTCTCGATACCAACGACGAGTGGATCACGACCCGCACCGGTATCAAGGAGCGCAGAATTCTCAGGGATCCCGAAAAGGCCACGTCGTACATGGCGACCGAGGTCGCCCGGCAGTTGCTCGAAAAGCGGGGCATCTCCGCCGACGAGATCGACCTGATTATCGTGGCGACCATGACTCCCGACATGATCTTTCCATCGACGGCGTGCCTGGTTCAGGGAAACATCCAGGCCAAAAACGCCTGGGCGTTCGATCTTTCCGCCGCCTGTTCAGGCTTTGTCTATGGCCTCTACACTGGCGCGCAGTTCATCGAATCGGGCAACTGCAAGAAGGTGATGGTGATCGGCGCGGACAAGATGTCCTCGATTCTCGACTATACCGACCGCTCGACGGCGATCCTGTTCGGCGACGGCGCGGGCGGCGTCATTCTCGAAGCCGCGCGTGAAGAGGGATATGGCGTGCTCGACGCCCGACTCTACTCCGACGGCGCGAACGGACAGAATCATCTTCTGATGCCCGGAGGCGGAAGTCTTCATCCCGCCTCGCATGAAACGGTCGATCAGCACATGCACTTCATTCAGCAGGATGGCAAGCAGGTCTTCAAGGCGGCGGTCATGGCGATGGCTGATGTGGCCGAAGAGATCATGCTGCGCAACAATCTGACCTCCGAGACCATCGACTGGCTCGTGCCGCATCAGGCCAACCAGCGCATCATTCACGCCACTGCGGAGCGCATGGGCATCACCGGAGAGAAGGTGATGATGAACATTGCGCATTACGGCAACACGACCGCCGGCACCGTGCCGATCTGCCTCGCCGAGCTGGACGAGCAGGGCAAACTGCACAAAGGCTCAAACATCGTGCTGGTGAGCTTCGGAGCGGGCTACACCTGGGGCGGCGTCTACGTCCGCTGGCAGTAAGCCAAACCATTCAAAGGAATTACAGGATATGAAAGCATTTGTTTTCCCCGGACAGGGTTCCCAGTACTGCGGCATGGGGCGCGATCTGTACGAACGATTCCCGGAGGCGAAGGCGCTGATGAACAGGGCCGACTCGATTCTTGGCTACCCGATCACCAACATCATGTTCAATGGCAGTGAGGATGAGCTGAAGCAGACGCGATACACCCAGCTCGCCATCTTCCTGCACAGTTACGCGGCAGCAACGCTGCTCGGACGCGACGGTGTTGCCATGACGGCGGGCCACAGCCTCGGCGAGTACACGGCGCTCTGTTTCGCTGGCGCGATCTCCTTCGAGGATGCGGTGCGGCTCGTGGCAAAACGCGGCGAACTGATGCAGAACGCCGGACAGCAGAATCCCGGCACGATGGCCGCGATCATCGGCATGGCGGACGAGGCGCTCGACGCGCTCCTGCAGGAGGCCAGCGCTTGCGGCACCGTGCAGGCGGCGAACTTCAACTCGCCCGGCCAGATCGTTATTTCCGGTGACATCGACGCGGTCAGGAAAGCCGTGGAACTCGCTCCGTCGAAAGGTGCGCGGATGGCCAAGGAGCTGGTCGTCTCGGGAGCGTTCCACTCGCCCCTGATGAAGCCTGCCGAGAAAGAGCTTGCCGAAACGCTCGACACCATCGCGATCCGCGACGCCGAGATTCCGGTCTGCATGAACGTGGTGGCAAAGCCCGTCACTTCGGCGGCGGAAATCCGCGCGAACCTCATCAGCCAGCTCACCAGCTCCGTTCTCTGGAGCCAGTCGGTACAGGCAATGGCGGACGCGGGCGTCACCGAATTTGTCGAAGTCGGCCCGCAGAAGGTATTGCAGGGCCTCATCAAAAGAATCAGCAAAGCCGCCGTTTGCGCGGGAGTCGATACCGCCGACCAGGTGGATGCGATGCGCAATCCGGCATAAGCAAAACGAAAGGATAGAAATTATGACCATGTTCACAGGAAAAACCGCCATCGTCACCGGCGCGGCGAGAGGCATCGGCCAAGCCATCGCCCTCGATCTCGCCGCGAAAGGCGCTGATCTCGTCATCGGCGACCTCAAGGCGGAGTGGCTGACGGAAACCGAAGAGGCACTCAAGCAGCTCGGCGCGAAAGTGACCTGCAAGGAGCTCGACGTCACCAGCACCGACGCCTGCCAGAAGGTTTTCGACGAAGTGGCTAAAGAGAATGGCCGCATCGACATCCTCGTCAACAATGCGGGCATCACCCGCGACGGCCTTCTGATGCGCATGAGCGAGGAGGACTGGGACGCCGTACTGACCGTGAACCTCAAAGGGGTGTTCAACTGCACCAAGGCCGTGACGCGCATCATGATGAAGCAGCGTTCCGGCTCGATCATCAATATCGCCTCGATCATCGGTCTCATGGGCAACGCCGGGCAGGCCAACTACGCGGCCTCGAAAGGGGGCGTCATCGCCTTCACCAAATCGATCGCCAGGGAGATTGCCTCGCGCAACGTCCGGGTCAACGCCATCGCACCAGGGTTCATCACCTCGAAAATGACCGACGCGCTTTCGGAAGAGGTTCGCCAGAAAATGCTTGAAGCAATTCCGCTCGGCGTTTTCGGCACGCCCCAGCATGTGGCCGACGCAGTGGCATTTCTCGCCAGCGAGCAGTCCGCCTACATCACCGGACAGGTGCTGAGCGTCAACGGCGGCATGTACATGTAATCGTAACCCTTTGGGAACCGGTAACTTGGCGAAGCCGACGCGCTTTGTGAAAGTCACCGGCTCTCAAGCCGGAGCGCAGCTTTGCCCAACGGTTTTTTCTTTTTATATTGATGAACTTGCATTTTTTTATTGTTTCCAACCACAAACCCGGAGAACAGTGCCATGAGCGCAGCCGAAATCAAAGATAAAGTGTACGATATCATCGTCAGCAAGATGGGCGTCAACAAGGATCAGATCAAGCCGGAATCGAAGTTTGCCGATGACCTTGGCGCCGATTCGCTCGACACGGTCGAACTGATCATGGAGCTCGAAAACGAGTTCGGCGTTCAGATTCCTGATGAAGATGCCGAGAAGATCGGTACCGTGCAGCAGGCCATTGACTACATCGTCAACAAGAAGTAAGCTAAAGGCATTCTCTTCGGGCAGGGCTCGCCCCTGCCTGAAACCAACCTAAAATCTGAACAGATGGGTCTGGAACTCAAAAGAGTCGTTATCACCGGAATCGGCGTTTTGTCGCCAGTCGGCCTTTCGTTAGCGGATTTCTGGAAATCCCTCATGGAGGGCAAGAGCGGCGCGGCTCCGATCAGCTATTTCGACACGACCGGGTTTGCTACCACCTTTGCATGCGAGCTCAAAAATTTCAAAGCCGATGAGTACATCGACAGGAAATCCGCTGACCGCATGGATCCATACTGTCAGTACGGTGTCATCTCTGCCGAACAGGCGCTGAAAGACTCCGGCCTCGACCTGACCTCGATCGATCCGACCAGGATCGGCGTGGTGCACGGCTCGGGTATCGGCGGCATGACCGTCTACGACCAGCAGTTCCGCCAGTACCTGGAGCGCGGCCCCCGCCGGGTCAGCCCGTTCTTCATTCCGATGCTCATCCCCGACATCGCCGCCGGACAGATATCTATCCGCAACGGCCTGATGGGGCCGAACTACGCGACCGCATCAGCCTGCGCAACCTCCCTGCACGCCATTATGGACGCCGTCATGCTGATCCGGACGGGCATGGCCGACTATATGGTTTGCGGCGGCTCGGAAGCGCCAATCACCCAGATGAGCGTGGCTGGTTTCAATTCAGCCAAGGCGCTCTCGACGAGGAACGACAATCCAGCGAAGGCGTCTCGCCCGTACGACGTGGATCGCGACGGCTTCGTGATGGGTGAAGGTGCCGGTTCGCTGGTGCTCGAAACCCTGGAGTCCGCCGTCAACCGTGGCGCGAAAATCTACGCGGAGATCGCCGGAATGGGCGCGTCTGCCGATGCGTACCACCTGACCGCTCCGCATCCCGAAGGTCTCGGCGCTCGCAGCGCGATGACCACCGCCCTGAACATGGCGGGCATCACGCCGGACAAGGTCGATTACGTCAATACTCACGGCACCGCCACGCCGCTCGGCGACATCGCGGAAATCAAGGCGATCAAGTCGGTGTTCGGCGAGCACGCCTACAAGCTCAGCATCAGCTCGACCAAATCGATGACCGGCCATTTGCTCGGGGCGGCGGGCGTTGTCGAGTCGATCGCCTGCATCCTCGCGTTGCAGAACCAGACCGTGCCTCCGACCATCAACCTCGACAACATCGATCCCGAGATCGATGTTGACGTGACGCCGAACGTGCCGAAAGCGCGACCGATCGAGTATGCGCTCAACAACGGCTTCGGCTTCGGAGGACACAACGGCTGCCTGATCTTCAGGAAAGCCCCGGCCGCCTGACCGGAAATGGCCCGACGATGGCGCACCTGTGGCAAAGACTGATGTCACTCCCGTTCCTTCGTTCCGAAGCGTCCGGCGACGCCTGTGGCGCTTCGGACGCAAGCCATTCTGACCTTCTTCTCGCCACGCAAACGGCAACTCATCTCGAACGCCTCACCGCTCGACCGTGCAACCGGCTGATCTACCGCACCGCCCTGACGCACCGCTCCGTGCTGCACGACCATCATGGCGATGCTGACCGGCCAGAGTCGAACCAGCGTCTCGAATTTCTCGGCGACGCGGTGCTCGACCTCCTGATCTCCGAGCACCTCTTCAAGCAGTTTCCCCAAAGCGACGAAGGGCACCTGTCGAGTAACCGCGCCAAGATCGTCAACCGCAAATCCCTCGCCGCATTTGCCCGCGAGCTGCAACTTGGCGAACACCTCATCATCGGAGAGTCCGCCGACAAGCAAAAGATACGCGACAGCGAATCGGCGCTTGCCGATGCCTTCGAAGCGCTGGTCGGCGCGATCTACCTCGACCAGGGGCTAGCCGGAGCCGAGCGATTCATCATGAACCACGTCATCGCCAGGGTCGATCTGCACAAGATTGTCGAAGCTGAATACAACTACAAAAGTCGCCTGATCGAGTACACCCAGTCGCGCCAGCTTCCCCCGCCGCTCTACACGGTCATCGCCGAAAAGGGGGCGGAGCACGAAAAGCATTTCACCGTCGAGGTCTCCTGCAACGGTCTCTCTCTCGGACGCGGAACTGCGCCAAGAAAGAAGGATGCCGAGCAGCTCGCCGCCAGGGAGGCGATGATCCTGCTCGACAGCGCGGATCCGTTCAAGCCGTCTGCGGAGTCCTGAACCGGAGCCAGCGCCATGTCATTCTATTCGAAATTCTCGGAATACTATGAGCGGGTCTTCCCGTTCAGGGAGGAGGTCTGGCGTTTTCTGAAGAAGTATGCCGGAAGTCCCGGCAATGCGCTGCTCGACGTGGGTTGCGGGCCGGGGCACTATTGCGGCCGGTTCGCCAGCGAGGGGTTCAGCGCGCTCGGTATCGATCTCGACGAGGCGATGATCGCCGAAGCGCAGCAACGCTATCCCGAAGCTGCATTCCGCTGCCTCGACATGCAGCGGGTCGATGAGGCCGGAGGGCCATTCGACTGCATCTGGTCCATCGGCAACGTCATGGCCCACCTCCCCGCCGATGAACTCGCCCCGTTCATCTCGAAAATCCACAAGTTGCTCAAGCCGGGCGGCTACTGGATCATGCAGGTGATGAACTGGGACGCCCTCGCCGGATTGACGGACTACGATTTCCCGGTACGCACCATCGATGCCAACGGCTCCATAGCCACCTTCCACCGTCGCTATTCATCGATTACGCATAAGTCGTTGCATTTCTCTTTCTCGCTCCGGAATGAGGATTTGACGATGTTTGAAGAGACTGTGACACTCTATCCTGTCGCGATTGATCGCTACCGGACGTTGCACGAAGAAGCCGGATTCCGGTGCAAAGGGATGTTTTCGGATTTCAGTGGCAGTCCGTTGAAGGATGTGCCCGGCACGGGGTTGGTGCTGGTGTTTGGAAGAGGATAGAGTGTATCTGTCGCTCATAGATCAATCTCTTCGATACCCATTGACCGGTGACCTTCAAAGACAGTGAGAATAACAATCTGTGACGGAGTAGTTCTGTACACGATCCGGTAATTCCCGACAAGTATCTCGCGGATGTCAGATCGGGAAAACTCGGGAACAACTCTTCCCATTTCGGGAAATGAGGCAATCGAATCGCCTTTTTCAAGGAGCCGATCAATGAACTCAATAGCTCGCTGAGTATTATCCTGCGCGATAAACCTCTCGATTTCATCAAGCATTCTGAGAGCTTCAGACGACCAGACCACGTTCATGGTTTTCTGGCTGCTCGTTTTTCCGCAAGCCTCGCTCTCACCTCGTCAGTACCGTACACTTCTCCGTCCTCCATCGCCATCAGCCCCTGCTCGACAGATTCCATAAACTGTTTCCGGTACACCAGCTTGTCATACTCCTCGGGTGACAGAAGGACACCTGCAGGCCTACCGTTTTGAGTGATAATCAGCGGATGACCCGTTGCCTGAACTCTTTTGAGGCAAGTGGAAATGCCCGTCTTGAATTCACCCAGCGGTATGATGTCATTTGAAACGCGAATGTTTTTCATGGTATGCTCTGATTAATGACACTATTTACAGACCATAATTCAACCCTTTTTTAAGACTCAAATATATACATATTTAAGAAAGGCCAACAACAAGCATTTTCCGCTCAGACTCTAAAATTACCGTTCAGAAGGCGATGCCAGCGAACTCCGTTGCAAAGGAAAGAGTGGCACATGATTTTTATTAAATAGTAACGACCAATGCTTACGTGTATTCATAAGTATCTTGGCGAACAGTTATCTTACAAAGAAGCGATAACA
>CAYZCF010000112.1:0-8473 GCA_964476855.1 uncultured Chlorobiaceae bacterium
GGACAACCTGCGCAAGGCGATGGGCAAGAAGGATCCCAAGCTGATGCAGAAGTTCAAGGAGGAGTTCGTCAACGGCGCGGTGAGCATCGATGTCAACGAGGCGCTGGCCAGCCGGATTTTCGACCTGATGGCCGAGTTCGCGGGCTACGGCTTCAACAAGAGCCACTCGGCGGCTTACGGCGTACTGGCGTACTGGACGGGCTACCTCAAGGCGCACTACACCATCGAATTCGTCACGGCGATCCTGAACAGCGAAATCGGCGACACCGAGCGCATGAAGCACCTGACCGACGAGGCCAAGGGGTTCGGCATCTTCACCCTGCCGCCGTCAATCAACAAGAGCGATGCGCTCTTCTCTGTCGACGAGCACAAGGGCAAGCCCTGTATCCGCGTCGGCCTCAGCGCTATCAAGCAGGTGGGCGGCGGCGCGCGCGCCGTGGTGGCGGCCCGGTTGCGCCGCGAAGGCAAGCCCTTTCTCAATCTCTTCGATCTCACCGCCTCGGTTGATCTGCGCGCCATGAACCGCAAGGCGCTCGAATCGCTCATCCAGGCCGGAGCGCTCGACGAGATCGATCCGAACCGCGCCAGGCTGCTGGCCAACGTGGACAAGGCGATCAGGTTCGGGCAGATTCAGAACAAGGCGGTCACGCTCGGCCAGGGCGGTTTCTTCAACGACGACTTCAGCGACGAGCAGGCGGGCGTGCACTACCCCGATCTCGACAACGCCGAGCCGATGCCAGACAGCGAAAAGCTCCAGCACGAAAAGCGGCTTGTTGGCTTCTACCTCAGCCACCATCCGCTCGACCGTTTCCGGCGCGACTGGGAGGCCTTCGCGAACCTAACGCTCGACATGCGCGAGGTGACGCCCTCGAAGCTCTACAAGGCGATTGGCGTGATCGTTTCGGTCAAGCCCTATCAGGACCGGAAGGGCAAGCAGATGCTCTTCGGCGTGCTCGAAGACTTCACCGGCAAGGCGGACTTCACGGTCTTCGCCAGCGTCTACGAGCAGTACCGCCACCTGCTCCAGCCGGACGAAGCGGTGATGCTCGGCGTCGAGGCCGAGGCGAAGGATGGCACGCTCAAGCTGCTCGTGCGCGAGGTCGCGCCGCTCAAGAAGGTGCGCTCGGCGATGGTCAAAAAGGTGGTGCTGCGCATCGACGCCGACGACTCCGCCCAGCTCGACAAGCTGCGGCAGGTACGCGAGATTTTCGAGAAGCACAAGGGCGGCACGCCGGTCGATTTCGAGGTGCGGGCCATCATCGGTTCCAACAGCGAAACCCTGAAACTCTTCGCCCGCAACACGCCGATCGAGGCCGACGACGAGGTGCTCGATCAGCTCGAAGAGATTCTCGGGCCGGACAATGTCAAAATTACCGGATAGAATTTCGGCATTTGTTGCCAGGTTTGGTTTTATTCGGTTATATTGACATAGAGTAACATCGTTTCTCTTGTCAATTGTTAACCCTTATTCTGATAAACTTATGAGCGGAAAATATTTCGAGGCTACCGATGCAAATTTCCAGACTTCGATTCTGGATTCCGACAAAGTCGCGCTGGTCGATTTCTGGGCTTCCTGGTGCGGCCCGTGCATGATGCTCGGCCCGGTCATCGAGGAGCTTGCCGGTGATTATGAAGGCAAAGCCATCATCGCCAAACTCAACGTCGATGAAAATCCGAATACCGCCGGAAAATACGGCATCCGCAGCATTCCCACCATGCTCATCATCAAGGGCGGCAAGGTTGTCGATCAGATGGTCGGCGCTCTGCCCAAGAACATGATCGCCAAAAAGATCGACGAGCATATCGGCTGATTTTCCATCCGTTTTTATTCTTTGCTATCCCGGTTCATGCCGGGATAGTTTTGTTATAATCCCAACCCTACCTCCCGGAGACATACGATGGACAAAGAAATCAGGGACGTCGTCATCATCGGAACCGGCCCTGCCGGATATACTGCGGCCATTTACACCGGACGGGCCAACCTGAAACCGTTGGTCATCGATGGGCATCAGCCCGGTGGCCAGCTCATGATCACTACCGACATCGAAAACTTTCCGGGTTTTCCGGAGGGCATTCCCGGCCCGGAGCTGATGGGCCGGATGCGTGACCAGGCGGCGCGTTTTGGCGTCGAGTTCCAGTTCGGCAGCGTCGCGGAAGCTGACGTGTCGCGCAGTCCCTTCGCGCTGACGCTCGACAACGGTCAGGAAATTCTCGCCAGAACGCTCATCATCGCCACCGGCGCGAATGCCAAATGGCTCGGCATCGAGTCCGAAGAGAAGTATCGCGGTCGCGGCGTCTCGGCCTGCGCCACCTGCGACGGCTTTTTCTTCCGCAACTGCCGCGTTTTCGTGGTTGGTGGCGGCGATACGGCGATGGAAGAGGCGCTCTATCTCACCAAGTTTGCCTCCGAGGTGGTGCTGGTGCATCGCCGCGACGAGTTCCGCGCCTCGAAGATCATGAGTCTGCGGGCCAGTAAAAACGAGAAGATCACCACCATGCTCAGCGAGGTCGTGGACGAGATTCTCGGCGACGATATGAAGGTGACGGGCATCCGCCTCAAAAACGTCAAGACCGGCGAACTGACCGAACACGCCTGCGATGGCGTTTTCATGGCAATCGGCCACGAGCCGAACGCGAAGATTTTCAAAGGCCAGCTCGACATGGACGATTACGGTTACATCCTCACCAAGTGTCACTCGACGGAAACCAGCGTCAAAGGCGTCTTCGCTTGCGGCGACGTGCAGGACTACACCTACCGCCAAGCCGTCACCGCCGTCGGCTCCGGCTGCATGGCTGCCATCGAAGCCGAGCGCTTCCTCGAATCGATCCGCTGAAGCGGCGAGGATTTTGCGATTTGAAAAGCGCCGGGGCTGTCGAGGTTCCGGCGCTTTTTTGGGTTTTGGGTGGGGGGAAAAAGAGAAAAGTGTGAAATTTTATCTATAATTTACTTTTGTAGTAATTGCTTGTGGAATTGTGGTGACAATGCCGGGAAATGCTAACAAGAAAAATAAGCTCATGACTAAGCATGAAGATAAAGAGTTAGAGATTCTTTTTGGCTATTTAGGAGAATCTCTTTTGCATGATGAGATGCGATTTACTCCAAGATCGGTAAAGCAAATGATATTACAGGGGGAACGGTGGTGGGAAAAGAATAAAAAAAAGATACGCTCAGCGATTTGTTCAGTCGTTTATGATTCTGATAAGGAACGTGTGAAATATGATGAAGAGATTGTTCTTGTGAGTCAGATAGTAGAAGTTTTTATAAATGAACGTTTTCAAGTGAGCCCATATTTTTTAGCATTATTGGTTGTGAAGTATGGTGTTAATAAACTGTGTAATAAAGGAGGCCGTGATGGAGTTTAAAGAATTGGAAAAACAGTATAAAGAGATATGTGACGATAAGTACGTAAAGAGTTTTCCTGGTATTATTCAGAGTCTTTACAATAGATGTAAGGATTCTTTTGAATGGATGGTTTTTGACGGCATGAGACAGGTCGCGCGCAGTGATATTTTTAATAATGTTTTTTGTTTTGATGGATTTTTATTTGGCGATGAGGACTATCTAAGTGCATTAGTTGATATGATTATTGAAAGAGTAAATTTTGAGTGTGACTTGCGCCTCTTATATTTGGCGGATGGTGAAATATATGTGTCCATTAAAGAGTATATGCATGATAAGTATGCTTTGGTAATAAAGGATGGTATGCTGAATTTTGTTGTCGATATTTCTATTGTATCGATTCTGTTTGAACGCGAAATTCGGCAGGGTGATTCAAGGTTAGATGTGATTGAATCATATGGTCATCAAATAGCGAAACTTTTAGCTGAATACTGCGATTCGGGCGAGTATGGAAAGTCATATTTTATAGACAAGATAGATAAGCTTGATTTTTATGATGTTTTAAAGTTGCTTGTATATGTGAAGAAAATGCTAATTTTTCTGGCCGCACATGAATTGATGCACATATATCATTTACATTCAGGAGTTGACTCTCTACAGGAAGATGAAGCAGATATTTCGGCTTTATTTATTTCAAGAATAAAAAGCTATACTGGACTTGAGAGTATTGATAAGATGGTTAATGACTCGTCAAGCATGGTTATACCAATATTTTTCTTTTTTTATTCAGTTGTTGATTCTGATGGGGATGCTGGGCATGAAAAAAGTATAGATAGGGGGCTGAGGTTAATGGACGTTTCTTACAATGAATATGGTACTGTGCAATATTCGTTGCTCATGATGAGGTCTCTGGCTTTGTTGGGCGGCATGATGTTGCAGCCTGAATTTAGTGAAATTTTTAGACAGTATTTTCTTGACAGGTTTGGTGTTCATTTTTCAGATGGCCATGTCTTGGTTCCGGAAAGATTAACAATTAAAAGATATGAAAAGTCGGCTTTTTTAAAAGAGAAAGATTCGTTTCAGTATTTTATTGAGAAAATCGATGGAGAAAGACGCTCGGATCAGAAGTATAATAATGTTTTTGATTCGATAAGAAGAGATATCTTAGTCGGGATATACTTAGTGATGAAAAAGAGGTGTGATGAAGGGATTGCTTTGCTTGAGTCTGCTTATGGCCGATCCAAAGAACATCTTTCTTTAAAGCTGATGTATTTTGCAGCAATATATTTGAATACTATGAATGTTATCTGTTCTGAGAAATTCCAGACGAAACAATGGCTTGAAATGTTTAATATAGAAATGTATATGGAATGCTCATCGATGAGGGTGGATGACATTCTTGCGTATTCTCATGGCGTGTATGCTAATAAAGGTACAGTTAGAATGTCTTTTTTGTGTGAAAAATTTTATGTTCCTGAATTGACTAGTGATTATGAAATAGCTGAGTATATTTATAGTGCAATACTGGGAAAAGATCCTGAAACTCTTTCATTGTCTGTAACTTTTCCAGAGGGCCTTTTTAATTAGCAGTAATTAGTGCTTATTTAAGCATGAATGTATTTGATAAGAATACGTTAAAAAAGCGCCATAATGAGCATGCTTAGCAAAATATAAAGATGAAAAATTCAGATGAAATAAAGACAACGCTAAAGTCATACATGGCAAAGCTTAAAGAAGAGTATCAGATTGCCCGGCTTGGTATGTTTGGTTCATATGTTCGTGATGAGCAGACTCCGGCAAGTGATCTGGATTTGCTGGTGGCGTTTCAATCAACGCCATCAATTTTCAAATTTATTGCATTGGAGAATTACCTGTCCGATTTGCTTGGCGTCAAAGTTGATCTGGTGATGGAGTCGGCTCTTAAACCTCGAATAGGAGAATATATTCGAAAAGAACTGGTTGAATTATGAGTATTAAACGTGAATTTGTCGATTATCTTGATGATATACTCGATGCTGTTGTAAAAATCGATAAATTTATTGCGGATCAGAGTTTTGATGATTTTGCATAGGATGACAAATCACAATTTGCCGTTATCAGAGCATTTGGATTATTGGGGAAGCGAGCAAGAAAATTCCTGTCCACATCAAAGAGAGATATTGTAATGTACCATGGCGGATAATGGCCGGGATGCGCGATAAACTTGTTCATGAATATTTCGGTGTTGATATCCAGGTCGTATGGAAAACAGCTACCGAAGATATTAAAGATATAGAGCTAATTATTCAAGAAATTATCAAGGATTTTCAATGAAAAAAACAATGATAAAACAAATTCCAGACCGCTCACTCTTCACACCTGAAGCGCTCAAGCGTTGGGACGAGATCGATCCCTCTAATCAGGTCAAGATTCTTTGCCATGTCTGGTGTGTATCGTGCCGGAAAGGGGTTTATATAAACATTGAATCAGCCAGAATCGAGAGTAACGATTTGATCCTGTCCGGCACATGCGCCAAGTGCGGCGGACCGGTTGTCAGATTGTTGTAGGGCGAATAGCTGCGTCCTGCTCACGTCGAGTGCCGTAGAATCGTTGTCAGGCGTGTGAACTGACGACAAAAATGCGATTCCTGAACTCAGCCACGAACCTCTATGCTGCCTCCACGGAATTCCTCCGGCATCGGTTGGAGGCTTGGCGGTGGCGTGAGTATATTGCCGCCCGCCAGACGTTGCCGCTGCCGTTAGTCCGTGGCGGTTTATGCTGTCGGAGCCGGACGCAATCGGAAAGCCGCCGTCATTTTCCGCAGTATCAACCACAACATCGAAAGGAATTCGCGCCGTGAATCGTGCGCTGACTCTCGACGCGCGGAATGCCCGGTGCGCTAACATCTCAAGAAATAAACAATTATTGAACAGGAGTGTCTCGCTATGGTGCGTTTTATAGAGTTGATCCGCAACTGCCTTTCGGATGTGAAGGAGATTCTGCCGTGGAATCTCGTGGATCGCCTGAAGGAGAATCCCGGCCTGCTTATTCTCGATGTTCGCGAGCCGAACGAGTTCGATGCCATGCATATCTCCGGCTCGCTCAACGTGCCGCGCGGCATACTCGAGTCGGCCTGCGAATGGGATTTCGAGGAGACCGAGCCGGAGCTGGTCAATGCGAGAAATCGCGAAATCGTGGTGGTCTGCCGTTCGGGCCATCGCAGCATTCTCGCCGCCCACTCGCTGCATGTGCTGGGGTATGAAAACGTGGTTTCGCTCAAATCGGGTCTGCGCGGCTGGAACGATTACGAAGAGCCGCTGGTCAACAGCGCGGGGGAGACGGTCGATCCCGATTTCGCTGATCAATACTTCACCGCCAAGCTTCGTCCCGATCAGATACGCCCGAAGACAGGCGTATAAATGAGGAATACGCGATATTACTATATGAGTATTTAGTTATTTAGTTGATTTTTTCGCTTGCTATCGGCTTTTGTTTTCTTATTTTATGCGTGAATATCCCGATTGATTCCCTGAGTAGTCAACGTTCAGGGAGTCGGTAACAAGCATTTATCCAGGAGCCTGATGGGGAACAAGAAGCACGGCCATGACGAGGTCATCGATAAATCGTTGAAACATGTCGATACGGAAATACCAACCGAAGAGCAAATTCACGAAGCTGAGAAATATGGATTTCACGGCCAGGTTCAGGCGGCCAGGGTCAGGTTCGACAAATATTTCCCCGGTGTTCTTGCCGCGATAACCGTAGCGGCGGCGGCAACATTCCTCTCCGACCATTACGGCGCGCCGACCATGCTTTTCGCGCTTCTGATCGGCATGGCGTTTCGCTTCCTCTCCGAAGATGAAGGCCGGGCGCTGGTCGGAATCCAGTTCGCCTCCACCACCGTGCTCAGGATCGGCGTTGCGCTGCTCGGTATGCGCATCACCCTCGGCCAGATTCAGTCGCTGGGCATCAAGCCGATCGCGATGGTCTTTTTCTCGGTGCTGCTCACGATTCTGTTCGGCCTGGCCCTCTCCAAAATGATGGGGCGCGGCAAGCGGTTCGGCGTTCTGACAGGCGGCAGCGTCGGCATCTGCGGCGCTTCGGCGGCGCTGGCCATTTCGGCTATCCTGCCGCAGCACGAGTACAGCGAGCGCAACACCATCTTCACGGTTATCAGCGTCACCGCGCTGAGCACCATCGCGATGATCGCCTATCCTGTCGTTGCCCACTGGTTTGGCCTCGACCACCAGGCGGCGGGCATTTTCCTCGGCGGCACGATTCACGATGTCGCGCAGGTGGTTGGCGCGGGCTACTCGGTTTCGGAGCAGACCGGCGATACGGCGACGGTCATCAAGCTGCTCCGGGTCGCGATGCTGGTGCCTACCGTCTTCATTCTGTCACTGATTTTTCACACCAGAAACCAGAAAGAGGGCAACGATCCGAAACGCTTCCTTCTGCCGCCATTCATTATTTTCTTCGTCTTGTTTGTCGGCATCAATAGCCTGGGAATTGTCCCGAAACCGGCTACCCAGTTCATCAACGACACCTCCCGCTGGTGCCTGGTGACGGCCATTGGCGCGCTTGGCATGAAAACCTCGCTGAAATCGCTGTTCGAGGTTGGCTGGAAGCCGGTCTCGATCATGATCGCCGAGACGGTTTTTCTCGCCGCGCTCGTGCTTGGCTCGGTGATCTGGATGTCATGACGGAGTTTGGCTCATCACCTTTGTGCTTGGAAATGTGATGAATGTATGGGAACAATACGCCATTTTATGCGTCATTCTTTCTTTTTGTATGCGCTTGTTATACGTCAGTTGCGGTTTTTGTTTTGACCTGAATAGGTTTATTTGATTACCTTTAGCAATGAATTATTTGTCAAATTTTCATTGCGTTCACCGGGCCGTTTAACAAAAACGGCTTTCATCCGGTAGTTACGATTCACCCCGGAATGGACTCATACAGACCGGTATATCAGGAGCAGACTCACCGGTTTCCAGCAGCATTGTAATCGAATGCAAGGGGAGCCTGTTTTTCTCTATGCCATGAGCTAAGAATCTGTTTTAAAGTAGCAAATACAACAACAAGCAATTCTCAACAAGGAGTGTTTTATGAGCGGAATCGCAAGCGATCTGGAGCTGAACTGTGAAGGCCTGAACT
>CAYZCF010000112.1:8483-9187 GCA_964476855.1 uncultured Chlorobiaceae bacterium
CATTACCGATCCTCAAGACAAAGAAAGCCATTGACGGTTTGCAGAGTGGTCAGGTGCTGAAAATGATCGCCACGGATCCCGGTTCAGTCAACGACATGGCCTCATGGGCGAAGCGTACCGGCAACGATCTGGTCGAGCATACCGAAGAGGGGGGCAAGCATACCTTCTATATCAAGAAGAAATGATTTCCGGGCGGCGCTCTCTGTCTTTCCGCAGAATGACGGTGAGCGCCGCTTCTGAATGTCATGGCGAGGCAGGTTTTTTTGTCGTCGGCCCGATGCCTGGCATTCCGCGATGATTCTCGACAGATTCCGGTTCGGAATCGTGCTATGCGGATTTCTTGCTCTGCGATGTTCTTTATGCAGGGATTTTCCTGGAGCGGATTGTCACAATGCAATCGTACTGCCGATCCCGTTTTCTCTTCGGCCAAAGCAGTTCATTCCCTTTCTGATCTTCTCACAAATCACATGAGCGCTCTGTTCATGACCTGTTCCGTATCAGGCAAGTGCTTGATAAACAGATACTTATGGAATGAATGCATGGTTCTTGAGGGAGTGCGGAAAAAAGCCGGGCATACTTGAAAAAAAGAATATTATTTGTTAACTATATGCTCATATAATCAGGGCATGTAAAGCACATCCGAGAAAAGCGTTTTTATAAAACAGGATCATCCCGACGCGGCGCCGTTTCTCCTTGCAGGAGGA
>CAYZCF010000113.1:0-9050 GCA_964476855.1 uncultured Chlorobiaceae bacterium
AACGACCCGAGAGTCCCCGCTTGGCAACCCGCCAAATTCGCCGCCAGATTGCAGGAAACCACCGCCTCCGTCAAACCGGTGCTCTTCTTCACCGACTACAAAGCCGGCCACGGCATCGGCGACACAAAGACCAAGCAATTCGAATCGCTGGCGGACATGCTGAGTTTCGGGCTGTGGCAAACAGGCGGCGGCAAAGCCGCCGAATGATGAATTGCAGGGGCGCTTCCCGTGTGCCCCTGGCAACGATTCCCCTCCTTTCATCCCCCGTCCCATCGTCCACCAAGTCCACAACGTCCATAATTACACAACTACTCACCGCCGCCGCAGCCACCCCAAGCGCTGCTCCTCCGGGAAGCGCTCGATGGCGTAGCGTAGCGCGGTGCGCGGCATGGCGGTGGCGTGTTGATTGAGGAAAGCTTCGAGAACGTGCTGGTCGCGCTTGCCTACTTCGCGGAGCATCCAGCCGGTGGCTTTGTGGAGGAGCGATTCGGGGTCGGCGAGCAACCGTTCGCAGAGAGCGAGAGTGTCGGCGAAGTCGTTGTTGCGGATGAAGTGGAAGGTCGAAACAATGGCGATGCGCCGCTCCCAGAGGCTGGGCGACTGGACGAAGCGGTAGAGCGGCGAGCGAGGGCGCGTTTCGAGGTGGCGGCCCACGATGTAAGGCGCGGAGAGATCGACCAGGTCCCAGTTGTTGATGCGGGCGGTGCTGGCGCAGTAGAAATCGTACAGCACTTCGCGTGCCGCTTCGTCCGACGCCCGGTAGCGCTCGATGAGCAGCAGCAGCGCGAGCATCCGGTCTTCGTGCCACGGCGAGTCGAGCAGCTCCGAAATCACCTCGATGCCCGCGTGCCGGAACTCGCGGCAAAGCTTGCGCAGCACCGGCACGCGGATGCCGCGAAACCGGTCACCCTCGCCATACTCGCCGGGGCCGGTCTTGAAAAAGCGCCGGAGAATCGCCGCTTTCGGTTCATCGGCGAGTGATTCGAGTTTTGACTTTATAACGGCAATCATATGCTTCTCCGTTATTACTACGGAACTTTCATCTCTTACATTCAATTGCCCAGGCTTTCAAGCCGGGGTTACAAAACCACTTTATAAATATTGGGACTTCACTCCCACCTCCCTTGAAAGTGAATGTTGGGCTAAAGCCCTTATTTATTTCGCCTTATCTGGAGACCCCGGACTGAAGTCCGGGGCAATTGTCGGGAGTTTTTATCACCGAAGCAGTAACAAATCCTCTCCACTCAATTCAATCACGCCAGCTCGGCAAGCTCCGACCAGCGCTCCATGTCTTTGTCGAGCTTCTCCTGAATCTTGTGCAGTTCGTCGCCGAGACGCTGGACGGCTTCGAAGTCGGAACCGGCGGCGGCGAGTTCTGCGTTGATCGTTTCCTGCCGCGCTTCGGCATCGGCGATGGCCAATTCGAGCTGCTCCAGTTCGCGTTTCTCCTTGCTGTTGAGCTTGCGCTGTTTTGGCGATGATGTCGGCGCCGATGTCACGGATGCGAGTTTGGCAACCGGCGCGGGCTTCGGCTTGGCGGCTTGCTCTTCGGCGGCGGCAGCAGCTTTCATTTCGAGATAGACGCTGTAGTTACCGGGATAACGACGCACGGTGCCGTCTCCTTCGAAGGCGAAGATGTGCTCGACGGTGCGGTCGAGGAAGTAGCGGTCGTGGCTCACTACGACGAGGCAGCCGGGAAAGGTGTCGAGGTAGTCTTCGAGCACGCGCAGGGTGGGGATGTCGAGGTCGTTGGTCGGCTCGTCGAGCAAGAGCACGTTCGGCGCACCGATGAGCTGGCGCAAAAGATAGAGCCGCCGCCGCTCGCCGCCCGAGAGGTTGCCGATTGGGTTGTACTGCGCCGAGGGGGCGAAGAGGAACCGTTCGAGCATCTTGGCCGCAGAGACCAGCGTGCCGTCCTTCGTCTTGATCTGCTCGGCCTCCTCCTTGATATACTCGATGACGCGCTTCGAGTCGTCGAGGTGACGGCTCTCCTGGTCATAGTAGCCGATCTTGACCGTCGGGCCGACCTCGATGCACCCCTTGTCGGGCTTGACGCGACCGGCGATCATTTCGAGCAGCGTGGTCTTGCCGGAGCCGTTCGGACCGATGATGCCGATTCGGTCGCCCTTTTCGAGCAGGTAATCGAACGAGCAAAGCAGCTTTTTCTCGCCCCACGATTTCGACACGTCGTGGAACTCGACGATCTTGTTGCCGAGCCGCTCTGCACCGAAGCCGATCTCCATCTCCTGCTTCTGCTCTTTTTTGGGAGCGTAAACCAGAGCCTCGGCCCGCTGCAACCGTGCTTTCTGCTTGGTGGTGCGGGCCTTCGCACCGGTGCGCATCCACTCCAGCTCCTGCTTTGCCAGCGCGTTGCGCTTGCGCTCGTCGCGAATCTCCTGCGCCTCCTCCTCCTCCTTCTGAACGAGGTAGCTCGCGTAGCCGCCGGTGTAGGTTTTGGCTGTTTTGCCGTCCAGCTCGATCATTCGGGTGGCGACGCGGTCGAGAAAATAGCGGTCGTGCGTGATGAGGATCACCGCCCCAGCGTAGCGGCGGATGTAGCTTTCGAGCCACTCGACACTGTCGGCATCGAGGTGGTTGGTCGGCTCGTCGAGGATCAGCGCGTCGCTCGGCACCACGAGGGCGTGGGCGAGCGCTACGCGCTTGCGCTGGCCGCCGGAGAGCGTGCCCATCTTCGCCGTCAGGTCGTTCAGGCCGAGTTTGCCGAGCACCGCCTTGGCGTTCGACTCCAGCTCCCACGCGCCGCTCACGTCGAGTTCGTGCGACAGGTGCGTCACTTTTTCGATCAGGGCGGTCTGGTCGCCCTCTGCATGGTCGAGCGCCTCAAGGGCCAGTTCATATTCGCAGATGAGCGCCATCACCTTGTCGCCCGACTTGAGCACCGCTTCGAGTACCGTATCCTCCGGGTCGTAGGGCGAATCCTGCGGCAGGTATGAGATTTTCTTTTCCTTCGACACCATCACCTTCCCGGTGTCGGGGGTCTCGCTCCCGGCAAGGATTTTCATCAAAGTGCTCTTGCCGCTGCCGTTCGCGCCGATGATACCCACCTTGTCGCGGTCGTCGATGCCGAACGACACCTCCTCGAACAGCGTTTTCAACCCGTACGTCTTGCCAATCCCCTCGACCGTCAGTAATACCATGTCCGCCCTTGTTTAGCCCTGAAAAAGCCTCAATATACTATTCCTCTTCCCAGCGGGAGCTTCGTTTCCATATCATCATTATTTTCCATACAATAAAATCTACACCAACGGCTCTTACGACCCATCCTAACCCCGGTACACCGTGCCGGACAATGAAGCTTGCCATGGCAACAATTGAAGAAACGCTCGCCTGGACCGAAATTCCTCTGCCCGAAGCCCTCAAAAACCTCAAGCAGGAGGAAGAGGAGGCGCTCACCAGTTACGTCAAGGCTGTGGTAGACAATAAAACCGACGGTTTCGACGAGCTGTACCATGCCATCGGCTCGATCGTGCGCTTCATTCCCCACTTCATCGTCGTTCCGCTCATGGTGGAACATATCCGCCCGCAAATTTCCGCAGGCGTCTGCCGGACGATGGGCGTCGATCAGGCGGTGAACTATGCCAATGACCTGCCGCTCGAATATTTCAGCGAGGTCTCGCGCCATCTGGACAACGACCTCATGGCCCGGATCCTCGAAAAGATGAAACGGAACCAGGCCGAAAAGGTGATTCTCTTCGAGCTGCTGCACCACCGCTCGCACATGCTTGCCATCGCCGAGCACCTCGACCGGAAGATGCTTGAATTCGTGGCCAAGAACCTCGAAACCAACGGCTTCTCCGAAAACGACCAGGAGCTTGCAGCCCACAAGGTGCTGATGGACAAAATCCGGGCCCTGCACTGAAAACTCCTGCAAAAAAGAGTCCAACGACGCCAAAAGGGCTGACTGCGACCTGCTGCACAGATTTTTTATAACTGGATGAAAGATTTCCCGGCTCACAACGTCATATCATCTGAAAAGAACGGAGTTCGACTTCCGCAGCTTTTTCAGGCTATCGTGATTCTGGCCATTGAGCCATGACTTTAAAATTCAAGCACAGACCCATGAAAAAATCACTCATTCTGGCCACCGCCGGATTTGCAGGACTGCTGCTCTGCACACCACAGAACAATGCCCATGCTGAAGTCAACCTGAATATCAATATTGGAGGCAGCCCTCGTTATGCAGGAGACTACGGCCCCGATTTCATCTACATCGACGATTACGGCTTTGCCGTCTCCTGGGGCTGGGACTACGATGTCATCAGGCTCGGCAATTTCTACTTTATCTACCGGGACGGCGGCTGGTTCCGCTCACCGAACTACCGCGGGCCGTGGGCTCGTGTCAGATATTGGGATCTCCCCTACCAGATCAGGAGATATAGCTGGAACGATATCAGACGCCGCCGCGACCGTGAATACAGAAGGTACGACCGCGCTTACTGGGACAGGCACTTCAGCGAACAGCGCGGGCGGTATGGGGACGGCCCGTTTTATGATGGATACTATGGCCCGGATTTCATCTATCTCGACGATTACGGTTTTTCCATCTCCTGGGGCTGGGACTATGATGTGATCTGGTATGGCAATTACTACTTCATCTACCGCGATGGTGGATGGTTCCGCTCAGCAAACCACCGCGGGCCGTGGGCTCCGATCCGTCATCTGGATATTCCTTACCAGATCAGACGGCATGACTGGAACGACATCAGGCGTCGCCGCGACATCGAGTATCGCAAACACGACAAGACGTTCTGGGAGAGGCATTTCAAGGAACAGAAAAGCCGCTATCGCCGGGACGACCGCGACAGCCGATTTGATGGCAAACCCGATGGTAAACCCGATTTCAGATACGATGACGGACGGCGAGATAATAAATTCGATCTCAGAAAGGGTGACGGCAAGCCCGATTTCAAACCAATGCCGCTGCCACAAACACAGCAACAGCCTCAGGGAGCACCTGATGAAAAATCTGAAGGCAAGTGGTTCAATGGCAAAGGGTCTGACGGAAAAGGTTTTGACAGAAAGGACTTTGACGGAAAAGGCTCTGATGGAAAGAGCTTTGACGGAAAAGGGTCTGACGGCAAGGGCTTTGATGGCAAGGGCTTTGATGGCAAAAAGTCTGATGGAAGGGGTTTTGACAGAAAGGACTTCGACGGAAAAGGCTCTGATGGAAAGAGCTTTGACGGCAAAAAGTCTGATGGAAGGGGTTTTGACGGAAAGAGCTTCGATGGAAAAGGGTCTGACGACAAGGATTCTAAAGGCAACTCCAACGGAAAGTCCGACAATAGCGAGCGCTTCCGCGGAAACTCTGAAGGTGGATGGAATAGACAACGGTAGCATATCCGGCTGGCGATAGCGGAGCGTATCGGCAGTAACCAACGGCTGTTCCGGGAGCAAAACCGGGACAGCCGTTTTTGTTTGGGCTGGAAACTTGCAAACACAGCCGCCTGCCGCACTCACACCTCGTGATGGTGCGGAGCAAGGATAATGGCAATCAGGGCGAAAACGCTGAAAACAAACCCTGCCCCGAACCAGGCGAACACCGGTGAGCCGCGGTATCCCTTATTGAACGAGACAATCGCGCACGCAATCGAGCAGACGATACTGACAACAAGCACGAACATCCAGCTTGCCGGATCCATCAAAGTCATGGGAAACAACCGATTTAAAAGGTTGACGAAACAATGCCCCAAATCTATGGAAAAACCGGGAATTTGGCCACATCCCCGAACATCTTCGCCGGTTTGTTGCATTGTAGGGGCAGGCCTTGCGCCTGCCCTTGTGCGGAATGGCTGGGTGTTTGGTCGGGGCTGGGCAGCCGCGAGGGCTGCCCCTGCATCAATCTGGATGAATTCTTTGGCCGGAAGCAATACCGCCGTATCGCAATTGTTTTCCTATATTTGTGGCTGGAAAAACCGGCGTGTCCGGCCACAACCCCCAGAAAATCCACCGTGTCATGCCAGAACTGAGCTTCAAGGGCAAGGAGTTTGTTTTCAACCACCACCTTGCCGTCCCCCACCGCCCGCTGGTTCCGGACGCATCCAAATCAGTCGGCGAGCCCCGGCTCGACGGCAATCTCGTCATTCACGGCGACAACCTGCACGCGCTGATTATCATCCGGCTGGACGCGTGGTGAAGAAGTTTACCGACGAGCCTGATCGCCGATTCGAAAAGCCGGAGTGCAGATACACTATTTTGTACACTTATTCAGATTCCTTAAATTTTAATCGTTATTGCTTTTTTTAATAACCAATCTCCCTCATATAACAATGGAACAAAAATTAAAAAATTTGCTTATTAGCTTCAACTACCTGTATCGAGATGGAGGGAATTACAAAAAGTGGGGATTTGTCGATTTTAATAACCCTGAAGGGCTTAGACTCGATGAAATTCACAGACGATTAGAAAAGAGCTTCGATATGGGATGCCTTTTCAATGCCGATCAAATAGGTGTACCAGAAGTATTTTTATTCAATGACGAGGAATATTCTTTAAGCGCTGATGATCACTGTTTTCATGAATACGATTCTGTCGAAGTTGTCGATGCTTCCAGAGAAGACATAAATTTACAGTATTGCTCGATTGACAAATTCGTGAAAGATGTTGAAAACTTTTCTCGTAAGGGTTGGAAAGTATTTGACCCATGGGAAAAGTCACTTAGTACTTCGATTATCAACCGATCTCCCGGACACCCAAACCCTTGAGATATATGTAGGTGTTATCATAAAATCTGGGCATTCTTGTTGGGTCCTCTGGCGTTCCTTCTGGCACAAATATCACCATTCCTTGGCGAGCGCGAGTTAGCAAGACCCTATAGGCATTTTTCTGGTATATTTTACGTGATTCGCTTTTAATATTTTGCCATTTGTTGCCTCGAAAAGAATAATGTTCCCAACCTTGATTTCCGTAACGGAAATCGCCATCCCATGAGACCAAAACCCAATCAAGTTCGAGACCTTGAATACGAAACTCTGTTGCAACATCTTCGAGATAGTAAGAAGATCGAACATCATCCTTGCCGTCGAGAAACCATTTAATAGGATTCATTGGTGATCGAACATCAATTGCATAAGGTTTAAGACGTTCAGCTTGAGAAGACACCACTATACCATAACGCTCTGAGCCACTGGCTTGCGTTTTAAGCCAGTGTTTAGCAGATTCAAGGTTTCTCGTGAGAACGATAGGGTAACGCTCTATAAGTTTCTGATACAGCGTCCTTGCTTCATCGATTTCACAATCAAGTACGCTTTTTACAAACTTTGAAACTGTTTCAGCTCGAAAGGAGCGCATGGAGGTACCGAGGTGGAGGTCATGCTCAAAATGGACGTTCTTTCGAGTTCTTATAGAAGAAAGTATTTTCCCAGCCCCATACTCGCTTTCGGTTAATGCAGGTGAAATATAGAGATGCCAATCTGGATATTGCTCCTGAACAGCCTCGATCCATGAACTGATTCCAGATTCGCCAGTGTTGATTTCTTGACCGCCACCAACAAGGCAAACAATGACCGCCCAATCATTTCTCCTGTCCATGCAAGAAATGAGGTATTCTGGTTCTGATATATCAAAGTTTGAAACACCTTTGACCTGTTTCATGAATAACGATGTTTGCGCTTTATTCCAAGCACGTTGGGCTTCGTCAAAGAGTGCGACATGCTCTACAGGTGGCTTTCTGTTATTCTTTTGACAATCATCACGGAAGTGGTGAACATTTTGAATGAATGCCTTGACTCGCGCTTGTGCCTCTGATCGTTTAAGCCTCTTACCGTGTTTCTGTTTTTCTCGTAGAATAGTGTCACGAGCAAGCGCTTCGCGAAGAATATCTACAAGTGGCTTGTTGCCAGAAAGAAAAACACTATAAAGTTCACTCTGTTCATCGCTGTAACGGGTGGCAATGTTCAGACCAACAAGTGTTTTTCCGGCTCCCGGCACGCCAGTCACAAAACATATTGCTTTTTCTTTTTGCTCTTTTGCTCTATCAATAATGCGAAAAAGCTGTTCCGATGTCTTTGTAAGGTTGATCGCTCCAGCATCGTTTCTTGATATTTCGGCGACACCATGACCAGCATAAAGTGCTCTGGCAGCTTCAATAATCGTCGGTGTTGGTCGATAGGCGGCATTAGACCACTCCTGCGGATCAAATGGGATTTCTGGGAAATGCTGGACAATTTCCTCAAGAATTGAGGCAAATTTGGTTTCGTTGCTATACACTGGTTCATAAAGCCCAAGAATCCTTGGATGCGGACGCAATGCTGTCGGAACAGCATGGGCTTTTGTTGCAACTAATAGAGGGACGACCGTTGCATTGTGACTGGCTTCGTGGAAATATTTTAGGTCAAGAGCATAATCATACGATTGATCAATATCAGCTATGAGATATTGATTTGCCTCAATCTTGAATTCAATAGCGATAACGATACCCTTAATAAGCAAGACTGTATCGATTCTACGTCCCATCCGAGGAATATTAAACTCAAGGTGCAGCCACCCGTGGAATCCTCTCAAGGCTCTGCGAAGCATCTTAATCTCTATGAGCCACGCAATTTTTTGAGTTGGAAGATCGGCAAAAGTGCTGTTTAAGGCGAGTTTCCCGATGATTTGCTCATCAGAAGTCTGTAGGAAAACGTCTATGCTCGCGCTATACCATGACCTATTCATAATTCTTGAATTGAGGGGTTGATCGCTAAAAGCTGTTTATACTACACAAAAGTGCAAATCCTTTGAATGAATTATAGGGATTCACGCTACCACCTGCAAGGAAAAGCACCGGCAGGTGCTTGCGGAAGCACGACGCATTGAGCAAAAACACCTTCTTACCATTGAAGCGTCGATCTCAAGAAACCAAACTGATGAAATGGCGGCTTGGAATGTGCAACTTGTTTTACCCCGCAGTATTCATGAGACTTACACCTTGCAACAGCAAAACTGGCTCATGAGTATCACTGAATTCACAAGTCTTGCCCTGCAAAGGCAAAATGAAGTGTATTCATAAGTATCTTGGCGAACAGTTATCTTACAAAGAAGCGATAACACCG
>CAYZCF010000114.1:0-9027 GCA_964476855.1 uncultured Chlorobiaceae bacterium
CCAACTGGTGCAGCGTACTCGCCTGCTCATACCGGGCGTTGTACTCGATCTGGATCGCAAGCGCATCCTTGTAGTACCCCTCCGCCTCGTCATACTTCCGCTGCGCCTGTGCCACCATGCCCAAGTGGTGCAGAATCGTTGCTCTTGCTGTTCCTTTTTGTTTGGACGACGGTATCGTCATCCCATCCCATAGTTCCAAAGCCTTTGAGTATGCCACTTCTGCCTCCTGAAACTGCTGCAACTTCATCGATCTCGTACCGATTTCGTCAACCAGCACTCCGACAAACTCATAACCGATCTGCCCTTGGATCAGCTCTTCCGGCCAGCGTTCAAGGCCTTGCATAACCTGCCTGCCAAGCTCAAGCCCTTGCTGGTGCTGCTGAGTTTTGTCGAGATAATCGGAAAGCGGTTTAAATACCGATACAATCGGTTTCTGCTGCCTCAACGCAATCTGCAAAGCTGTGTAGAAATTTTCGTACTCCACGCCAATCAGCGCATACCCTGCTTGCTGTTTTTCGGCTTCTTTCGAGTCGGTGAGTTCTCCAAAAAAGCCTCCGATCCCTTCGTAATGCTCACGAAACGCGGTTTCAATCGCCTCTTTGCGCTCCGCCTGAGCCGGGTCGTTGAGCCGCGATTTCAGGAAAAAGGGAAACACCGGCTGCAAGCTGAGGTAGCCATACTCCGCCAAGCCCTCATTCTCATGCGGCTTGAGCAGTCCCATCTTTTCCGCCTCTCGCAACACCTCGTCCCACTGGTCACACGGCAAACTGGCAAGCGCTGGCTGGGCAAGCAGTCGCTCGCTGTAAATTCCCAGCAACTTCTTGTTCACCACCCCCTTGAACGGAGCCAGCGTGAGCAGGAGCTGCCGGGCGGGTTCGGAGAGGTTGCTGTGGGAGTAGTCGATGCATTTGATGATGCTGTCGGTCTTTCCGGCGGTTGCCGACTGGTTGTCGAGATCGATGTCGGCGGCTTCGAGGCGCTGGAGCACCTCCGCAGGCGTTGAGCGGACGAGGTTCGAGAGCACCACCTCGATTGCCAGCGGATAGCCGCCGAGCAGCCACATGAGCCGCTTGAAGGCACCACGATGCTCCGGCTGATCGGGATAGCCGGGCGCGCCAATATCGCGCAGAATCCTGTCGGCAAGCTGGCTGCTCGCCTCGTCGTCGAGGCCGGGCAGGTCGTAAATTCGATGCTCGTTGAGCGGGTTCGGTTGCAGCCACGCTTCATCACCGCGCGAACCGAGCAGCACCAGCGTTCTGCCGCCGGTCAGCTCCTGCAGAAATCCTTTCAGCTCCTGCCGCTCCGCATCGTTGAGCGTGTTGGGAATGGAGAGCCGCTCGCCGGTGATCGACTCCATGTTGTCGAGCATCAGCAGATGGCGGGTGCTTTTCAGGCAGCGCGTGACCTCGTGGCGATCCTCCTGCATCCGCCCGGTGAGCGGCAGGCCGAGCTGCTCGCCGATGGCCGTGATAATCATCGGAAGACGATACGCCTTGAGGTCGTAACCGAAGTAGAAGACCTGCTCGACGAAGCGGGTTTTCTGCCACCACCAGCCGAGGTGGTGCAACAGCGTGCTTTTGCCCGCGCCGCCCATCCCCTGCACCAGCAGGAGGTTGCCGCGCTTGAGCAGGCGGCGCTCGATTTCGAGCACGTCGAGGTCGCGCCCGAAAAAGCCATACGCCGTTGCCGGTTTCGGGTAGCGCGTCACCGTGGAGGCAGCGCCCGGCGCGGCGGCGGAAAAGCGGAACTGCACCGGCGTGTTCTGGTAGATCACCGGCAGCATCCAGTCTTCGAGATCGATCTCCCTGTTGTACGCCCCTTTGCGAGCCTTGTCGCGAAACAGCTCCAGCCGGGCGCTGCGGATGGCCGTGGCCGGTTCGCGCCCGGCGAGCAGCTCCTGGTAGAAGCGGGTCATGAAAAGCTTTGCCGCCGAAACCGTCACCGAGTAGCCCATCGCGATGACGAGCTGCGCGCCCGACTGCAACAAGCGGCTGCCGAGGCTGGTTTCGGTGGCCGTGCCGCCCGTCTGCTTGCCCGACTGGCAGGCGTTGAGCGCGACCACCGGAATCTGGCGCAGCCGCAACTGGCTGGCGATGTCTTCCGCGCTCACCAGCTCGCCGCCGTTGCCGTCGTGCGATTCGCCATCCTCGAACATGAGAAATGCCCGCTCGTCGTCGTACTGCTCGACCGGGCTGCATCCATAACCCTTGAAAAGATGCGCGGATGACGAAGCCGCCTGCATCGAGATGTGCTGATACTCCTCCCAGGTCAGCACCGCGCCGTGCAGGTCGAGGTGCAGCATGTGGTAGTAGCCGTCGCCGTGGTCGTTGCGCGTCGCTTCGAGATGCTGCAAGAGCGCCCTGAAACTGCCGGGGCGCACGATGTCGATGGTGGCGCGGAGCTTGCCGGTTTCGAGCGCCTCGATGAGCGGGCGCGAAATCGTGCGGTAGCTGACATCCTTTCTGCCCGACGGACGCGCCGTCACCAGCAGCACCCGTAGTTCGGGCGCTTCGGCGACCCGCGCCGGATCGACCACCGCCTTGTGGTTCTTGCGCACCACCGGCTGATCGACCGCCAGCGGATGCGGCTGGTTCGGATCCTTCAGCGCCTCCCAGTGCAGCGCATGAAACTCCGGCGAACCGATGACCTGCAACGTCACGCCGCCCCTCCCCATCGCGCTCCGATACTCCGCATAGACGTCGGGATTATGCCGAAACACCTGCGCAAAGAGCGATTCGCCATACGCCCGGATGATTTCGGCGGCCCGCTCCGCCCTCGCCTTGTCGGTAAAGGGAAAATTCAGCCACTGCTCGAAGTACCACTCCAGCTCCCGCTCCTGTTCGGGCGTTGCCGGATTCTCGACGGTCAGCGGTTCAGACTCGCCCAAAGCGTCGAACTGCACGGTTACGGTGAACTTCTCCCCTTCGCGGGAGCGCTCCTTGATGAAAACCTGAATGGCCATGCTGTGAAATGGTTGGGGTTAAGGCTCTTGCCGTTCGATGCTTTTGCGGATGACGAACAGCGGCTCGCCCTCCGGCGTGGTGATGGTCGTTACCTCGACCACGGGCGGCTGCTTGCCGGGAAATTTCCGTTTGAAATAGTCGCTGATGAAGGTCGAAATCACCGCCGCCGGAATGCTCGCCGCCGCCGAAAGCAGCAGCAGCGTCATCTCCCCAATCGGAAACGACGCGGCGAAAGCGGGCTGGAGGCTGGCTGTGGCCTCTTCGGCAAACTCGCTGGCGTTCCACGCCGCGGCAAGATCGTCGGCGGCGAGATCGAGCGAGGGATCGAATGCAAGACGATAGTCCATAGCAATCAGGGGTTGAAGTGCAATTTCTTCGAAGTTAACAGATCGCTACGAAATTTTCCGCGTAACTATCACAGAAAAGAGAGCGATAAGCGACAAATATTTTCCGTTAAATCCCCTTGAAAATATTTCTAAACTCTTTAAAAAATATGTAGATACCGTTTCGTTTAAAACGGGCGTTTCTGTTCACGACTGAATTTCGGAAGAGATGAAAGCATTGGTGCTGACCGGCAGGGAGCGATTCGAGCTGGTGGAGCGGGAGTTGGCGGTTCCGGGGGAGCATGAGGTGGCCGTGCGGGTTGCTGCGGCGGCTATCTGCCGGACTGACGCGAAGATGTGGCATGCGGGCCATCGCGATCTGGTGATGCCGCGAGTGCTCGGCCACGAGGTGTGCGGCACTATCGACGAGGCTCCGGGGCGGCTCTTCGCGGTGTGGCCGGGAAGCGCTTGCGGCTCGTGCAGCATGTGCCGGAGCGGGCGGGAGAATCTCTGCCCGCAGATGAAAATCACCGGCTTTCACCGCGATGGCGGCTTCGCCGGGCAGCTCGTCGCGCCGCGTTCGAGCCTCGTCGAAGTACCGAAAGGGGTCGGCGCGTCGCTCGCCACGCTGGCCGAACCGCTCGCCTGCGCGATCCACGGCGTAAAGCAGAGTTCCGTGCGCCGCGCCGACCGGGTGCTGATCTACGGCGCGGGAACGCTCGGCATCCTGCTTGCCATGGCGGCGATCAACCGGGGCGCGAGCGTGGCGATGGCCGATCCCGACGTGGAGAAATTCGCCAGAAGCGAGGCGTTCAGAAGCCGTTACGCCATCGAGACCGACAAGCCGGACGCGCAAGGCAGATTCGACATCATCTTCAACGCGACCGCATCTGCCGACACCCTTGCATCGGGCATCCGCCGCCTCGAACCGGGCGGCAGGTTCTGCCTCTTCAGCGGTCTCGGCAGCGAGCCGGAGAGTCCCGCAAGCATCTTCAGCGAACTGCATTACCGGGAACTCGAACTGGTCGGCTCCTACGGCTGCACCCGCCCGGACATGCGAGACGCCCTGCGCCTCCTCGCCCGCTACGGCCACGACCTCGGCTTTCTCATCGAACGCACGATCCGCCTCGACGAAGCGCCTTCGGTCATGCAAGAGGTACTCGCCGGAACAGGTTTCAGGCAAGTCATAGATATCAGTGACAAGTAAAGTCTCATCATCCTCTTCGACCTATTCGTCCCATAAGTCCCATTCTTCCAATTAAACCAACGCTACCACCCCAATGCCACACGAACACGAACTTCGCGCTTTCGGCAGACTGATCTCTTCAATCGCTTCAGGCCACGTCATGAGCCGCGAAGAGTCGTACGAGGCTTACCGGCAGGTGATTCTGAACCTCCAGCCGGAGCTTCAGCAGGGAGCGTTCCTCGCGGCGCACCTGATGCGCAAGCCCACAACCGGGGAGCTGTCCGGCGCGTGGGACGCGCTCGACCGGCACGATACAGCGAAAATCGAGGTCGATCTCGACGGGCCGGTGTGCGACATTGTCGGCACGGGGTCGGACCGGCTCAAGACGCTGAACTGCTCCAGCCCGGCGGCGTTGATCGCGGCTGCCTGCGGCCTGCCTGTGGCAAAGAAAGGTGCGCGGCTCGTGACCGGCGTGTCGGGCGCTTCGGACATTTTCGAGTCGATGGGCATCGACCTCGACCATCCGCTCGAACGCGCCGCGCTGAGCTTGCAGAACACCGGCATCTGCTACCTGCCCGGCGAGGCGTTCCTGAAATCGGGCTGGGCGCGGCTGATCGGCTCCATGCGCTTCACCTCGGCCTTCAACATCCTCGGCCCGCTCACCCGCCCCTGCGCTCAGAACAACTGCGCGGTCATCGGCGCGTACGCTCCCGAAGTCTCGATACAGATGATCGACATTCTCGCCGAGATCGGCATCTCCGCCGCTCTTTCACCCTACGGTCTGGCGAAAGGCTTTGACCCGTCGCTCGGCATGGACGAGTTCTCGCTCTGCGGCCCGACAATGGTGGTCGAGCTGCGCAACGGCACGATCACCAGCTACGAGGTGACGCCGGAAGATTTCGGTCTGAAAACCGTGCCGTTCGAAAAGATCGCAAGCATGAAGAGCGCCGGAGAGAATGCCGCCGTGGTGACGGAAGTCTTGCAAGGCAAGCGCGGCGGCGCGGCAGCGGAGTTCTTCTGCATGAACGCCGCCGCAGCCCTCTACATCGCTGGCAAGGCTGAAGGATACCGCGAAGGCACAGAGATGGCGCGGGAAGCTCTCGAAGCGGGCGCGGCCTGGGAGAAGTTCGAAGCGATGCGCGAGTACCAGGGCACGGATGCATTTACCGAATGCCTCTGAATTTTCCTCGCTGAAACAGGAAAACCGGGTGAGATGAGTGCAAAATTTCACTGCTCTCGCCCGGCAATCCCCCACCTGCGCCTATGACAGAACGCCGCATGGGGAAGAAAAAAAGATAACGGCTTTAAAACAGCGCTCCGGTAACGTATATTTTTTTATTCACGACATTTCGACAGATGAAGCGGGCTTGTCTGGCCGTTGCCGCGCCATCGCGGCTATACGTTCTGGCAAATGAGTTCCCGCTCCGGCATTGCCTTGTGTTTCCCGTTTGTTTTCAACCTCAAACACCCCTCTCATGGAAACCAGCAAACTGCTTATCATCAGCACGATCGGGCCGGAAAATCCTGAAAAGGCTTCGCTGCCTTTCGTGCTGGCCACGGCTTCGCAAGCCCTCGAGGTCGAAGTCACCATGTTTCTCCAGTCTTCGGCGGTGGTGCTCGCCAAACAGGGAGAAGCCGGAAAGGTGATTGCCGAAGGGTTTCAGCCGCTCAGGGAGATGCTCGACACCTTCCTCGAAATGGGCGGCAAGCTCTACCTCTGCTCACCATGCCTCGCCCAGAGAAATATAGGTCATGATGAACTGATCGAAGGAGCGCAAATCGGAGCTGCCGGAACGCTTGTCGTTTCGGTGATGGGCGCTTCGAAGGTGGTAACGTACTGAGGTGATTCAGGCAGCGGAAAAAGGGCGGCCACAAGAGCCGCCCCTAAAGGAATTCCTATAGGACTTATAAGACCTGTAGGACCCATGCGCGAGATTTGGGAAAAGAATTCAGGCCTGCTTAAGATTCATCGTCGGCTTTTTGAAAAGCGCGAAAAGCAGCCACTGGTGGGCGAAGAGCATCAGTTCGGCCTCGTCGTTCCTGATCATTTCAAGACGCTCCTCTTCGATGTCGAACACGTCGAGGAAGCGGCTTTCGAAGACGAAATCCCTGAAGGCGTCGAGGTCGTAACTCGCCATGAAGAACATCTTCAGGCTCTTCTCGTCGGGTTCGAGTTCCGGGCTGTAGAGCTTTTTGTTGAGAATCACCTCCATCCAGACGCGGTTCATGTCGTCATATTCGTCGATACCCTGGTTTTTGCGCCACTCGCCGACCGTCCATTCACGCTCCTCGCCAAATCCCTTGCAGTGCTCCTCTTTGATTAGAAAATAAAAATCGTCGCCCGCCTGTTCGTTCTTGTAGATGCCGAAGCCAAGCGGATAGTAGCGGCACGCCGCAGGACGGTCGCCGTACACTGTGCAACCCTCGGCAGCGACGAAGCGGCACTTGCCCTCCTCGCCGAGTTTGAGCTTCAGGAAAGGCAGCTTTGACTCCTTCTGGATTACCGGCTCGGTGTACTCCGAGATGAACTCGGCGGACGAGAGGCCGAGAAGTTTTTTCATCCGCAGAATATCGTAGGGGGTGAGCACGATATCGAGATTGCTGCAACAGGTGTTGAAGCATGACAGGCCGCTGTGGCAGTTGAAGCTGAACTTGCTGTCGCCGGTGAGGCGGGTCTCTGCGTTGAGTTCTATGCCGAGTTTTTCGAGAATGTTCTCCATCGTCTTGCTATGTTTGTTCTGCCGCCCGCCCCGTCCGGGAACCGGGAAAAACAGCGGAATGTTCGTGATAAACTGTTGCAGAAACTCTCCGGATGGGTTATCATGACTGGATTCCGGAACAGGAGCACAACGCTCCCGCTCCTTCGGAAAGCCCTCCAGGGTCGAGCAACTTACCCAAATTTAGATTTAATCAGAAATAGCATGAAAATAATGGAAGCTCCCGAGTGCCCCCATTGCGGCACGAAAATGAAAAAATGCGAACCACCTCCGATCAACTATGGCGATGGCTTGGGCTGGTGCACGCCCTATATGTACGTCTGTTTCAACGACGAGTGCAAGCTCTACGTGAACGGCTGGGCCAACCTGAAGAACAACTACAACAAGACCGCCTCCTACCGCTGCATGTGCTACCCCGATAACGGCGTGTTCGATGCCATGTGCGTCTTCAGCCCCGACGGTCTGAAAGGCCAGATTATCGAAGAGTAACCCGCCCCCAAACGACGCTCTCAAACAAACGGGGTCGCCTGTTCGACATGGCGACCCCGTGATTTCAATCTCCCCTGCACGGATGAACCGGCAAAATCCTCCTTACATCTCCACGTCCCGCTTCAGCATCTTCGTATAGGTGATCGCCGCCGTCCGGTAGACAAAATGGGCGAGCTTCGAATACGGCAGGTAGACGATAATGTAGAACACGAGTACGAGATGGATGAAGTAGGTGCCGTAGGCCAGCGCCGCCGGGAAGTTCGTGACGCGCATCACCTGGGCGAGAAAGCCCGAGACGCCAACCATCAGCACGATACCGGCGAAGAGCCAGTCGAACGACGAGGTGGTGGTTTCAACGCTCCGCTCCTTGAGGCGGTTCTTGATCACGAGTGTTCCGCCCGCGAGCAGCATGATGGCGCTCACGTTGGCGAACAGCTTGAAAACGATCTTGTAGATCCAGGCCGCGACCGCCGAACCGCCGAAGATCGAGAGCGCGTGCTCGTCAACCGCGTAGGGCAGCTCCCAGTGCAGAACATACAGGTTGAACACCGCCCATGCCGTGGTGATGGCCAGACCGATAAAGCCGTAGAACACCAGCACGTGCGAGACCGAGCGATCCTTGTTCTCGTCGCACTTCCTGAACTTGGCGTGCGTCATGATCTCCTTGAGCGTCTCGATGAGGCTCGGCATAAACTCTGCCTTCGGCTTCATTCCGGAGGCTTCGGTCATGTTCTTCCAGAAACGCGAAATGCTGACGGCGAACATGCCGACGGCCAGCGCCGAGAGCGGCACGAAGACGCCGTCGATGACAGACACCGGCACGAACTTCGAGAAAACCACCGGGCCTTCAGGAATGTTCAGATGACCCGTCACGCCGAGAATGACGAGGAACAGGACGACAGGGATGAGCAGCGCCTGCCAGATGTTGTTCGGATCGCCAACGATCTTGCCCATGAACTTCGGGAAAGCGTTCTCCTGAATGACGCTTTTGCGCAGGATCGCGAGCACGTCGCCCGGCCTGGCGCCGCGCGGGCAGTACTTCGAGCAGTCGTTGCAGTTGTGGCAGAGCCAGATGTCGGAGCTTCTGAGCAGCTCGTCCTTCAGGCCCCATTGCGCCATGAGCATCTCCTTTCGCGGAAAGGGCTTGTCGTCAGGGGCCAGCGGGCACACCACGGAGCAGGTCGCGCATTGATAGCACTTTTTCAATGTATCGGCACCGGCCTTTTGCAGCTCCCTGACGAACTTGACGTCCGGTGTAAATACAGTCTCTTGAGCCATTGAAAACCTCCAGAATTAACAGCGGTATGAACCGTGGCAACAAGTCTGCAGATCACTCGTGAAGCGGCGTT
>CAYZCF010000115.1:0-6465 GCA_964476855.1 uncultured Chlorobiaceae bacterium
AAAGGCAATTCGGATTTCTGAAACGCCTCTTTGATTTCGGCGAGCAGTTTCCAGTCGAGCGCTGATTTGGCCTTGATGGCGAGGTCGAGGTCTGACCAGGGTTTTGCCGTGCCGTGAATCCGTGAGCCGAACACGATAATTTCGGCGGCCGGCACGAAACGATCAAGGAAGTTCTTTTAAGGACAGCCCAGGTCAAAAATTTGCTCGCTCTTCTGAAGTGAAGTCAAAGTCAACGGGCACACTCGATTCCGTCCTCCTTTCATCCACACAAACTCCCCAGCACGAACTCGCATCTTGCTTCGACCGGCAGTTTAGGTACTTCGATCAACTCGTATCCCAGCGATTCATAAACCGCGCGTATGGCGTCGTGGAGCGCTTTGGCTTCCGCGAGGCTCTGGGGGCGTTCGGCGTCGTTGATGTAGATTTTGGGCCACGGCGGGAGGATGAAGACTGTGCGCTCGTAGCGGCATCCAGCGTGGGCTTCGAGGTAGTGGGCCGGGATGTTGAGGCCGCTGCGATGCAGGTAGCCGAAAATGTCGGGGAGGGCGCGGTCGAAGAAGCAGAGTTCGCCGGTCTCTGCGGCGTGGTCGTGCTGGAGGAGCATTTCCGTGAAGGCGAGGCGGGCGAAGGCTTCGAGGTCGTTCCAGGGCATCACGCCGCCGGGACGCTTCGCTTCGCGCCGGATCAGCTCGCGCGAGACCTCCGGATAGCAGCGGTGGCCGCGTGCTTCGAGCGCTTCGATGAGCGTACTTTTGCCGCTTCCCGGCCCGCCGGTGATGATGTAGCGGCGGGTCGTCTTCGTATCAGTCGCGATCATCGTTACCTCAGCACGGGGAACCAGTTGGCGAGGTTGTCCTTCTCGCCCCAATACAGATGCAGGTAGGAGGCGATGGTGTTGCCGACGCGGAAGAGGCTGGTGGGAACGTGCTCGTCGCGGGCGTTACGGATGTCGGCGATGGTGTCGATCTCGCCCTGGCGTGAAATTCGTGAGTAGTGGAATTCGTGGCCCCGCAGTTCCAAGTCGTCCGCGCCCGCCGGATAGACCTTGCGGTAGCCGAGGGTGAGGCGGGCCTCCTGCATGGTGGTGTCGAGGTCGAGTACGCCGCACATCGGATACGCTGTTCCGTCAGCGAGCGTGAGCGATTGGCCGAGGTACATCAGGCCGCCGCACTCGGCCCAGGTCGCGCCTCCGCTCCGGCACCACGCGGCGATGGCGTGGCGCATCGGGGTGTTCGCCGCAAGCGCTTGGGCGTGCAGCTCCGGGTAGCCTCCGGCGAGATAGAGAAGGTCGGCCTGGGGCAGCTCGCGGTCGTGCAGCGGGCTGAAGAATCGCACCTCGCCGTACCGCGCCAGCGCCTCTATGTTGGCGTGGTAGATGAAGTTGAACGCTTCGTCCCGCGCCACGGCGATTACTTTGCCCGATTGTCTCGCTGTCGCCTGAACCGCATCGGCTTCCGGCAGCTCAATTGTCGCCACTTCGAGCAGGCGCTCGATATTTACCGTTTTTTCGATGTGGTCAGCCATCGCGTCGATGATGCCCTGCCGGTCGTACTCCGCCGAGGTGTTGAGGCCGAGGTGGCGTTCGCTGATCGTGATGGCGCTGTTGCGCGGCAGGTAGCCGAGCGGCTCCACGCCCGCGTCCTTCGCGGCGGCTTCGAGGTAGCGGTAGTGCGAGGCACTGCCGACGCGGTTGAAGATCACGCCCGCCACGTTGACCGACGGATCGAAGTTCTTGTAGCCGTAGAGCATCGGCGCGGCGGAGTAGGCCATCTTCGAGCCATCGATCACCATGATGACCGGCAGCCCAAGCAGCGCGGCGATCTCGGCGCTGCTGCCGTCCGATTTTTCGGCGCCGTCGAACAGCCCCATCACCCCCTCGACCACCGAAATCTCCGCCGTCGAGGCGTGGCGGGCGAAGAGCGAACGGACGTGCTGCTTCGAGGCCATGAAGGTGTCGAGATTCAGCCCCGGTCGCGCCGTCTCTCCCGTCGAAGCGGCCATTGCGTGGAGCATCGTGTCGAGGTAGTCCGGCCCGCACTTGAAGGGCTGAACGGCGAGGCCGCGCCGCGCCAAAAGGCGCAAAAGGCCGAGGGTGATCGTCGTTTTGCCGGAGCCGCTCGACGGGGCGGCGATGAGGAATCCCCGGCTCTCGTGCGTCGCGTTACTGTTCATTGCTCTCGATCATCTTTTTCATTCCGGCGATCCCTTCGAGGATTCGCGGGCCGGGGCGCAGGTAGAGGCGGTTGTCGAACTTGTCGTACACCCGGTTGCGCTGCACGGCGCTGATGCCCTGCCATCCCGGCCGTTTCTTGAGGTTGTCGGCGGCGGGCGTTTCGTTGGCCATGTACATGCAGGCGATGATTTCCGGATTTTCGCGGATGACCCACTCTGGCGAAACCTCGAAGTACTCCTTCTCGACCGCGTCGCCGATGTTGCGCCCGCCTGCGTAGCCGATCAGCCGCGACACGAAGCTCATGTTGCCACCCGTCCAGAGCGGATCGTTCCAGATTTCAAGGTAGACTGAGGGCTTGTTTTGCTTCGCGTCGGCCTCCTTGTGATACTTTTCGAGACCTTTTTCAATGACCGAAGCGAGGCTGTCCGCTTGCCGGACGTGGCCGGTGAGCGCGCCGAGCTTGCGGAGTGCCTGGGGCAGCTCTTCGGGATCCTGGCAGCGGATGTGCTCGCGGCGCAGATGCATTTCGGCCATTTTTTTCGCGGTCTGTTCATCGGCCAGATCGACGTCGAGCACGAGGTCGGGAGTCATCGAGGCGAGCACCTCCAGCGACGGACGTCCGAAGGAGCCGACCACCGGCACCTTTTCGGCTTCGGCGGGCCAGTCGCAGGCGCTGGTTCTGCCAACGACCTGGTCGCCCGCGCCGATGGCGTAGAGCATTTCGGTGAGGCTCGGCGCGAGGCTGACGATGCGCTTCGGCGTTCCGGCGGCGGCAGGCGTCGTCGTCGGCGCGGGCGCGGGCTGGCGCGAGCAACCGGCAAGCGTGTGCAGGCAGAGCGCGAGCAGGATGAAGAGGGGAGTCAGGCGGTTACTTTTCGAGCGAGCGGGCATAGTGTTGCAGGACAAGGTTATGGGTGAAAGCGAGCGGCATTGCGAGCGCATCGTCGAGCGCGAACCACGCCATTTCGGAGACTTCGTCGGGCTGCTCTTGCATCGCGCCCGATCCGGCTCCCGCGAAGGCAAGCGCCACGGCGTGGAAGCGGTGCTCCGGGAAGATCTCCTCGAACCAGCCGACGAACGTATCCGGCGCGAAATCGAGGCCGGTCTCCTCCTTCACCTCGCGCCGAACGGCGGTTTCAGCAGGCTCGAACTCCTCGACATGCCCGCCGGGCAGACACCACAATCCATTGAAAGGATTGACGTTACGCCGCGTCAGGAGTATCGTCCGGCGATCTCCGGCGGGGTGGATAATGGCAGCGACGGTGGCTTTAGGCATGGGGATGGTGGAGGCGTTGACGATCTTGCACAGTCACAAAAAATCACCCGCAAGATAGTGCAGAGGCGTTTTTACGCCAAGTGATTTTCGTGGGTGGCGGGATCGTAAGCGGAGGTTGATGAGGGCTGGAGGTTGAGGCTTTCCAGAAGTTTCTCGATAAGGCTCAATCGAAAATTTGCCGGTAAAGAGAGGGCTTCTTCTATGATTCTGTCATGTGTTGCTGGCATAGTGTTAGTGTGTCGGAGGCTTTTTATTTTTATATAGGCTGTCGCTAGTGCATGTCGTATTTTTTTAAATAATTCCTTTTTGCTTTAGTGATTTTATCCATCTTTTTTCGTGTTGATCGATTGATCCTATTCTTGCTGCCGGATGCGGTACATGAATGCATTCTATGCCTGATTTTTTTAAACCATAGTGCGCCGCATTGCCGAGTGCCAGAATGATTTTAGGCTTCGCCAATTCCAGTTCTTTTGCAACGAACTTGCTTGCAACTTGTTTGATGAGCCTTAAAGGGATATGTGTGGATATTCCGTCTGGCTTAATGAATGGAAACACGTTAGTCGCATATACATCTTTGATGCCGACTGAGAAGACACGCTTCAGGAGTTCCTCTAACCTTAAATTGGTTTTAAGGCTTATCGTACGACCATATTCTTGAACTGATTGATCTACTTTATGCTCTAGGCCGTCATGGCTAGACCAATCTTGTAGAACAATGGCTATTCCGCCCAATTGATGGGCGCCTTTTGTATAAGGGCTAACCCATTCTTTAAAATTGTACCCATAGTCCTCAGGTTGCCCATACCCAGGTAGCGAGTAGTTAACCCGTTCATCAGCGAGGGCCAAGTATTCTGAAGACATTTGGCCTTTTTCTGGTATCTCCATTAGTCTTTTTTTTGAATTGTACCTATGATGCTTGAACTGCGCTTGCGTGTTCTTGCTGAATCCACGAACCTCTCCGCCACAAGTAAACCATAAGCAAAATCCCGCAAATTACCTCGACAAAAAACTTGGGCAGACACGCAGTTCTGGCGGGATGATGGCTACGATGGTCGATGGCATCCCGAAAGTGTTCGGGATGGCGTTCCCGTGTTTGAAGATTTTCGGCCAGCGCCAAAAATCAGGCGGCAACAGGGCCAATGGGATACTTTTACGGGCGAGTTTCGTTACAAAAAAAGAGCCGGTCAGTACCGGTAAAAAAACTGAGATGTATCGAACTGAATGAATCTGCATACCAAAACCTGGGTACAGCGGTTGCCTGTGCCGATAGATGTAGCGTGGGACTTTTTTTCGCAGCCGGACAATCTTGCCCGGATCACTCCGCCGGAGATGTTTTTGCGGGTCGATGGCGGAAGCACCGGAAAGCCGATTTATGAAGGGATGCAACTGAGCTACACGCTCTATCCCTTCATGATGATTCCCGTGCGTTGGACGACTGAAATCATGCGGGTCTCGAAGCCCGATTTCTTCGAGGATCGCCAGCTCGAAGGGCCGTACGAGCTGTGGCATCACACGCACCGGTTCCGCGAAATCGAAGGCGGCACGGAGATGACCGACATCGTGGAGTACGCGCTGCCGTTCGACCTCTTCGGCGAGGTGGTCGAGGCGCTGATCGTCGGGCGGCGGCTCGACGAGGTGTTCGAGTACCGGCGGCGCAAGGTGGCGGAGATTCTGGGAGGGATGTGAGCGGGGGGACACCGCATCGAGATTGTTGTCGGAATCGGCAAGAGGAAATTGGGCTGAAGCCCGGTGTTATTTTTGTGGAATGGTTGTCCCCGGCTTGAAAGCCGGGGCAACATGAATGTAAGAGCTCTGAATGTCCGCAGGGTTGAAACCCTGCGGAATGTAAGAGAAGAGGCTGTCGAAGAGAATCTTTTATTGCCGGAAATAATTGCTCATGGAGAACATGGAATCACAATCCCTGCTGTCCAATCTCCTGTTGTTCGCGGGCGGTCTTGCCGTGTTCCTGTTGGGGATGAAGTCGCTCAATGCGGGGCTTCGCAAGGCTTCGAGCGGCAAGATTGCCGGGTGGTTGGCCACGATTACCGGCAACCCGCTCTCGGCGCTGCTCTCCGGGGCTGTGGCTACCGTGGCCGTGCAGTCGAGCAGCATGGTGATGCTCACGCTCATCGGGCTGGTGCAGTCGCGGATTCTCACCTTTTCGCAGTCGCTCGGCGTGGTGCTCGGCGCGGAGATCGGCACCACCACGATGGCCCAGCTCATCGCCTTTTCGCCGGGCGAACTCGGTCTGCCGCTCTTTGCGCTCGGCTTTTTTCTGTCGCTTCTCCGCCGGAACCGGGTTGTCTCGCTTTTTGGCGAGGTGCTCTCCGGCCTCGGCCTGCTTTTTTTCGGCCTCAAGCTCATGGGCGTGGCGGTCGCGCCGCTGCAATCGAGCGAGCCGTTCCTGGCGATTCTGACCACGCTCGAAAATCCCCTGCTTTGCGTGCTCGCCGGTGCGATCATGACGGCGCTCATCCAGAGCAGCGGGGCTTTTGTCGCCATTCTCATCACCCTCGCCCAGCAGGGCACGCTCACGCTCGAAGTGGCCGTGCCGCTCATGTTCGGCGCCAACATCGGCACCTGCATCACGGCGGCCATCGGCAGCGCCGGAAGCGTCCGGCCCGCCCGTCGGGTCTTTCTGGCGCAGCTCATGTTCAACGTCACCTACGTCATCCTCTTTCTCATCTTTCTGCCGCCCTGGCTCGACCTGATCCGCGCCATTTCTCCCTCCGATGCCGCCGGAGGACTGGCGAGGCAGATCGCCAACGCGCACACCTTTTCCAACCTGTTCATGGCGCTGCTGTTCCTGCCGTTCCTGCCGCAGTTCGGGCGTCTGCTCGTCAAGCTGCTGCCCGACGATCCGGAGGAGACGGGGCGGATTCCCGCCGTGTGGCATTTGCGCGACTCCGCGCTCGCCACGCCGGAGGTGGCGGTCGGGCTTGCCCGGCTGGAGGTTTCGCGCATGAACAAGATTCTCGGACGCATGTCGCGGGCTTTGCCGGAGCCGTTCATCGGC
>CAYZCF010000115.1:6475-8985 GCA_964476855.1 uncultured Chlorobiaceae bacterium
CGACCTCGTTTACTCGCGGCTGCCGGTCTCCGAAGGTTTGCTGATGCGCGAGGAGAAGCTCGATTTTCTGGAGAAGAAGGTGACCGCCTACCTGATCCGCGTCATGCAGGAGGCGGTTGCCGAGCCGCTCATCCGTGAGGCGGCGGCGCTGATGGCGCTGGCGAAGGATATCGAGGCGGCGGGCGACGTGGTCGAAACCCTGCTTGCCGATTTTCCAGCCGACGGGTTCGACAACGGGCTGACCAGCGAGGGAAAGCGGGAGATCGCGCAGCTTCACGAGCAGGTGTGCCGGGAGATTGCGGCCATGAGCCTGGCCATCGAGGAGATGAGTCCCCGCCGGGCGCTGGCGGTGCTCGACGAGGGCAAGAACTTCAAGCACCTCTTGCTCGAACTCGGCTTTTCGCACATGCGGCGCATCAGGATTCGCCCCGAGTCGGAGCGCACCCACGACCTGCACATGGAGCTGCTCCGGGCGCTCGAAGCGCTGCACCACCAGACGAGGTCGATGGCTCGCACCATCATCCGGGCCGCCGATGGCAAGGGGTGAGTCGCTTGCAATTGAGCGGGAAAATCGTAAATTGCGCCCGCAAAGATGATGTTCTTTCACATGATTAGCTGGTGCCGGCTTCAAAGCCGGAGAATAGGGAAGTACGTGAGATTCGTACACTGTACCCGCAACTGTACAACGGCAAGCTGCCGCTGACAGGCATGGCCACATGCCTCGAAGCTCGCAGTCGCTGTGTGTCACTGCCCGAAGTCCTCCACGGACGGGGCGGGAAGGCCGCAGCGGTTCAGCCGTTAAAGTCAGGAGACCTGCCAGTTACTCTTTGCTCAGTGACAAGACTACGGGTTAATAGTCAGGCAAAGCGCTTCCGGTAACACCGACTGTTCAGCACTGTTTTTCAATGCACTCTCTTTTGTACGTCAAGGGCGTGAATTTCGCTTTGACGCATCTCAGGCATTGTCAAACCATCGAGTTGTTCCGCCGGGCACCGGGTCAGTCCTTTTCCTCAACCCCTGTCTGTTGAATCATTCAAACAACTCAACACAGGACAACACCATGAACAAACGAACGCTCGCCACTCTCATGGCGGCCATGCTCGCCAGCCCCAAGCTCCATGCCGAAGAGACCTTGCTGGCATACGCCGGCGATGAAATCGTCGTGACTTCGAGCCGGGTGCAGCAGCCGAAAAAAGAGCTGACCTCGAACGTTACCATCATCACCAAAGAGGAAATCCGTGAGTCGTCGGCCAACGATCTCAGTGAATTGCTCGCTGAAAAGAACCTTGGGCACATCCAGAAGTATCCCGGCACCTCGACCTCTGTTGGCATTCGCGGCTTCAGGACTGAATCTCACGGCAACGACCTGATGGGCAAGGTGCTCGTGCTGCTCGATGGACGCCGCGCGGGTACCGGCAACCTCGCCAAGATCATGACGGCGAACGTCGAACGCATCGAAATCATCAGGGGGCCAGCCGCCGTGCAGTATGGTTCAGCGGCGATTGGGGGCGTGATCAACGTGATTACGGCCAAGGGATCGGGCGCGCCATCGGCTTCGATCGAACAGAAACTCGGCAGCAACGACTTCTCGAAAACCGAAGTTGCCATTCAGGGCAAATCCGGACGCTTCGACTATTCAGGCAGCATCTCGAAATCGGATTCCGGAAGCTACCGGACGGCCAAAGGTGATATCTACCAGAACACCGGCTATCAGGATCAGAAAATGGCGAGTCTGAATGTGGGATACGAGATTGCCGACGGTCACCGGATCGGCATGATCGTTCACTCCTTCGATGTGGACAAGGCTGGTTCACCGAGCTATCTGAGTTCGCCTGATCTGGATGCCTATACAGTTCAGAACAACCAGTCCGTCGATTTCAGGTATGACGGCGCAACCTCCAGCCGGAACATTTCATGGATGGCCCGCTACTTTACCGGCGAGGACAAGTATCGCTATGTTGATCCGAGCAGCGCGTATGAAAGCACCAAAAATGTTGACCAGCAAGGGGCGCAGGCGCAGGTTACCTGGCAGCCGGGAGCGCTCAGACTCACGACAGGATTTGACTGGCTGAAATACGAAGTCGATTCCACATTGACGCCGACCTGGGCTACGTATGAAAATCCGGCAGGTTTCTTACTTGGTAAATACGGCTTGTTCGACGAGCGTCTGATTCTGACCGCTGGCGTGCGTTACGACGATTATCGTGTCAAAATGAAAGCAAGCGAAGGCACGTCGAGGAGTAAGGACAACTTCGCGCATCAGGCTGGTGTCGCCTGGCAGGCAAGCGAAGCGCTCAAGATCAGGGGTTCGTTTGCCGAAGGTTTCAGAATGCCCTCGGAGCGGGAGCTTGCCGCCAATATCACGAGCTGGGGTACAACCTATATTGGCAATCCCGATCTCAAGCCGGAGTCGAGCGACACCTGGGAGGTTGGCATGGATCTCGCCTGGAAAGGGTTCAATGCTTCGCTGACGTGGTTCAGCACCGATTACACGGATATGATCCAGACGG
>CAYZCF010000116.1:0-8350 GCA_964476855.1 uncultured Chlorobiaceae bacterium
TGGAACGAATCCTCGAGTTCAAAAAATCTGTCCAGTAAGATGCTTTAGAATACAACTAACCTCTTCGTTGAACGTTACCGAGATGCTGCTGTCAACAGCGACATCGGTCGCACCGTCACCGGGCTCTCTCTGACGCTACGTGAAAAAAAGCTGTTCCGGAATCCCGCATGGAACAGGCTTTATGATTGTCATTTGCCGTTTTTACGTCAGAAGTTTCCTGCAAGTGACGCGCTGAAGTTTATACTGTTCGAACCGCAGCCATCTGTACCCGCCATAATACCAGCCTTTACGAAATAGCCCAGACCTGAACCATCTTTGTCCGCTTCACGCCTGAGGGTAAGTGTTCCGCCAACATATGTTTTTCAGGCGATAATGAGAGAGTATAGCTGTCGTTTGTAATCGGCCGAGATATGGGCGGAAAAGTCCCTGATCGCATCGAACTATGCAAACAGATGCGACCTGCCTTCCCCTTTGATCCTGCCTGGGCGACAGACCAATCCGCCCCGTGGCACCGTCATGGCTGTTCAAAGTCAGCGCTCCAATGTCCGCCGTCTTCATCGTCAACCAGCCCGTATGCTGCCAGACAAACTACGCTTCGGGCATCAGACTGCATCGCCCTGCAAAATCCGAGATGTCATAACATAAAGCCTGTAAGTCTCACATACGAGAGCAACTGGCTTGACACTCACGAAATCGTTGAATTGATAACCAGCATGGAGGCATAACAGGTCAAGCGCTTTACCCTGAACATGAGCGTAAAAAAATATGAAGGCGGCCGATAGAAACTTATTGCGCGTTCCGATTGCTGCGCTGGCCCTGACTTGTCGAGACTCCGGTTTCTGCGCTACGTCCGCCTTGAACTCGAACCGCTCATGAGACTTGTTAAAACTGCCCTGAATTGAAAAAAAGGAGATAAAATGAAAAAGGCGGCTACAGTACCTGCTGTAACCGCCTTTCTGTCGGGGTGGCGGGACTCGAACCCACGACCTCTGCGTCCCGAACGCAGCACTCTACCAGCTGAGCCACACCCCGATTGGTGTCCTTTTGAACCTCGTGCCCTTGGACAGATTCGAACTGCCGACCTTCAGTTCCGGAAACTGCTGCTCTATCCACTGAGCTACAAGGGCCTCTTGACCCAAGGGTCATTCAAACAGGAATGCAAAGATAATATTAAAATCGGGAAAAAGAACAACTTTCGCACGGTCTCGAAAAATTTCCGGAAACTTTTCGAGCCTCAATGCCCGTCTACGGATGCCGCCTTCACGAGTGCATCGACCGCCAGATTGGCGCTCATCACCGCGCCGCCCATCGAGTCGTAATAGAGCTGCTGCGAGAAGCCGCCCGCGATGAAAAGATTGCTGACCGGCGTCTTTTGCGTCGGGCGGTACTGCTCCATGCCGGGCAGCGGCGCATAGACCGAGCGCGGAATCTTGACGAGCGTTGACTTGAGGATTTTTGCCCCCTGCGACTCCTTCGGGAAGTTGGCCCGAACGCTCCGGTCAACCCGCGCGATAATATCCTCCTTGCTCAGCCCCATCAGCTCCCTGGCCGGGGCGACGCAGAACTCGAAGCGCGTCTTGCCGTCGAAGCGCTCGCCGCGCAGGGTGCGGTAATCGGGCGTGGTGCGGGTGAGGTTCGCGTAAACCGGAATCACGCCATCCGGGCTGAAAAGCACGTTGTCGATGGGCGTAATCTCGCGGTCGTACCAGAGTTGCACCGAGATGACCGGCACCCCTTCGAGGCGGTCGAGGTTGGCGAAAAAGCGATCGTGCTGCTTGAGCGACGAGGGCAGCGCCTTGCAGAGATTGTGGATCGGCAGCGCCGCAACGTAGTAGTCCGCGTCGAGAATCTCGCCGTTGCGCAACTGCACGCCGCGAATCCGCGAGCCGTCGAAAAGCAGCTCCTCCACCGGTGTGTGGTTCTGGAACACCGCGCCTTTCTGCGCCGAATAATCGACGAGTGGCTGGTGCAGGTACTCCTGCGGCGAGCCCTTCAGAAAGCCCATGCACGAGGAATCGGGAATGCGGTAGAAGGTCTCGGTGACATCGAGGATGATCTTGGCGGAAATCTCCTCCGGCGGAATGAACTTGAGGGCGAGCGCCATCGGGCGGAACATCTTCTCCATGAGCCGCTTGCCGAATTTTTTCTGCTCGGCCCACTCGGCGAAGGTCAGGTGATCCTGCGTCGGCGGGTAGTTGGCCTTCTGCAACGCGAGTGGAATGAGCGACTTCGAGAAGGCGGCCATCTCGCCGAAGGTGAAGTAGCCGTTCTTGACGATGGCGGGCAAGAGATGCAGCGGGCTCGGCAAGTCCCACGTGTTGAAGGTGAAGCTGTTTCCCCCTTCGAGCGTGTAGGTGAGCTGGTGATCTTTCCAGAGCACGGCGTGGTAGGTCTTGATCTCCTTCATGAGATCGTAGAGCACGCCGTACGCTCCGAAAAAGCAGTGCGTGCCGGACTCGATCCAGTCCCCTTCCTCGTCCTTCCAGGCGGAGACCTTGCCGCCGTAGATGGGGCGTTTTTCGAGCACCTTGACCTGGAAGCCGCGATCAACGAGCCTCTTGGCGGCAGTCAGACCGGCGAGGCCGCCGCCGATAATCAGAACCTTTTTTTTCTCTCCGTTCATTACTGCGTGTATGACTGAATATCTGTTGTTGCAACCGTCGCGGCTCAGATGGCCGAGCGCCCCTCCATCGCCCGCGACAGCGTCGCTTCGTCGATGAATTCGAGCTCCGCGCCGACCGGAATACCCCGGGCGATGCGGGTGACCTCGATGCCGAGCGGCTTGAGCAGTTTGCTGATATAGAGCGATGTGGTTTCGCCCTCGACGGTTGGATTGAGCGCGAGCACCACCTCGCGCACTTCGTCCGGTGCGCCGGAGCCGAGGCGCACGATCAGCTCCCGCACCTTGATGTCGTCGGGGCCGACGCCGTCGAGCGGCGAAATCACCCCGTGGAGCACGTGGTACAATCCCTTGTAGTGGCCGGTTTTCTCGAAAGCGAGCACCTCGGTAGGAGACTCGACGACGCAGATGACCGTGCGGTCGCGTCCGGAGGAGGTGCAGAGGTGACAGGGATCAGCGCCGAGATCGGTGATGTTCTGGCAGACCGAGCAGCGGATCACCTTCTCCTTGACGTCGATGAGCGCGCCAGCCAGCTTCTCGACCTCGGAGCGGCGCTCCTGCAAGACGTGCATGGTGAGCCGCTGGGCTGTCTTGCGGCCAATGCCGGGCAACTTCGCGAACTCTTCGATGAGCGCCTCGACGGCTCCTGAGCTGTAACGCATGAAAAACGGTTTACTCGCCCTGACCGAAATGCTTCATCAGGTCAGCGGGGTTGATCATGCCACCAGCAGCTTTCTGAATCTCGTTCTGCGCGAGCTGTGCCGAAGCTTCGAGCGCCTTGTTCACGGCAGCCACGACCAGATCCTGCACCATATCGACATCGTCCATGATCTCCGGATCGATGGTGAGTTCGAGCAGTTTCTGCCGCCCGTTGACCTTCGCCTTCACCATGCCGCCGCCCGCCTCGCCTTCGGAGACAAGCTTTTCGAGCTGCTTCTGGACATCCTGCATCTTCGCGCCGGCATCCTTGAGCTGCTTCATCATATCGCTGAAATTGGGCATCGCCATCGTGTTTCTCCTGTGGTTTTAGCTCAAGGCCGGAAAATCAAGCTCATAAGTCCTGTACGACCTATGCGTTCAATCAGTTCTTTCTTCGTAAAGCGAGGTAAATCTTCTCCAGAATATCCTCGGTGGTCAGCTTGTACTTTTTCAGCAGGTCGTCGGGCTTGCCCGATTCGCCGAAGGTATCCTCGACGGCGACCATCTCGATCGGCACCGGAATGTTGCGGGCGCAGACATTGGCCACCGCCTCGCCGAGACCGGTGTACATCTGGTGCTCCTCGGCGGTCACGATCGCGCCGGTGTCGTTGGCTGCGCGCACGATGGCGAGCGTATCGATCGGCTTGATGGTGTGCATGTTGATGACGCGCACCCCGACCCCCTCCTTTTCAAGGATTCGAGCCGCTTCGAGCGCTTTCCACACCATGATGCCGCAGGCAATGACGGTGACATCCTTGCCGGGATGCAGCTCGATGGATTTTCCAAGCTCGAAACCATCTTCGTCGACAGTGAAATCCGGCACGTTCGGACGGCCAAAGCGGAGATAAACCGGCCCCTGATGCTCGATGATCGCCTTGGTGGCGCGCTTGGTTTCGCTGTAGTCGCACGGCACGACGACGGTCATGCGCGGCAGGCTGCGCATCAGGCCGATATCTTCGAGAATCTGGTGAGTCGCGCCATCCTCGCCGAGAGTGAGACCGGCGTGCGAGGCGCAGATTTTGACGTTGAGATTGGAGTAGCAGACCGACTGGCGAATCTGGTCGAAGACGCGGCCGGTCGCGAAAACGGCGAAGCTCGACGCCACGGGAATCTTGCCGGTAGTCGCCAGGCCCGACGCCATGGAGATCATGTTCGCCTCCGCAATGCCGGTCTGGATGAATCGCTCCGGAAACTCTTTACGGAAGAGATTCATGTTCAGCGACCCGGTCAGGTCGGCGCAGAGAGCGACAACCGAAGGGTTTGCGCGGCCAGCTTCGAGCAGCGCCTCGCCGAACCCGGTGCGGGTAGCCTTGTTGCCCCGTGAAGAATACTTCGCGGTCTGTTCGATGGTAATTTTCTCTCCCATTAATGACAGAATACCTTAAATTTGAAAAAAGTTATGCGGGACTTGAGTGTCCGCCGGGTTAACCCCGCCATTGATATTGAGTTGCGCCCACAAAGCCCAGTCAGATGACAAAAGTTGAATATAAGCATACGCATATAGCGGCAAAAAAAAAATTAGGCCAAAACTTCCTGCTCGACAAGAACATCCCGAAGAAAATCGTCCGTGAGTCGGGCATAAAGGAGGGCGACCGCGTGCTGGAGATCGGCCCCGGCTTCGGCGCACTCACGACGGCGATCCTCGAAGCGGTGCCATCGTTCACCGCCGTCGAGAAAGACCCTGAGCTGGCGCGCTTCATCCGCGAGGAGCATCCCCAGATCGAGCTGATCGAGGGCGATTTCCTCAAGGTGCCGCTGGAACCGCTGGCTGGGGAAGGCAAACTCGCCGTGCTCGGCAACATCCCCTACTCCATCACCAGCCCGATTCTCTTCCGCCTGCTCGACAACCGGCACTTGATCTCATCGGCCACGCTGATGATGCAACACGAAGTCGCCCAGCGCATCGCCGCCGTGCCCGGCACGAAGGAGTACGGCATCCTCGCCGTGCAGATGCAGGCATTCTGCGACGTGAAATATCTCTTCAAGGTAGGCCGAGCCGTCTTCAAACCCCGCCCGGAAGTTGACAGCGCCGTCATCCGCATGGTGCCGAAAGCCGCCGACCCGGTGGAAGACAGCGAAGGCTTCCGGCTCTTCGTCCGCCGAGCTTTTCACCAGCGCCGCAAAACGCTCTGGAACAATCTGAAGGAATACTACGACACCTCCGCCGTCCCCGAAGCAACGCTCAAGCTGCGGGCGGAGGCGCTGAAGGTGGCGGAGCTGGTGGGGCTGTTCGGGATGTTGAGGGGGGTTGATGGAGGTGAAGCAGGTGAAGCAGGTGAGGAGATGAATACGATGAGGATTTAGCCATACTTAATTCTTTCTTCCAGTGCTTTCGCACCACGGATGGAAATCCTGAGGGGAAAACCACTTGTGGTGCGAAAGCGCTAAAGACAAGTGCTATGCTGCAGATTGAGTTTTTCCACGAAACCCCAAAGTGGTGATAATTGTTCATTGTTGCTTGATACGTGCAGCCTCAGCTTTAACTCTGCTGGTCAGTTCCTCTCGATGATCGTTTATTTTTTTTGCTCCGATCATTGCTCCCTGTTTAGCAAGGAAGGGCTGTTGCTGTAACATCTTCTTGCCCACTGGAGTCCTGTAGAACTTGATTATATCGCTAAGCTCCGATTCACTATAAGCATGTGAATACAGGATAATTAAATCACCCTTGACACTTTCCCATCCCATATACTTATCAAGAAAATTTTTGATGATTTTTTTATACGGAAGCAGATCTGGTTGAGCATTTATTTGTAATTGCAGTTGTTCAGCAATTGATTGTTCAAGAAGCTCTTTTGTATGCAGTGTTGTTAATAACTCTTCTGCAAGCTTCAATTTTGTTTCCGCCCATACCTGAACGGACGTAATGACTGTAATAATTATTACCAAGGCTAGTTTTTTCATATTTCATACCTCCTTTTAATTATTGGCTTGATTATATAATAAATAAGACTTCTTATTGACATCCACCCGCATGACACGCAGCCGCTGCCGCAGCCGCTGCCGCTGCTGTTGCTGTTGCTTGAGCGGCGTTATCTTCTGCGGTAGTAGCCGCTGCTGCTGCCGCCGCTGCTGCGGCTACTGTTTGCTGGAACGCTGCCTCTGCTTGATTCGCTACGTTTTGTGCAGATTCTGCAGCTTGCTCCCAGGCAGAGGCTGTTTCTTCAGCCGCATCTGCAACAACTTCTGCGGCTACTTTTGATGCGAGTGCTATTGCAGCGGCTGCGGCGGCGTAAGCGGCAGCTGAATTTAAAGTAGGATTTAAAAACCAGTAGGCCGCCGCTGCATCGTAAGCGATACCAGCAGCGGTTACTGCAGCTGATGCGGCAACCGCTGCCGCATCAGCTGCAGACCTTGCGGTTTGTGCTATGCTTGAATAATATGCTTCCTCTGCTGCTGCTTCGCCAGCCTCTTGTTGCGCGTCCTGTGCGGCTTGGTATGCCTGGGTCTTCTCTTTTTCTGCTTTCTCTGCTGCTTGTTGAGCTGCTGCTGCTGCTTGCTGAGCCGCTGCCGCTGCAGTTGCAGCTTCCGCTGCCGCTGCATCTAATGCAGCACAAGAATCATTATCTGCAACTACAGGATGAGGTATTGCAGAACTAACAAAAGATATTATTAAAAAACAGGAGATGATTTTTTGCAAGACTTTCATTGACATCCTCCTTTAAAAAAAGTAAGCAACGCCTGCTGAAGAAATAAAGCGAGCACCATCTCCCGAATTTTTTGTTAAATCCGCAACACCCAAGGTTATCCCAATGGGAATTTCTTTAAATGGGGAAAGCGATATGCCTGCATTGAGATTTAAACCGTTCCACTCAGCAATTACATTGATTGATTGAAACACCTCATATGACAAGGCACCAAACACATAAGTTCCGTACTTTCCTTTTCCTGACTGTATATCAAGCGGACTTTTTTCCCCAAATCGTCCAGATCCAACACCTATACTTGCGTGTAAAGAGGAATGATCTGGTTCATGAGCATGAAATTGCTGAAAAGCATGGCTGATGACGATGTAAAAACTCTCTTCCGTATCAGTCTTATCCTTGTCTGCAAAGAGGTTTTCTGCACCAACAGCAAGAGATGATGCATTTCCTAAATAACGGTGAACCTTGCAGCTCAGAGAAAGATTGTCAAACTCACTTACATCCCAAATTGTGGGACTGAGTTGAATTCCGATATTTTTTACGGAGTTGCCAACTCCCAAACCAAAACTTATGGCAGAATCACCTTTTTTGCTATAAGCAGCCGGATCGGATATGCCTGCACCGACAAATACAACACCCCATGAAGCGCCCCAACCGGAAGGAATTGTAAGCGTTTTTCCCGCTCGATTAGGCCATAATGTTTTGGTCTGCTGTATTTCTGTAGAGGTAACTATATTTTCACTAATTGCAGGATCAGAACCTGCTGATGCATGATTTGGAAATGCAAAACAGAGCAAAAGAAATGGAGATATCGATGCAAGGATGTTACAGTATGCTTGCTTCATGGTAATACTCATAAATGTTTATGTCAGCTCCAAACAATGCCCAATACTTACAGATTACAGAACTCCACAATCCAAACTACCTTTAATAGCAGTACTTTGTACAACTGAAAACTGCACTACAACGGGTTCGCACGAGAGATGTTTGAGTTGGGCACAAGTGAGGTACTGATGAGTGCCCGTGCATCTGGGGGCGCAACCTGAAAACAACTGGTATTGCTTACTGGACTACGATGATTAGTTAATAAATTCTCAAAAACCTCACAACTTATTTTTTATCCCGCCATCTATCCTCCCCTGTAATGCAATAAAAATTCAAGACTTACAAAATGACATATAAAACTCATAAATAAACGATTAAATAGAAATCAATTTTCATATACTAACAACATCATCACGCCATCATGAAAATATTATATCATTTCACAAAAAGAAGATAGTCCACATCCTATCATCGCATTCATTCGGTCATAGCTATAACAGGCAAATGAAATGTATTCTAAAGCATCTTACTGGACAGATTTTTTGAACTCGAGGATTCGTTCCAT
>CAYZCF010000117.1:0-6769 GCA_964476855.1 uncultured Chlorobiaceae bacterium
AACGCTGTTCCGCCACGAAGTCGCCGAAGGGCGCATCCAGTTCCGCCTGCGGGCCGACGGGCGCAACTGGCAACTCCCCGAAACAGCGGAGACCTTCGAGCCGGAAGGCGCGGATCAGCTCATCGGCAAGAGCGGCGGCCCGCTCGAAAAGAGCCTCTTCTCCCCCATTTACAAAGGCGACTTCTCAAGCAGGGACGAGCGCGACGTCGCCGTCTATCTCGATAGCCAGAAAGCGCTCACTTGGTGGCACCGCAATGTCGCCCGAAGTCATTACTCCGTGCAAGGCTGGCGGCGCGAAAAGGTCTATCCCGACTTCATCTTCGCCATGCAGCAAGCCGAGGGGAAGAGCAAACTCGTCGTGCTCGAAATGAAAGGCAACCACCTCGCCGGAAACGACGACACCGAATACAAAAAAGCGGTGCTAAAACTCATGACCACCGCCTTCGCCGAAGAACCCCGCCAGCGCATCGGCGAACTCGAACTCGTCCACGCGGGCGGCCCGACCGTCGAATGCGACCTGGTCTTGTTCCCAGAATGGAAGACGCGACTACCGGATTTGATGAAATGAACGCATCCCGGTTCCTCCCAAAAAAAAGCTCCCATCGTATATTGCCCCACACCAACATTCGTGAAACCATTCAAATCGCACATCCATGAGTATTTCAGATAACGGCAAGGTTCTTCTAATCACCGGCGCTTCGACGGGTATCGGTCGGGCGACGGCGGTTCTGGCCGTGGCGGCTGGCTGGCGGGTCGTGGTGGCGGCTCGGTCGGCACAGAAGCTCGCGGCGCTCGAAGAGGAGCTTGGTGCTGAGCGGGCAATGGCCGTGCAATGCGACGTGGCGGAGTGGGAGCAGCAGGAGGCGATGGTGCGTAAAGCTGTCGAGCGCTTCGGCAGACTCGACGCGGTCTTCGCCAATGCGGGATTTTCGAAAGGGTCGTCGTTTATCGACGGTGAGCACAAGCCCGACGAGTGGCGCGACATGGTGATGACCAACCTCTTCGGCGCGGCGACGACGGCTCGGCTCACGCTGCCCGAGCTGGTCAAAACGAAGGGCCATTTCCTCGTAACGGGTTCGGTTCTGGGCCGCGTCACCTCGATCCGCAACCTCTACGCCGCCACCAAGTGGGGCGTCACCGGCATGGCGCAGGCAATCCGCAACGAAGTTGCAAGCCGCGGCGTGCGGGTCACACTGGTTGAGCCGGGTATCGTCGATACGCCGTTCTGGGAGGGTTTGCAGAAACCGACGGCTCCCGAGCTGCTTTCGGAGGATGTCGCCCGCGCAGTGCTCTTCGCCCTCAGCCAGCCGCCGCATGTGGATGTGAGCGAAATCATCATCCGCCCGACCGGCCAGGCTCACTGACGATGCTTTGCCACAAACAAAAAAGCCGGAAGGGAAAAACTTCCGGCTTTTTTTTATCACCGTTCCATTGAAGGAAACGGCTTATCCTCTGTTGAAGCGCCTGGCACCAAAATTGTCTTTCATCTGAAGCAGGCGGTCGATCTGCCGCGCGTCGAGCACGGTAGAGAGCTCACGCAGATGACGGCTTTCGAGCTGCGCCATACGCACGCTCTGCTGGCCGATTCTCTGGGTCAGGTTGGCAATCTTGCGCTTGTCGGGAAATTTCTTCACCGATTCGAGCGCGAGATCGCGTTTCAGATCCTTCATCGTTTGCCTGACCGGACGACTCTCCTGGTAAAAACCACGCCTCAGCTCCATCATTTTCGCCTGCTGGCTGTCACTCAGATCGAGCGCCTGTTTCATTCTGTTCTGCATCATTTCCTGACGCGCGAACCGGGCCTCCGGACCCCTGCCATAACCACGGGCATCGACCTGCCCGGAGATGCCTGGCCGCGCACATGGCGCTGGCTGATCGTTGCTGGCGGCGAAAACCGTGCCAGCGCTTCCCAAAAGCCCCGCAATGAGGGCCGTCATAACGAACTTCTTTTTCATCGTGTTTCTTTCATTTGCTTTTCGAATCGAGGCGCCTTGAATTCATCGTTTAGGATCCTTTTACACCCCGTAGGACGACGCCTCCTGCCGGAATCATGCACTTGACGCGATTTTTTTTCTGGATGAAAAACCGCTGATAACGCGCCGGGCAGGAAAAAAGAGATGAAGAGGCTAACAATCAGGAGCCTGTCTTGTTCAGATCAACTGGCGATGATATTCAAGAGACCAGAGGTTTTTGGTCGAGTCGAGCAAGGTAATTTTGATGCCGTAACCATCCCTGACAAAACTGATGATGTCACGGTTTGCCCGGAAGGATTCGAAGTTCTCCTCGCCATTGAACCTGTCAAAATAGTGGTGATAAACCTCATCACGGCCACCCTGCGTTTCGAAGGTGACAATAACAACATGGTCAACAGTGGAGACATTCACCAGGCTTTTTTCGCGATACAGGTCAATCCATGACGGCATATCACTGAACGAAGAGGAGGGACGCGTATTTGCAGGAGAGATGATGGCTCCGTTAAGATCAGTATGGGGTGGAAACACCTTCTGGCCGGAGTTTTCAGTGCAGGCGCTCAAACCACAACACACAACTACCGCAACTGCGGCTAATGCGCCCTTTATGTTCATGAGAGGCTTTCTTTCGTCCCGAAGGGAACGGTTTTGTGTTGTGTGGGATGACATTTTCAATTTCGTCTCTTTCTGATCGGCGGGAACATACATTTTTTTCAACAAACAATGAGATGCAGCAATCCGTTTTTATAAATAAATCACGCACTGATGCAGGTATGCTCTTTTTTTGCTGATGATTGATTATTTTTTTCTGCCTGGCAGGACTCGCAGCCATCATCTCAACAACCCACCCGCCTATGCCAATCCGAAGCCGTCGTATGATACTCGGGGACTTCCAGCACCGTTATATCGATACCGGAAGCAATGCACCCGTGATGCTGCTGCTTCACGCGAAACAGCTTGTCTTCCGGGAAAAGGGCCACTCGTCCATATTCGAATATCCGGAACAGTTCCGCCCGGCCATAACGGAATTCACTCACCAGGAACAATCATTGGCTTAAGTTGTTATGCTCATAACATTTGAAGGAATCGACGGGGCCGGAAAATCGACCCAGGTCATGAAGCTCAAGCGCCACCTCCAGGAGCAAGGGCGCGAAGTGATGACCCTGCGCGAACCGGGCGGCACCCCGGTGGCCGAAGAGATTCGCGAGCTGTTGCTCGAAAGCCGCAACGACATCACTCCGGTCGGCGAGCTGCTGCTCTTCGCGGCGAGCCGCGCGGAGCTGGTGCAACAGGTCATCCGGCCTGCGCTCGACAGCGGCAGCGACGTCATTCTCGACCGATTCTTCGATTCGACCACCGCCTATCAAGGGTACGGCAGGGGCCTCGACCTCGACATGCTTGCCGAAATCAACCGGATCGCCTCATGCGGCCTTGTACCGGATATAACTTTTTACCTTGATCTCACGCCGGAAGACGCGCTCATGAGGAAGTTTTCCGAAAAGTCGCTGCCGCTGGCATTCGAGTCTGAAGAGCTCGACCGGATGGAGAACTCTGGACTCGACTTCTACCGCCGGGTGCGAGAGGGGTATCACAAGGTCAGCAGCGAAAACCCGAACCGGATCGCCATGATCGACGCTCTGCTGAGTCCGGCGGAAATCCACCGCAAAATCATCTCAGGGATCGATGCCTTCTGCACTAAAACCGGATAAAAAGAGCGTTCAGGAACCGTGAACAGGTTTATCTTGTTCCCAGACTGATTGATATAGATGTTTATTTTACTGGATTGCTGCTATTATTTGTTGTAAATTTACGTTCAATTTCAGCACCACATTTCCTTCAGCCGGCTTCTCATGCATACCACCATTGTCAATGAAAGAAGTCTCCGTACCTGCAACTTCCCCATCACCTTGCAGGACATCAGGACGCTCAAGGAACTGTACCGGCTCAAGGCCGAAACGAGGGACCTGAGAGAACCGATCGTCAGGAACATCATGAAGCAGCGGGTGGTCGGCAAGGGATGCCTCGAATCCCTGAAGAATGCCCTTTACTCGCTCGAAACCATCTACATCGACGACTACACCGGCCAGCGCCTGTTGCGCCTCGACGGCATGAAGCAGATCGAGGTTGACCTGACTTACGAAATCCGCGAGCTGCAAAAGGACATCTACTACCTCGAATACGGCGAAGACCGCTTCATCGAGTACCTGGCGAAGTTTATTCCCGGCTTCTCCGATTACGTCACCGAAGGGGTAGAGATGCTCCGAGGCAAATCGTTCAGCGCGTTCATCACCGACCGCGACGGCACCACCAACAACTACTGCGGCCGTTACCGCTCCTCGATCCAGCCGATCTACAACTCGGTTTTCCTGTCGCGCTTCGCCAAGAACTGCTGCCGCTATCCGCTGATCATCACCTCCGCGCCGCTCAAGGATTTCGGCATCCTGAACGTCTCGATCAACCCGGAGCACATCTTCGTCTATGCAGGCTCGAAGGGGCGCGAGTTCATCGACATCGACGGCGATTTCCACAGCTTCCCCATCGAACCGGGCAAGCAGGAGATGATCCGGCTGCTCAACGAGCGGATGCAACTGCTGCTGCTCGATCCGTCGTTCGAGAAGTTCAACTTCATCGGCTCGGCGTTGCAGATCAAGTTCGGCCAGACCACCATCGCCCGGCAGGACATCACCCGCTCGGTCAACGAAGCCGAGTCGGCAGCATTTCTTGAAAAAATCAAGGGCATCGTGCGCGACATCGATCCGGAGGGCAAGAACTTCAGGATCGAAGACACCGGCCTGGACATCGAGATCATCCTGACCATCGACGTCGATCCCGAAACGGGCCTGATCCGCGATTTCGACAAGGGCGACGGCCTCGAGTTCATCTGCCACAAGATGGACATCGATCACAACGGCGAGCCGGTGCTGGTCTGCGGCGACACCTCATCCGATCTTCCGATGCTGAAAAAAGCGATGGAGATGTACAGCGATGTCTGGGCGATCTTCGTCACGCGAGACGAAAAGCTGATGGGGCGCGTCCGGAAGATCTGCCCGAAAAGCTACATGGTGCCCTATCCCGATATTCTCCTGACCATTCTCGGCCTGCTCTCGCTCTGAGCGGCACTTTCAACGATAATCCTCTAACTGATTTCACGGAATGAGTATGAATTTCAAAGGCGTCATTTTCGATCTCGACGGAGTCATCACCGGCACGGCCAAAATCCACAGCCTTGCCTGGGAGGCGATGTTCAACTCCTTTTTACAGAACTACGCCGAGGTCAACAATGAGCCTTATGTCCCTTTCGACCCGGCACACGACTATCTGAAATACGTTGACGGCAAACCCCGGATGGAGGGGGTCAAAAGCTTCCTCGCTTCGAGGGACATTGAAATTCCGTACGGCGAGCTCGACGACATTCCCGAGCAGGAGACCGTCTGCGGTCTCGGCAACCGCAAGAACAGCCTCTTCACGGAGATACTGATCAAGGAAGGCCCCGAGGTGTTCCAGAGTTCGGTGGACTTTATCAAGGAGCTGAAGGCGCGCGGCATTCGCATCGGCATCGCCTCGTCGAGCCGCAACTGCCAGCTCATCCTCCGGCTCGCCAAGCTCGAAGAGCTGTTCGAGACGCGCGTGGACGGCGAAGTCTCCATCGAACTGAAGCTGAAAGGCAAGCCGAACCCCGACATTTTCATCACCGCGGCGGCCAACCTCGGCCTCGAACCGCACGATTGCGTCGTGGTGGAGGACGCCATTTCGGGCGTGCAGGCAGGCGCGAAGGGCAACTTCGGTCTGGTGCTCGGCATCGCGCGCGAAATCGAGGGGATCAAGCTCAAGGAGCAGGGGGCGGACATCGTGGTGCGCGACCTCGGCGAAATCACCATCGCGGAGATCGAAAAGTGGTTTGGCGAGGGGCTGGAGCACGAAGGGTGGAATCTTCGCTACGACTCGTGGTTGCCACGGGACGAACGGCTCCGGGAGTCGCTTGTTACGACGGGCAACGGCTACATGGGCGTGCGCGGCGCGTTCGAGAGCGGCATGACCTCGACCCACCACTACCCCGGCACCTACATCGCGGGGGTGTTCAACAAACTTTCGTCCGAGGTACACGGCCAGACCGTCTGGAACAACGACATGGTCAACGCGCCAAACTGGTTGCCCATCGAGTTCCGCATTGGCAACGGCGAGTTCATCAATCCGCTGGAGCAGAAAATCCTCAGCTACAGCCAGAATCTCGACATGCGCCACGCCGTGATGGAGAGGGAGATGGTGGTGCAGGATACCCTTGGCGGCATCACCCGGATCAGGAGCGCCCGCTTTTGCAGCATGGACAACCCGCACATCGCGGCAATCCGCTACACCATCCAGCCGGTCAACTACTCGGCGGAGATCGAAATCCGCTCGACCATCGACGGCCGGGTGCAGAACCGCGGCGTTTTGCGCTACAACACCCTCTCGACCGACCACCTCGAACATGTCGAGCATGGCCGCGCTGGCGAGGATGGCCCCATCTTTCTGCATGTGCGCACCAGCCACTCGAAAAACGATATCGTCACGCACGCCAGAACGACCCTCCGCTGCGGCTACCACGGCAAATCCGTTCGCGAAGGCAGCATCACCAGCAGCCCGCGCTGGATCAGCGAGCACTTCAAGCTCGAAGTGACGGCGGACAGGGTATGCTCGGTCGAGAAGGTGGTTTCGATCCACACCTCGCGCGACGCCGGTCATCGCGATCCGGTAACGGCCGGGCGCGAGAGCCTCGCCTCGGCGGGAAGCTCCAGGTCGTTGAGACGCGGCCCGTTGTC
>CAYZCF010000117.1:6779-8306 GCA_964476855.1 uncultured Chlorobiaceae bacterium
CAGAAGGTGCTCCGCCTGCACATCTACCACCTCGTCTCGACCATCTCGCCGCACAACGTCAACATCGACGCCAGCATCGCCGCGCGCGGCCTGAGCGGCGAAGGGTACCGCGGCCACTACTTCTGGGACGAAATCTACATCATGCCCTTCTTCATCCAGCACCTGCCGGAAATGGCCAGAGCATTGCTGATGTACCGCTACCACCGTCTCGATGCGGCTCGCGAGTACGCACGGGACAACGGTTACCACGGCGCGATGTACCCCTGGCAGACCGCCGACGACGGGCGCGAGGAGACGCCGACCATCCACTACAATCCCAAAAGCGGTGCATGGGATCCCGACCTGAGCTGCCGCCAGCGCCACGTCTCGATTGCCGTTTTCTACAACGCCTGGCGCTACGTGCACGATACCGGCGACACGGAGTTCCTGAACAGTTATGGCGCGGAGATGATGTTCGAGATCGCCCGCTTCTGGGCCAGCATCGCCACATTCTCGCCCGAGACTGGACGCTACCACATCGAGGGGGTGATGGGGCCGGACGAGTTCCACGAGGAGCTGCCCGGCAGCGGCAAGCATGGAGTCAGGGACAACTCCTACACCAACATCATGACCGCCTGGCTGCTCGACAAGGCGCTCGAAACCTCCCGGAAACTCGATCCGTCGGTGATGGACAGCCTCATGGAGAAGATCGGCATCGGCCACGACGAGCTCATGCAGTGGCGCGACATCTCCGGCAAGATGAACGTGCTCATCGACGAGAACGGCATCCTCGAACAGTTCGATGGCTACATGGGTCTCAAGGAGCTGAACTGGGAGCACTACAAACTCAAGTACGGCAACATCCACCGGATGGACCGGATTCTCAAGGCCGAGAACGACTCGCCGGACAACTACAAGGTTGCCAAGCAGGCCGACGTGCTGATGACCTTCTACACGCTCGCCCCGGCAGAGGTGTGCGCCATTCTCGAAAAGCTCGGGTACCACGTGCCCGACGCGCTCCGCTTCGTACGCGAGAACTACGCCTTCTACGAACCAAGAACCAGCCACGGCTCGACCCTGAGCAAGGTGGTGCACTCGATCATTTCGAGCTACCTGCTCAACGGCCACGAAACCGCCTGGAGCTGGTTCGCCGAAGCGCTCCGCAGCGACATTCACGACACGCAGGGCGGCACCACCCCGGAGGGCATCCACTGCGGCGTCATGGCGGGCACCATCGACACCGTCACCCGCTACTTCTCGGGCATCTCGTTCCAGAACGAAATGCTGAACATCAGGCCCAACTTCCCGCCGCACTGGAAGAAGATCGAGACGAACCTCAGCTTCCAGGGCAACTGGTACAGGATCGCGCTCACGCCTGAAAGCGCCTCGGTCACGCTTTTCGAATCGGAACAGACTGAACTTCCTGCGCTTGTCGGAGGACGCTCCATCACCCTCAGAAAAGGCGAGGAGATGACAATACAGCTTGGCTGAACGAAAAAACGCCGGGAGGGCACGAATCCCCTCCCGGTTTTGTTATTTCAACCTGAA
>CAYZCF010000118.1:0-8265 GCA_964476855.1 uncultured Chlorobiaceae bacterium
GATGTCAATCCCGCTGTCACGCGCAGCAAGAACGGTGACGCGCGCATCGTCATCCGGATCAGGGAAAACCAACCGACCCTCGTCGATTCGCTCAGCTATACAGGCCTCGACTCCATACCTGATAATCTTCGCTCACGTTACCTCAAAAGGAGCCGTCTGAAGCTCCGGGAAATTTTCAGCGTTGAAAACCTGATCGATGAACGGGATCGCACCCTCGATTTTTTCCGTGAGTACGGTTACACTTTTTTTCATCCTGACAGCATCCGCATCACGGTCGATACCCTCGGACTTCATGCAGGAGTGCGCTTTGACCTCCGCCTTCCCGGACGCCATACCTACGGTCCGGTGAAGGTGTTCGTCCACGATCCGCTGAAAAAAGACAACCCGGCGACCGCGAAGACATTCGAGAGGAAGAACGTTTCGGTCACCATTTACGGAGAGCAGAAATTCTCGCCGGAAGTATTCTCGTCGGCCATCGCCTGGAAGCAGGGCGCGCTCACCCGCCAGTCGCTCGAAAAGAGAACGCTCGAAAATTTTGGATCGACCAATCTTTTCTCATCCATCTCGGTACAAAAGGATTCCGCAAGCGCCGGAGCTATTCCCATAACTATAGATCTCGATCCGAGTCCCAAACACCAGATCGAGCCAAAATTGCTGGTGGACAATCGCTATGGTTCCCTGTTTGTCGGCGGCGCGCTTTCCTATGAAAACCGGAACCTGTTCGGCGCTGGCCAGCGCTTCAAACTTTCAACCAACTACGGCACGCAGATTTCATCGGAAACCAACGTGCTTTCCAGCCTCAGCTCTGATCAATACGACAAGATCATCCCCTATGAATTCAATATCAAGGCAGACCTGACCATCCCGAAACTCGGCAAACAGGGATCGTTCTACAGCGGAACCGTTGAATATGCGCAATCGAAACTGCCGGTACTTCTCGATAGCAAGAGGGAGATCATCCGGGCGACCTACACCACACGGCCAGCCCGAATTTCGAAACTCGATTTTGATTTCTTCGAACTCGAAGTTGCCCGCAAGGACTCTCTGCGCGGCTTCCAGCAACTGTTCAAAAACGACCTGGCTGAAAACATCGGCATCGATCCCGGCGATCCGGTGGCGGTTAAGCGAGGCCTTGACAGTCTGCTCCAGACCCGCCTGAACCAGACCTTCAGGCTCCGCTACAATTACTCGAACAGGGACAAAACCACGCGCAAGAGGCCATCACCCATATGGAACGTTTCGGTGATGGCCGAGGAGTCAGGCAGCCTGTTGTGGCTGATCGACAAGTACGTCGATAAAAAATCTTACAGCGACTTCACCGACTCGGATGCCCAGATTTTTGGTACACCCTATAACCAGTACGTCAAACTCGACACGCAGCTTGCCGTAACGAAGGAGCTTTCGCCCGACCGGCAGGTGGCAGCAAAAGTCGCCCTCGGCTGGATGAGTCCATACGGCAAAGCCAATTCGACGCCGGAAGATCACCGTTTCTACGCGGGCGGATCGAACAGCATGCGCGGCTGGGTTTTCGGGACGCTCGGCCCCGGAAACTGCTCCAACGTGGCCATCTCGAACTTCGGTGCAGACATCAAGGCCGAACTCGGTCTCGAATACCGGATGCAGCTTTTCAAAGTTTTCGGACAACAGTCAGGCATCACCCTGTTCACCGACGCGGGCAACATCTGGGACAGAACCGGCCCTTACGCATTCTCACTCCAGTCGCTGACCCGTGATTTCGCCTGGGACTGGGGGGCCGGATTGCGGATCGGTTCGCCCATCGGCCCATTCAGGTTCGACTTCGCCTGGAAACTGCACGATCCTGCCGATCCGCAGCGCTGGCAGTTTTCACAGATGAAACTGACCGATTTCACCTTCAATTTCGGAATCGGAGAAGCTTTTTAATCGTAATACTCTTACCAATCACCGTATAACCTACAGTAATTTATGCCTGGAAAAACCACGCTTCTGGCTCCCTCCGTTTTATCGGCAGATTTCACGAACCTGAAAGCCTCCATCGAACTGGCAGAAAACGCTGGCGCGGACTGGATGCACTGCGATGTGATGGATGGCGTTTTCGTGCCCAACATCACCTTCGGCCCCTTCATCATTCAGGCGATCAAAAAATGCACCTCGATGGTGATCGACACCCACCTGATGATCACCGATCCCGACCGCTACATCGAGGATTTCGTCAAGGCCGGTTCCGACCAGGTAACCGTGCACCTCGAAGCCTGCCCGCACCTGCACCGCACGATCCAGTTCATCAAGAGCCTCGGTGCCAAGGCGGGCGTGTCGATCAACCCGGCCACGCCGGTTGCGCTGCTCGAACCGGTGCTCGCCGATCTCGATCTGGTGCTCCTGATGTCGGTTAACCCCGGCTTCGGCGGCCAGAAGTTCATTCCCGGCGCGGTCAAAAAGATCGCCCAGCTCGACGCCATGCGCATGGAAATGAATCCGGAAATGGTGATCGCCGTGGATGGTGGCGTCACCGAAGAGAATTGCGGCGAGGTGGTTGCCGCCGGAGCCGACGCGCTCATCGCAGGCACGGCATTTTTCAAAGCCGCAGACCCGGTGAAGGCCGCAAGGAAGTTGAAAGGGTTGGGGTAAGAGAAAGAATAGGACTTATAGGTCTGATAGGGCCTATAAGTCTTATAGGAGAAGAGAAAGAGAAAAGAATTCCCGCTGTTACCTGTCCACAACGTCCACCAAGTCCACAGCTACCCTCTCGCTCCCCACGAAAACTCCCGCAGCTCTTCGCTGGTGAGCAGCCCCTCGCCGATGAGCGCGGCGTCGAAGCCTGCCTGCTGCATGAGCAGCACATCGTCGCGGCGTTTCAGGCCGCTTTCGGCGACGGCGAGCACGCCTTCCGGATAATCGCGTTTGAGGTTGACCGAGGTCATGAGATCGACGGTAAAGTCGCGCAGGTCGCGGTTGTTGACGCCGACAATCGTGGAGCCTTGCTCGATGGCGATGTCGAGTTCGCGGCAGTCATGCACCTCGACGAGCGCATGCAAACCAAGCTCGGCGAAAAGCTGGAGGTAATCCCGCAACTGCAACGGTTCGAGCGCCGCCACGATGAGAAGCGCCGCATCCGCACCCATGAGGCGGGTTTCGTAAATCTGGCTCTCGTCGATGATGAACTCCTTGCGGAGCACGGGAATGGAGAACTGCTTGGTGATCGCCTTCAGGTAGTCGGGCGATCCCTGAAAGTAGTGGCGGTCGGTGAGCACGGAGAAGGCCGACGCGCCGAGCTCGGCGTAGCAGGCGGCGATATCGAGCGGGCGAAAATCCTCGACAAGCACCCCGCGTGAGGGCGATGCCTTCTTGACCTCGGCGATCAGGTTGATGCCGCCGTCACAACTCGCGATGGCCGAGCGGAAATCGCGCGGAGCCGGAAGTTCGCCTCGCATCTCTCGATAGCAGCGCTCCGGCTCCTGCTTTTTCAGTTCAGCGACCTCTCCGGCCTTGGTTTCGAGAATCCGCGTGAGATAGGTCATGCCTCGCTTACAGCTGCCATCTGACGAAGCTCGTCCTCGAATGCGACGATCTGGCGGATGTTGTCGAGGAACCACAGATCAATGCCGGTGGACTGGTGCACTTCCTCGATGGTCGCGCCCGCCTGGAAAGCGTAGCGGAGGTAGAACATCCGGTCGGCCTTGGGAATCTTGATCTTTTCGAGCAGATCCTCCTTGGCGAACTTGCGCTGCTGCTGGGTCATGTCGATGACGTTCATGATGTCCTTGCCGTCACAGCCGAGGCCTGCGCGACCGATCTCCAGCCCGCGCAGCGATTTCTGCAGCGCCTCGCGGAAGTTGCGCCCGAAGGCCATCACCTCGCCGACCGACTTCATCTGCACGCCGAGTCGCGCATCGACATTCTTGAACTTCTCGAAATCCCAGCGCGGCACTTTCACGACGGTGTAGTCGATCGAGGGTTCGAAGCTGGCAGGAGTGCTCTTGGTGATGTCGTTGGTGATCTCGTCGAGCGTGTAGCCCACGGCGAGCTTTGCGGCCACTTTGGCAATCGGGAAGCCGGTGGCCTTCGAGGCGAGCGCGGAGCTTCGCGACACGCGCGGGTTCATCTCGATGACCACGATGCGGCCATTCTTCGGATTGATGGCGAACTGGATATTGCTGCCGCCGGTCTCGACGCCGATTTCGCGGATGATCCTGATCGAGGCGTCACGCAACTCCTGGTACTGCCGGTCGGTGAGGGTTTGCGCCGGGGCGACCGTGATACTGTCGCCGGTGTGCACGCCCATCGGATCGACGTTCTCGATGGAACAGACGATGATGACGTTGTCCGCGAGGTCGCGGATCACCTCAAGCTCGTACTCCTTCCAGCCGATCAGGCTCTCCTCGACCAGCACCTCCCCAATCGGACTCTCGGCCAGACCGCGGCGCACCACGTCGTAGTAATCCGCCTTGGTCTCGGCGAAACCGCCGCCTGTGCCGCCGAGCGTGAAAGATGGGCGAATGACGATAGGCAGACCAATCTCGTCGAGCGCATCCTTGGCCTCCTTTTCGTTGCGCACGAAGAAACCCTTGGCCATTTCGAGACCGAGCTTTTTCATGGCGTCGCTGAAGAACTCGCGGTTCTCGGCCTTGCGGATAGCACGGAACTTCGCGCCGATCAGCTCGACGCCGTGGCGCTCGAGCACGCCCGACTCGGCGAGCTTCACCGCCGTGTTCAGCGCGGTCTGGCCGCCCATGGTCGGCAGCAGCGCGTCCGGCTTCTCCTTCTCGATGATCTTGGTGACGTAGTAGGGAGTGATCGGCTCGATATAGGTAGCGTCGGCCAGCTCGATATCGGTCATGATCGTGGCGGGATTGCTGTTGACGAGAATGACACGGTAGCCATCCTCCTTCAGGGCGCGGCACGCCTGGGTTCCCGAATAATCGAATTCACACGCCTGCCCGATCACGATCGGCCCGGCTCCAATCACCAGTATGGACTTGATATCCTGACGTTTTGGCACTAGTCTTTCGCTTTAAGTCTTGTTATAAATCTTCGGTTGCGCAATGTACAAAATTTTTTCCGGTGTTCTGAGCTTTCACAAGTGGACGTTGTGGACGCACTGGACTTGGTGGACAAAGTGGACAGCCGGATGATTCGCTCTTCAATTCATAATTCATAACTCATAATTCATAATTCTCTTCACGCCATCACCTTGATCTGCTCCTGGTGGAAGCCGCCGGAGTCGCGGCGGAGCCAGGAGGTGACCTCCCGTGGCACGCCGCCATAGAGGGAGATAATCAGCATCGAATGGCCAACGCTGGCGAAATCGATGTCGTTTCTCGATGGCACGGCGGTCGAGTTGATGTGCGAGTGGTAGGAGCCAACCACCACCAAGCCGAGGCTGCTCGCCTCGCGCTCCACATCTATGAATTCGTTGTAGGCGATTTCAAAGCCATTCTCCTTTCCGTAATAGAGGGCGTTGCGGCACGGGGCGACTTCGAGCACGATATTGTCGATATTTCCGCGATGATCGACAACCTTCCGGCCCACGAGCAGGCCGCAGCACTCGTAGGGAAGATCCCTGACGGCGTGCTCCTGGATGATCTCAAACTTGCGACGAGGTAATTTCATTACAAACCACTACGATAATATACCGGATGTTTCAGAGCGCCTTTGCGCCAATGTCCCTGCGGCAATATGCCCCCTCGAATCCGATGGCGTCCACCGCGCGATAGGCCCGGTCGAGCGCCTCCTTCAGCGATGCGGCGCAAGCCGTCACCGAAAGCACGCGGCCACCGGAGGTCTGGAGAGCGTCGCCCTCGCGAAGCGTACCGGCATGGAAAACGAGCACCCCCTCCAGATCGTTCACCGCCGGATCGATGGTGATCGCCTTGCCGGTCTCGTACGCATCGGGATAGCCCGCCGAGGCCATCACCACCGTCGCGGCGGCTCCACCCTGCATCTCGAACGGCACGGCGTCGAGGCCGCCATCGACGCTTGCAAGCAGCGCGTCGAAGAGGTCGCTCTTCAGCATCGGCAGCACCACCTGCGTTTCGGGATCGCCGAGACGAGCGTTGAACTCGACCACCGACGGCACACCATTGTCGATCATGAGGCCGACGTAGAGAAAGCCGGTATAGGCGTAACCGTCGGCCTTCATTCCGGCGAGGGTCGGACGAATGACCAGCTCCTCGACCCGCTGCATCACCTCTGGCGTTACGAGCGGAGCCGGTGCGTAAGCGCCCATGCCACCGGTATTCTTGCCGGTATCCCCCTCGCCGATGCGCTTGTGATCCTGCGCAGAGAGGAAGAGCTGGTAGTGCTCGCCGTCGGTCAGCGCAAACACGCTCGCCTCCTGGCCGGTGAGGAACTCTTCGATCACCACCTCGTCGGCGGCGTCGCCGAAGATTCGCGACTCGAAAAATTCGTGGATCGCCTCAAGAGCCTCCTCGCGGTTCATCGCGACAACGACACCCTTGCCGGCGCACAGGCCGCTGGCCTTGATGACCTGCGGAAATGTCGGGCACGTTTCGAGGAACGCTTTCGCGGACGCATGATCGCGGAACACCTCGTACCCGGCGGTTGGAATCCCGTGACGCTTCATGAACTCCTTGGCGAACACCTTGCTCGTCTCCAACTGAGCCGCCTCGGCGGTCGGGCCGACCACCTTCAAGCCCGCCTCGCGGAAACGGTTGACGATACCCGCTTCGAGCGGCTGCTCCGGGCCGACTACCGTCAGGCCGATCGACTCCATGGCGACGAGGTCGAGCAGCGCGTCGATGTCAGTCGCCTTGATGGAGACGTTGCGAACCTTGCCGCCCATCGTGGCTGTGCCGCCGTTGCCGGGGGCCACGAAAACGGTTGAAACCTTGCTGCTGCGCGCGACGGCCCAGGCCATGGCATGTTCCCTGGCGCCGCTTCCGATGATCAGAACGTTCATATTTGCGTATAAAGTGACGGCCTCAAATCACCCTGTGGTTTGTCGGCGTGGATTGTTAAATTGCATCCGGCCGGGCGGAGCCGGGAAACTGCATTATATAATGCATCGACGATCACAAAAACAATAAAAAAATCCGCGCCGAACACCTCGCCTCCATTTCCCGATACACCCTTGACCCACTGCATGGCTTTCGTGAAAGACATCCTCCTGAAGAGCGCCACCCGCCTGCTCCCCCACATTCTGAAGCTGCTCTTCACAACGCTGAAGATCGAGATCGAACAGACCGGAGAGTCGCTGCCCGGCAACGAACGCGGCGTGATGTTCGCCTTCTGGCACGGCAAGATGATCACCGGATGGCTCTTGGCGCGGCGGCTTTTCCCCCGACGAGAGATCTCCGCCGTGGTGAGCCTCTCGGGCGACGGGCAGATTCTCTCGGACGCGCTCGACAGGCTTGGCTTTCGGCTGATCCGGGGATCGAGTTCGCGGGGCAAGGAGGTTGTCCGGCGCAACATCGGCGTCGCCCTGAGCAGCGGCGGCGTGGTGGCCGTGACGCCCGACGGCCCACGCGGCCCGCACCACCGCTTCAAGTACGGCACGCTCCGGCTCGCCGCGCTGCACCACGCGCCGGTGGTGTTCGCGAAGATTCGTTACGGGAACACGCGAAGCCTCAAAAGCTGGGACAGGTTTGAAATCCCGATGCCCTTCAGCCGTGTGCAGGTCACGCTTCGCGTCGTGCGGGTGCCGGACTTCCCGTCCGAAGATGCGTTCCGCGCCTGGGCCGATGAACTCTCGACAACATTCGCTGACGATGCCCGGTAGCGCCGCCATCCTCCTGCGACCTATCGGCGCGCTCTACGGCATGGCGATGCGTCTGCGCAACCGGCTCTACGACCGGGGCGTTTTCAAGAACTGGCGTTCTCCGATTCCGGTGGTTTCGGTGGGCAACATCACCACCGGCGGCACCGGCAAGACGCCGCTCGTGGACTGGATCGTCAAATTCTACGAAACGTCGGGTGTCGCCACAGCCATCGTGTCGCGAGGCTACGGACGCTGGACGAAGGGCGTGCAGCTCGTCTCGGATGGCAAGCGGATTCTGCTCGGCAGCCGTGACGCGGGTGACGAAACCGCGATGCTCGCCACCCGAAATCCCTCCACTATCGTGATCGTCGCCGAACATCGCGCCGAAGGGGTGCAGTTCCTCATGCGCCAGTTCGCCGACCGCCTGCCCGGCGTGATCGTACTCGACGACGCCTTCCAGCACCGCAAAATCGCGCGAGACCTCGACATCGTGGTGGTCAACGCCAGCGCGCCGGAGGAGCTTGACGCCATGCTCCCCGCCGGACGCCTGCGCGAACCGCTGCGGGGAC
>CAYZCF010000119.1:0-8051 GCA_964476855.1 uncultured Chlorobiaceae bacterium
CTGCCTGAGAAGAGGAAGCAGCAAGGAGGTAATCGTCTGGACGCCCTGCCCTGCGGCTCCCTCGAATACCATCGAAAAATCATCAGGATTTTGTTGCATGACACGGCTCCCGGTTTTGATGAAGCATCCGCATCTCTGGTCGAATAGCGAGTTGGCTCTCCTTCGCGGCAAAATTCAGCGCAACATCTGAAAATGCTGTGCTCAACTTTTTAAAGTAATCTGTAAACCAACAACGCCCCGGCGAGGGCAATGCGTTCCGTCTGAATGCTCGGGCTGAGAAACTCGATCTCGATTTTAAATTATTGGCATATGACCAAAATTTCCATATATTAACGGCCTTACGTCTTCTAATGCCTTCGGGCATCAACTATTATTGATCCGTAGTGAAAAAAGTACTGATTCTTGGCGGAGGCATTGCCGGTGTTGCGGCGGCCATCGCGTTCCGCAAGCGCGGGTTCGAGGTCGAGGTGGTTTCCGCCAGAGAGTATCTGTTCATCTACCCGATTGCCATCTGGATTCCGGTCGGCACGGAGGAGTTCAAAAACGTGGCCTTCCCGCTGGAGAAGCTCGCGCGGAAGCACGGCTTTTCACTGACGCTCGACACGGTGACAGCCATCGACGCCAGCCGGGATTCGGTCACGCTTGAAAACGCTGGCTCGCGCAGCGACTTCGATTTCCTCGTGATCGCGCTCGGGTCAGGCAAGGTGAAGCACGAGGGCATCGAGCACACGCTCTCGATCTGCGGCGCGCCGGAGCACTCGCTCCGCCTGCGGGAGAAGATCGACGCCCTCGTCGAGCGCGGCCACGGCAAGATCGCTTTCGGCTTCGGCGGCAACCCGAAAGACCCCAGCGGCGTGCGCGGCGGCCCCGGCTTCGAGCTGTTTTTCAACCTGCACCACAAGCTCACCAAACTCGGCATCAGGGACAATTTCGAGATGACCTTCTTCGCCCCGATGGCCCAGCCGGGCGCGAAGATGGGCCAGAAGGCGCTTGACATGATGGCTAAAATGTTCAAGGCGAAAAACTTCAACCAGCGTTACGGTAAGAAGATAACGCGATTCGAAGCTGATGGCGTGGTGTTCGAGGATGGCAGCAAGCTCCAGAGCGATCTGACGATGTTCATCCCCGCCGGTTCGGGCCACAGCGTATTCAGGAACTCCGACCTTCCGCTCAGCGAGGCGGGCTTCGTCAAAATCGACGACTTCTGCCGCGTGGTCGGCGTGCACGGCTGGTACGCGGTCGGTGATTCGGCGGCGCTCGAAGGGCCGGAGTGGAAAGCCAAGCAGGGCCACATCGCGGAGTTCATGGCGGAATGCGCAGCCAACAACTGCCTGGCCGAACACTTCGGTCATCAGGAGCCGATGAAGGGCTACCAGGAGCACCTGAACGTCCTCTGCGTCATGGACACCGGCGACGGCGCAGGCTTCGTCTACCGCACCGGCCACAGCGAAATGTTCATCCCGATGCCGATTGTCGGCCACTGGCTGAAAAAAGCGTGGGGGTATTACTACAAGCTATCGAAGATGAAATACATCCCGAGGATTCCGGGGATGTGAGTGGTGGAGGGTGAAGGCGGCTATGTTACGCAAGTCATAGCTTGGATAAGCAATACTTTTCGTTTTGCCAAGTTAAGAGGAGTTAAAGCCAAGAGCGATACAAGGGATTTTGCAATTTTATCAGGTCTTTATCCCACTTATAAAAATCAGTACTCCGTGTGTTTAATACAAACTTCTTATTATCCATTTCCATCAAGGCAACCTCAATATTAAGTTCATCTGCTATTTCTAATATAGTATCGATATGATGTCTCTCCATTTTACAACCTAAAAATATTTTCTTTATATACGGAAATGGAATCTTATTGTCATAATGTCGACATATATTACCATCCATAATTATCCTCCACTCTTTCTCATAACTCCATTTTGTTGATTTTACTATATATGTCTTGTATAATATTGCTTCAATTTCGCCATCCGAATATGACTCATCATCTTCAGCCTTCAGCTTTTTTAATTTGGTTTTTGGAATATTTACCCTATTAGCTGTATATATTACTGGAAACAAGCCAGCCACCGTTAAAAGCTTAATCCTTTCTTCCAAAAATTCCTCTTCTTTGTTATCAATATAAGTGTATTTCAACGGAAGTAAGCTATCCGCATTTAACGAAGATAGATCGTATTCTACACAAAAACCCTTGTGATTATCGGCATAGTGCGACCACATTTGAGCCATATGTGTAAAATCATTATTTGCGTAAGTAGCTTTACTTGAATCCAGTTCTGAAAAACAAGCAATCCTGATATTTTTATTTCGCAGTTTATCAATCTTTTCATCAACTTCGCGCCGGAATTGAGCTGTGAGTTTATACAACTCATCTTGATATTTGCTATTTTTACTGTCAGAAATTTTACGAATCGCTGTAGAATATTCCTCAACCCTACTGTTCCAGCCGAAGCTGTATTCTGTACTCGTATCATATATTCTATAAAAATCATTTTCAGTAATACCACTGTCGGCATTTGCGTTATCAACAAACCCTATTTTCTTTATATGCTCTAAAAGCAAAAATTTTTCATAACTATCAGCATCATATCCAGTATGGCAGTCGAACGGATCATTAAAAGATCTTGGATGAGAAAACCAAATTCTCTTATTTTTAATATCGATTATATTATCTGAAGTGGGGGCATAAAACTTAAATAAAGATTTAGGAGTGTGATTGTTCTTATCATTTAGCAATTCAGGGTTGTTTAATAAAATTTTTGAAAATGTATCTTGCTTTCTTTTTTTATGAGCAAATACATTATCAATAAATTTTTTTTTGCCACTTCTTTTTTGACTTATAACTCCTATAGCTCATATCGATTTTGTGGTTTTTTTCGAAAGTATTTTTGCTTATTTAAGTTTTTATAAATACGGATAATCTACGAAAAGTTTCATAAAACAATCCACTTCTCCGACATCTCCATCCCTCCATAAACAAAAAAAGCAGGCCAAGTTGACCTGCTTTTTTTGTTATCCATAGAACCCTGCGCTTACTTCTTATCGGGAACCGGGCGTTCCGGTTTGACGGCGTAGTTGATCAGGTAGTCGTAGAGCCTGATCAGGCGGGCGTTCTGGTTGTTCTGGTCGATCCAGTGGCCGATCATGCCAATGGTGCGGGCCAAAACGAAGAAGCCGTTCAGCGAGTGCTCCGGGAAGCCGAGGTCCATGAGAATGCAACCCATGGTGCCATCGACGTTCAGGATCAGGTTATCCTTCTTGGCGGTCGTGATCTTCTCGACTTCGAGCGCGTAGTTGAGAATCGGCGTGTGAAGCGACGTTTCGTTCTTCACGTAGCTGATGAGGTACTTCACGCGCTGGTCGGGATTCCTGAGGCTCTTGACCCTGTGGCCGATGCCGGGAACCGGGCCGACGTTCTTCTTCATCCAGGCAAGGAAGCCGGGGATGTCGTTCGGATACTCCTTGACACCCATCTTGAAGTATTTGCCGGCGTTGGTCACGGCGCCGCCGAAACGCGGGCCGATCATGGTCATACCGGCGGAAACAGCCTGCGGCATGTCGATGCCTGCGCAGGCGGCGAGAATCGAGCCATAAGCGCCAGACACAGCGGGACCGTGGTCAGCGGAGATCATGATGATGCGCTTGATGATCTCGGACTCCTCGCGGGTCGGGAGCTTCTTGCCCCAGAGCAGGCCGATGACATCCTCAATGCCATACCCTTTCGAGCACAGCTCCGAAGCGGCGTAACCGGCATAGCGAGGCTCTTCGCCGCGGTCGTCGGAGATGGTAGTGCGGATGAGCGGCTCGACGACCACTTCGCCCTGCCGCATGACCTCCTGAACGCTCGGCGGCAGCTCGGGCAGCAACGCCTCGTCGATCTCGGACTCCGGCTTGATGGCGCCAGAGGCGAGCAGCTCTTCATAAACCTGCTTGATGGCTTTGCTCAGACCACCGAAGGTGTCGGGCACGAGCGCACCGGCTTCACGCAGGGCGTTCATCTTGGAGCGGGCCGAGCCAGCGCCCTTCTTGCCCTCTTTGGCACCGGCATGGCCGAACTTCATACCCTGAGGCAGAACCTCCTGGCAGGTGCCGCCGATAGCGGCGATCAGCCTGATGCGGCGCGGTTCAGCAGCCAGCCACTCGGCAGCCTCCTCTTCGAGGTTGCCGCCAACTTCGCCAACCAGCACGACTGCCTTAGTGTCGGGATCCTTCTCGAACATTTCGAGGTAGGTGACGAAGTCGGTGCCCGGATAAGCGTCGCCGCCGATAGCCACGGCGGAGGTGATGCCGTCGCCGTTCTGGGCGCAGAGCCACATCGCCTCGTTGGAGAGACCGCCGGACTTGGTCAGAACACCGAACGAACCCGGCCTGTAAAGGTTGCAGAGCTTCAGGTTCTTGTACTCGCCGCCGATCACGCCGAGACGGCATTCGCCAGCGGACATGACGCCGATCGACGACGGGCCGTTGAGCATCTTGCCAAGTTTCTGGGCAAGTTTTTTCAGGCGCTTGGCATCCTTTTCCGGAACACCTTCGGTGATCATCGAAACCAGCTGGATGTTCGGGGATTCGAGCGCCTCTTTTGCGGCCTGGGTCGCCCTCGATGCGCCGAGGTAGATGAGCGCGGTGTTGATCTCCGGGTGCTCCGCAAGCGCCGGAGCCAGAGAGGAATAGACGGTAACGTTCTTGAGTTCGCCACCGCGGAAGATTTCTTTCTGCTGTCCTGCTTCGGGCGGATACACGAACGCCTGGACGGTCAGTGGACGGTTGATCAGGTAGTCGAACTGGGCCATGCGTTTTGCCGCATTGACGCCAGCCACGCCACCGATGATGACTGCCCGGGTATCTTTATTTGCGAGAATGCTCACGGTTCAATCAAAGTTTAATGAGTTGCTATATTCTTTTGTTTCAACGTCTTTCGAGGACGGGCATCACGACTTCAGAGCCATATCGACGATGTCGGTCATCGGCATGGAGCGGTCGTAGACGTGGATGTCGAACCCTTCCTCCTGGAGCTGCCTGATGGCTGCCAGACCCTGCGCCTCGTTCGGGCCGCCGCGGCGCACCCAGATTTTGACGCCTTCGAGGTAGCCTTTGGACTTGCTCTCGCGGAAGCCGTTGATGATGCCGCTGAAGGTTGCCTTCACGTCGGTGAAGTTGGCGATAGCGCCGCCGACGATGATGTGGCGGATATTCGGCAGGCGGCAGATGGTCTCGGTGAGCGCCTCCACAGCCCAGTCAGCCGGGTCGCCGGAATATTCAGCGTAGTTGGCGATGGTGCCGCCTCTTGCCACGACCGCATCGGCATAGAATACCGAAGCGCCGCCGCCAGCGGTGAGCAGAGCCACTTCGCCGCCGGGAACCTCGACGAACTTGACCGAACCCTTGATGCGGGAGTCGATGTCCATGATCTGCTGCTCGGCCTCGGTGAACGGACGACCGATTTCGGAAACCGGTTTGAAGTCCCAATCTGCATGGCGGAATCGGGCATCCCAATCGACGTTCATGACGGCGTCGAGCGCGGCGAAGCGCATGTCGCTCTTGCGGATAACGAGCGGGTTGATCTCGATGGACTGTGCATCTTCGTTGTCGAAGCAGAGCACCAGGCGGGAGCAGATTTTGCCCACGCGCTCGGCGATTTCGCCTTCGAAACCAGCTTCTACAGCCAGCTCGGTGAGCTGCTCGATGCTCGGATTCTCGTCGATCGGAATCTGGATGCGGCGGACGCTGTCCCAGTTATCTTCGATATCGACGCCGCCATGCTTGGAAATCAGCAGCTCCGCGCCGTCCTTGTTACCGATGATGGAGACATAAAACTCTGCATCGTGATCGAGCATCTCCGCCACAATAACCTGGCGGACTTCGGCGGTGCCGATCTTTGCGCCAATCATCTCGCGCGAGGCCGCGATGGCTTCGTCGAGGTTGAGGCCGATTTTGACGAGACCGAGCTTGAACCGGCCGCCGATGGCTTCGTGAGCTTTGACGACAAGTTTTGATTCACGCAGCCATTTATTAGCTTCACCAAGCTGTGCGAGACGTTCCGGGTCCATGATAACAACGTAATTAGGCACAGGAATGCCCCATTTGTTGAACAATTTCATGGCAGGCCCTTCAAGAATTTTAGCCATGCTCTATATGTTTATGTTACGGGTAGTTTGCGAACGAAAAGAAGTGTGCAAGGTTTAAATATAACTATATTCGATTACGTTCCAAGAGTTTAAGAATTGTTAATCACCGCAAACCTGAAAAAAAATTTTACATGCACGATTTTACAAGTTGGTGGCAGCACCTTCCGTCCCTGATGAATCCCGTCATTTTTTCTGTCGGCAGCATCGCCATCCGCTGGTACGGCACCATGTACATCGTGGCCTTTGCGATTGTCTATCTGCTTTCGAAATATAGAATTAACGACGAAAAGCTTCCATTCGGCAAAACCTTTCCCGGTGACGCCCTGACCTGGGCGATGGGCGGCGTGCTGATCGGCGGACGGGTCGGCTATATACTGTTTTATGGATTCGAATGGTTCCTGCGGGATCCGATCGGCACGCTGATTCCGATCAACTTCAGTAGCGGAGCATGCGCCTTCTCCGGAATTTCGGGCATGTCATTCCATGGCGGCCTGATCGGCGTCGCCCTCGCCATGTGGCTTTTTGCCCGCAAGCAGAGGGTGAACTTTATCAAAACCGTGGATCTCTTCATCCCCGCCTTGCCGCTCGGCTACACCTTTGGCCGCCTCGGCAACTTCATCAACGGCGAACTCTTCGGCCGCGTGACCACCTCGGCCATCGGCATGTTCTTCCCCGACGCCCCGACCGTGGAATTACGCCACCCGTCACAGCTCTACGAAGCGTTCTTCGAGGGCATCGTGCTTTTCGTGATCCTCTGGACGATTCGCAAAAAAGCGCCATGGCCCGGCTTCCTCTCCGGCCTCTACCTCATCGGCTACGGCACGGTACGATTCTTCATCGAATTCTTCCGCGAACCCGACGCCCACCTCGGCTTCGTCTTCCTCAACTTCTCGATGGGCCAGGTGCTCTGCTTTATTATGATAGCCGCCGGTGTGGGGATTGTGCTGTGGTCGAAGCCGCAGGAGGAGAAGGCTGGAATTACGGGAGGTGGAAAGAAATAGATATGCGGAGCGATGCTGTATATGAGAATAAAAAGCGCGTTTTATATTTTATTGGTCTGAAAAGCTGGTAATGGCTGATACTCGAACTCTTTGGTTATTTCATATTGAGCTATAATACAGTTTTTGCATTCTAACCAAAGAGTTCAAAATTACTGGAATTCTTTTAATCGATATCCTTGATTTTTTTTATCTTCTGCTATACTGATGACAAAAAAAACAAAAAGTATTTTTTTCATCATTCCAGAACATGGCCTGTCGAATGAATTTCAGGGAATACTATTTAACCAAATATTGATAAGAGCTGCTCAATAAACGCGTTAAATGGCTTGAAAAAATCCTCTACCATTAAGACCCCTATTATAGTCACCAATACTCCACCAGTCACAAATCCATATTTGGCAGCAAGCATAATCGCATTAAAGTATGGATGACCATACTTTATTTGAAGCGGCTTGATCTTGAGTGTTATGCCCCTGATTATGGCAAATATGGCTGAAAGAAAAATAATTGAGCCAAACAAATATAATGCGTTTTGCAAACGTATCTCAAGATCGGATGTGCCCCATTCTGCATCGGAGAATCTGAGACAAACCACTAAAACGCCAATAATGAAAAACAAGTTCCAGAAACCACCAAACTGAGCTTTGATTATGCTTATATAGTCGTTCATTTTAAGCTGCCATTTTGGATCATCGAAAATAATCATGACTATAACAGCAGGGACAATGCCTTTTCAACATGCTGTTTTGTAAAAAAGCAATATATCCTCTTTCCTGAAATTTCAGAGAACAAATCTGGACTGCTGAGTCGCGCCTTTACTGCCGTTCTTCAGACTGCTGTTGTCAATGGTAAACCGTTTTTAATCCCCTGTCATTGCGAGAAGCATCGCGACGTGGCAATCCATGCGGGAATCAGTGAA
>CAYZCF010000120.1:0-7942 GCA_964476855.1 uncultured Chlorobiaceae bacterium
CTTTTCGTCGTGCTCGCACACCGTCGAGCCGGGGTGCGCCGTGATCGCGGCGGTCGAGTCGGAGGCTATCGCCCCGGAACGCTACGAAAGCTACCTCGCCCTGCTCGACTCGCTCGACGAGTGAGGTGTCGGAGAGGGTATCGGAAAAGAATGGCACTTCGGCGATAATTATTTGCCAGGAAATCTGGAGAAGAGTCCTGTCATTCTGAGTCTGTCCCGACGATTCGGGGCGGGCGAAGAATCCAGAAATTTGCGTAAGATACGCTGAATTAATGGGTTATCTGATTGATTCCGAAAAGGCTGGATTCTTCACTTCGCTTTGCTCCGTTCAGAATGACAAGAGTAATTCATAATCCGAACACAAAAGAACTCACAGATATGATCGTTACCATAAATCCAGCGACCGGCGAGCAGCTCGCCGAATATCCGGTGATGATTGCCGGGCAACTCGATGCCGTGCTTCGTCAGGCCGAGGCCGATTTTCGCCGCTGGCGCTCGACCGGCTTCGGGGAGCGCAGCACCTGCATGAAGCGGCTGGCGGAGCTCTTGCGCGAACGCGCCGCCGAACACGGGCGGCTCATCACGCTCGAAATGGGCAAGCCGCTCGGCCAGGCGGTGGCCGAGGTGAACAAGTGCGCCTGGGTGTGCGACTACTTCGCCGACCACGCCGAAGAGTTCCTGCGGCCCGAGGAGAGCGAAATCGATGGGTCGCGAGGCGTGGTGCGCTTCGAGCCGCTTGGTGTGATTCTCGGCGTGATGCCGTGGAATTTTCCGTACTGGCAGGTGATCCGCTTCGCCGCGCCCGCCATGATGGCAGGCAATGGCATCGTGGTCAAGCACGCGCCGAACGTCACCGGCTGCTCCATCGCCATCGAGCAGCTCTTCCGCGACGCCGGTTTTCCGGAGCACCTCTACCGCGCGGTGCACATCGACCTCGACGAGGTTGACCGGCTCACCGGCTTCATGATCGATCATCCGGTCATCAAGGCGGTCTCCGTCACCGGCAGCACCGGCGCGGGCTGCGCGGTGGCGACCAAGGCTGGCCGGGCGCTAAAACGCAGCGTGCTGGAGCTGGGCGGCAGCGATCCCTACATCGTGCTCGACGACGCCGATCTTCGCCAGGCGGTCGATGCCTGCGTCGCCGGACGCCTGCTCAACGCGGGGCAGAGCTGCATCGCCGCCAAGCGCTTTATCGTGCAGTCTGGTGTGATCGGGGAGTTCACGCGGATGATCGTCGAAAAGATGCAGCGGGCGGTGATGGGCGATCCGTTCCGCGAAGGCACGGAGGTCGGTCCCATCGCCCGCGCCGACCTGCGCGATCTCGTGCATTCGCAAGTGCAGCGGAGCGTCGAGGCGGGCGCGGCGCTGCTCTGCGGCGGCCATGTGCCAAACGCGCCGGGGTGCTACTATCCGCCGACCGTGCTGGCGGGCGTCAAAAAGGGGATGGCCGCCTACGAGGAGGAGATCTTCGGGCCGGTGGCGACCATCATCGAGGTGGCCGACGACGACGACGCGGTCGCCGTGGCCAACGACAGCGATTACGGTCTCGGTTCCGCCGTATTCTCGGGCAGCGCGGAGAGGGCGCTCGCCGTCGCCGAGCAGCTCGAAACGGGTAACTGCTTCGTCAACGCGATGGTCAAGTCCGATCCGCGCCTGCCCTTTGGCGGTGTCAAGCACTCCGGCTACGGGCGCGAACTGTCGCACCACGGAATTCGTGAGTTCGTCAACATCAAGGCCCTCTTGCTGCCGGGCTGACCGGGCGCGGCGATGGCGTTCCGGGGCTGGGAGCGGATTCCGTTGCGCATCGAGTCGGGCGAAACGGTCGAGGCGATTGCGCCGGTGATCGTTTCAGCCAGCCGCGCCACCGACATTCCGGCATTTCACGCCGAGTGGTTCATGGCGCGGCTTCGCGCGGGCTACGTGCTGTGGCGTAATCCGTTCAATCCTCGCCAGAGGCAATACGTCTCGTTCCGTAAAGCGCGAGCCGTGATTTTCTGGAGCAAGAACCCCGCGCCGCTTCTGCCGCACCTCTCCGAAATCGATGCCCTCGGCATCAACTATTATTTTCAGTTCACGCTGAACGACTACGAAGCTGAAGGTCTCGAACCGGGCGTACCGCCGCTGGACGAACGGGTCGAGACATTCCGGCGTCTCGCCGAACGCATCGGCCCGGAGCGCGTCATCTGGCGCTTCGATCCGCTCCTGCTGACCGGCCAGCTTACCGCCGATGCGCTGCTTGCGCGGATCGAGCGGCTCGCCGGAGCGCTGCGCGGCTGCACACGCAAGCTCGTCATCAGCTTCGCCGACATCGAGCGCTACCGCGCCGTACGGCAGCGACTGTCGCGCCGCTGCGCCGGAGCGCGGGAGTTCACGCCCGGCGAAATGACGTCGTTCGCGGCGCGGCTTGTCGATCTCGGCGCTGAGTGGGGCGTTGAACTCGCGACTTGCGCCGAGGAGATCGAGCTGGCCGGCATCGCGCATAACCGCTGTATCGACGGCCGCCTGCTGGCGCAGTGCTTTGGCAACGATGCGGAGCTGATGGAGTTTCTTGGTGGCGGCGCTCTCTTTCCGGGCGGCGTGGCGAGCGGCTCCGCGCTGAAAGACCGGGGGCAGCGCAAGGCCTGCGGCTGCATCGTGAGCAAGGATATTGGCGCGTACGGAACTTGCGGACACGGCTGCCTCTACTGCTATGCGTGCCGGTAGCGGTTGTCGTCGAAAATCAGGAGGACAAAAAAAAACGGGGCGTTGTTGCGCCCCGGTTTTCAGATCGTGCTGTGTCTGGCAAGTGTCAAATCATCTCCGAAGCGAGTTCGGACAGATAGGTCTTGATCGATTTGTGCTTGTCGAGATTGAGCTTGCGGTGCATGCGGTAACGGATGCTCTCCATGCCTCTGGTCGAAATGCCGATCGAGCGGGCGATCTCGCGCGTGTCGTAGTTGAGCTTGACCATGAGGCTCACCCGCAGTTCACGCTGATTCAGGTTCGGGTGCTTTTTCTGGAGTTTCGAGAGGAACTCGGAGTCGCCGACTGTCAGCTCGGTTTTGAGGCGTTTTTCGGTCAGCTCTGTCTCGATCATACTGTGGCACAGTTCGAGAATTTTCTGTTTGGCCACTGATTCGATTTCAAGGTTCTTGACCTGGTCGCAGATAAGGTGCAGGGAAGAAGCCTTTTCGCCTACAGCGGTAGAAATTCTTGTCAACTCCATCTCCTGAGCGGCGATTCTGGATTTCAGAGCGTTTTTTTCCTGCTCGAATCGCTGGATCTCCTTTTTACCGAGCTCCACCTGGGCATTGAGCTGGATGATTTTCTGGCTCAGCTTCTGCTCGTTTTCCGCTTTGAGTTGCTGCATCTCCTTTTCGTGAATCTCATCCCTGGCCCTCAAATCCTCCTGCATGTGATCGATAGCCTTGAAATAGGGGTAGAAGGGACTATCGGTGGGCGGCAGGAATATTTTCTGATTGAGCATGTTGAGCCATGAAATTCTGGCGATGGTCGCAAGAAATTCATTTTTCATCGAAATTTCATCATCGACCTCTTTTTCGTCCGGCTGTTCCTCTGCCTTGCCTGAACGGTACTTCAGGAGGGTGGTCATCGCATCGGCGTAATCATCCCTGAGCAGCACGGTCATGGTGTTGGGAGCCATCGCGGCGAATGTTTCGATAATGACCCTGCACGACTCGTCGATGTTGTAGAAGACAACGACGGCAAAATCGAGGCCAGAGCGATAGACAATATCGTTGATCCCCTGCTTGTAGTGGTACGATATGTTGCCTATGTTGTTCATGTTCCACAGCAGGTAGAGCGGCGAGTCCTTTATTCCGCTCTCTTCAAGCACCCTGTGAACCAGTTCGATACTCATGGAGCTCAGCGTTACCGGATGATCGGACTCGACATAGTGGTGAAAAATGTTGTCGCCAATGAGGTCGAGGCGTTTGGCATAATCGGCGCCGGCGGGAATTGATTTCCAGTTGTGCTTTGAAGTAACCGGAAGATGGGAGATTTGGCAGGTTTGCATGGGTGCTTCAGTTATTGCGTTATCAAAGGCACCTGTCATGAAGTATTATTATGCTTTGATGATACAGGTGTTACACATATTATACGACTTTTTCTTTCATTATTCCCAATAATTACGAATGTAAAGTAATATGCGAGGCGAATTTTTTGTCGAATCGGCGTCATATTCGACGTATCGTTTCGGCAAGATTCTGTGGTGGGGAGAGAACTTTGTTAAGGCGAGCATTTGTGTCAGCATTCATGCATGTTTCGGCTTGATACCGGGGAATGCATGAATGCCGCATCATACCTGGTGACTCAGAGTGATTCGGCGGCCAGGTTCGTAAGGTAGGTTTTAAGGGAGTTGTGCTTGTCGAGGCCAATTTTCTTGTGTAGCCGGTAACGGATGCTTTCGATGCCTCTGGTCGACAAGCCGAGGGATCTGGCGATGTCGCGTGAGTGATAGTCAAGCTTGATCATCAGGCTGATTCTGAGTTCTCTCTGATTGAGATTCGGGTGTTTTTTCTGGAGCTTTGAGAGGAAAACGGAATCGGTTTCGGTCAATTCTGTATTGATCAGAGCGGCCTGGTCGCTGGTTTCGGAGAGCGTGGCGCATTGGGTCGAAACTTTTTCTCTGGATGCAGGGTCGAGATCGAGTGTCTCGATTATTTCGCACAAAGCGCGCAATGCGGCGTTTTTCTCGGCATTCGCCGTCGATATTCTGGTAGCCTCGATCTCCTGAGAGGCGATTCTGGAGAGCAGGGCGGCCTCCTCGTCCTTGAATCGCTGCTCGTTCCTTTTGCATAGCTCGACCTGCTCGTCCAGCAGCGAATTCTTGCTGGCCAGAATCACCCGGAACTCCTGTTCTATCCGTTCGGTTTTCTGCTGGTGCTCATCTTCCAAAGCTTGCAGGTCATGACGCATCATATCGAGAATCTCGAAATAGGGATATGATGGATGATCTTCAGGAGGGATTATTTCAAGCTGGTTGAACTGCCTCAGCATGAGTATTTTCGACACTTCGGCAAGGAACGCATTCCTGAAGGCCTTGTCCGTGCCTGCGTCGGGCTTTGTTTTGGGCACATTGCCCGATTTGAAATCGAGAATTGAGGTTATGGCCTCTTTGTATGATTCGCAGAGAATGACGGGCAGCTGTTCTGTTGCCAGGCTTTGCAGCATTTCGAACTGAAGCCTGACAGAGGGCTGGATATTGTAAACCACGATAAGCCTGAGATCGCACTCATAAGAGCGGATCAGGTTCCGGAACTCTCGCTTGTATGAAAATTTGAGATTTGTTACGGGCTCACAATCTATCATGATAAACACCGGACTGTCGGTGAGATTTTCTTCGCAAATCAGTGATCTGAAATCAGCGGCGTACAGATGTTCCAGAACGATGCTTTTGCTGGCAATCTCCTGCACATGAATGATATTGTTACCGATCAGGCTGTATTTTCTGGTATAGTTGCCCTGGCGATTTTCGAAGCTCCAATGTTCTTTTTCGGTAACCGAAAGTCCTGATGCGGGGCATTGGCTCATGGTGGGGGACTTTAGGAGTTAGGGAGATGAAAATTACAAGAGATTATACCAATTACTTAAATATCCGATATTGTGTGGTTTTAAAAAATAATTCACGTGATAATTTTCTGCATTAAAACATCAATTTTGCATGGGTTCTTTGTTTCGCTTCAATCAGATTTTGAGCCATGCCGGTAAGAATACTTTTTGTCTGTTACGAAAATATCTGCCGTTCTCCCATGGCTGAGGGGGCTTTCGGCCACGCAGCATCGCTGCTCGGAGCCGATGGCTGGTTCGAGATCGAGTCTGCCGGAACGGTGTGTTACCAGTCCGGCTCCTCGCCGGACCATCGCGCCATCCGCGCGGCAGGACGACATGGTATCGACATCTCTTCGATTCGCGCCCGCTGCATTCACGATCTCGATCTGGCGTGCTTCGACCGGATTTTCGTCATGGACGCCGAGAATCATCGCGACATGCTCGACGCGCTCGACGGACTTCCTGTGCCGGTGCACATGATGACCGATTTCGCCCATTCCGGGGCGGGTGCTGAAATCGAAGACCCCTATTACGGCAGCGAGGCCGGTTTCGACCGGACGATGGAGCGGCTTCTGCACAGCGCCGCCGGGATTTTGTTGGCCATGCGGGCGGCGTACGATCTGCCCGTCTCGGAAGCTGGCGTCGAAGCGATGGCTCAACGCACGGGGCGCGGCGATGGGCGGTAGCTTCACTTTCATTTTCAATCCGGCGGCCGACAAGGGGCGCGCAGCTTCGAAAGCCGACTCGATCAGGCGTTCGCTCGCCACGCTCGGCAATGCGTCGCTCGAAACGACCCGCTTTGCCGGACACGCCGCCGACCTTGCCCGCGCCGCCGCCGCCGATGGCGCGACGCTCATCGCCTGCGGCGGCGACGGTACGCTCAACGAGGTGGTCAATGCCGTCGCGGGCCAGCCGGTGAAAATCGGCGTCCTTCCAGTGGGATCGGCCAACGATTTTCTCAAGACCTTCGACCCCTCGGCAAAAGAGCACGAAGCGCGCATCCGTGGATTCGCCGGAGCCGCCAGCCGCCGCGTCGATCTCGGCAGGGTTGAGTTCAGCGGCGGCGAGTCGCGCTACTTCGTCAACTCTATCGGCATAGGCTTTACCGGGCGGATCGCCAGCACCGTGAAGGCGACGCCGTGGCTGAGAGGCGAACTCTCGTATGCCTGGGCGCTGGTGCGGGTGCTTTTGGGTTATAGTGCTGTAAAAATGCATATTACGCTCGAAACCGTGGATGGGACGGTCGAACTGGACGAGCTGGTGTTCGCCTTTTCGGTCTCCAACGGCAGGGTCGAGGGAGGGAAGTTCCGCATTTCGCCGGAGGCCGATCCGTGCGACGGGCTTCTCGATGTGTGCATTCTCAAGGCGATCCCCAAATGGCGCTTGCCCGGATACGTTCTCAAGTACTTGAAGGGCAGCCAGATTCACGATTCCCAAGTCATCTACTGCAAGGCAAAATCGGTCGCGGTGTTTCTCTCCGTGGACGAGGCCATGCACATGGATGGCGAGGTGATCGACCGGGCTGGTGGCGCCATCGGCATCACCGCCGAGCCGCTCGCGGTCGAGATGCTTTACGAGCCATAACGAAAATCGATTCCCATGCAGCTCATCATCTTCGAAGACGAAAAAACGCCCCGCCTCTCGCCGCTCTGCGATCTGAAGCCGGTTTGCGATCTCGTGACGGGTTGCCACTCCCTCCGGGCGCGATTCATCGCCGCCGCTGCCGGAAAGCGCGAGCTGACGTGGCATCTTCGCCGTCATATCGCGCCGTGGTTCCGCGAGAACCATCCCGGCGCGGTGGTCAACGATCTCGTCGATGACAACCTGCTGCTCGTCAACGCCCGCCTCGTCTGCGACGGCGAGGCGGCGAGGCTGCTCGCGGACGCGGGCGTCGGCGCGGGCGAAGCGTTCGTGCAGAATGGCAGCCTGCTGTTCGCCCGCCTAAATGCCGGGCAACTTCCGTACTCCTGCGCGGAGTTTCCCGATCTGCTCGACGGCATGGCGCTCGCCTCGTCGCTGAAGCGCGTCGAAGTCACCGGCTTTCGGGTGCTCGACAATCTCTGGGATCCCGTGTCGCTGCATCCGGCGATGATGCGGGAGGATGGCGCGGCTCTCGCGCTCGGGCGCATCGAGGGCGAGGTGCATCCGTCGGCGATTCTGGTCAATCCTTCGGCGATCACCGTCGAAAAGGGCGCGGAGGTCAAGGCGGGCGCGGTGCTCGACGCCTCGGACGGCTTTATTTATATTGGCGCGGGCGCAGTGGTCGAGCCTGTGGCGCTCTTGATGGAGAAGGTGTTCATCGCGCCGGGCGCGCGGGTGAAGAGCGGCGCGCGGATTTACAGCAACGTTTGCATCGGCGGCGGCGCGAAGGCGGGCGGCGAGATCGAGGATT
>CAYZCF010000121.1:0-7697 GCA_964476855.1 uncultured Chlorobiaceae bacterium
AATTACACCAAGCCACTCATTTTTACTACCAGACCATTAAATTCTGCGAAGAGCCCTCCGGAAAAACGATAAAATCGAGATTCTGCTGAACAAAGAGCGAATCGACAAGATTTCGAATCTCGACGATCTCATCGAAACCATCAGACAGGAAATGGCCAAAACGGCCTGATCACGGAACCAGCACCGCCGCGCCGGTCGCTCTGCCGTGGCGCAGGTCGAGCAGCACGCGGTTGGCCTCGCCGAGGGGATAGTGCCTGACCTCCGGCCTCAGCTCCATGCGGGCGGCGATGTCGAGGAAAGCCGATACATCTGCACGGGTGATGTTGGCCACGCTCTTGATCTCCTTCTCCATCCAGAGGTGCCGCTCGTAGGAAATTCCGGCAAGCAGGTCGCGGTCGCGGTTCTCCTTGCGGATGGCGTTGATGACGAGCCGTCCGCCGGGGCGAAGCCGTTCGAGCGCCGAGAGCACCGGCAGCCAGGCGGGAGTCGTGTCGATGATCGACGCGCACAGCTCCGGCGGCGCGTCCGTGGTGTCGCCTGCCCAGTCAGCGCCGAGCGAGCGGGCCAGGTCGCGATCCTTTTCGCTTCGGGCGAAGACGAAGAGCGGCGAGGCGGGATAGAGGTATCGGGCGAGCTTGAGCACCTGATGGCCCGACGCGCCAAAGCCGGTCAGGCCGAGAATCTGGCCGTCCCTGAGACCGGCGAGCATGAGCGAGCGGTAGCCGATCGCGCCTCCGCAGAGGAGCGGCGCGGCTTCGGCGTCGGTAAAGAGATCGGGAATCGGATAGGTGAAAGCTGCCGGAGCGACCATGTACTCCGCGTAGCCGCCGTCGGTGTCGCGGCCCGTCGCGCGGAAATCAGCGCAGAGATTCTCGTGGCCGGAGAGGCAAAGGTCGCACTGGCCGCAGGAAGAGTAGATCCACGCCACGCCGCGCCGACTGCCGGTTTCGATGCCCGTGACACCCGCGCCGCAAGCGACCACGCTCCCGACGACCTGATGGCCCGGAATGACCGGAAATCGCGGCGGCGGCGTGCGCCCCTCGATCTCGTCAAGCTCCGTGTGGCAGACGCCGCACGCGCCGACCCGCAGCAGAATCTCCCCCGCCCCAGGCTCGGGCACGGGCAGTGAGCGCCGAGCCAGCGGCTGCGCTTCGAGAGAAATATTGGCAACCCGCTCCAGCAGCATGGCGTTCATGGTCGGCGCTCCTGTTTTTTGGGAGGAATGTGGACGTTGTGGACGAAGTGGACGGGAAAACGGAAATTTCCCCGCCCGATTCAACTCTTCAATTCATCATTCAACATTCATAATTCATAATTCTCTTCAGTGGCATCCGTGGCCCTGGCAGGCTTGCTGGGCGTCGAGTTTTTTGAGGGTGCCGCTGCCGAACTGTTCGATCACATCGACCAGCCTCTGTGCTGATCCGGCCAGGTAAATTTCGACGCCGAAACTCCGCATTCTTGCCGCCGCACGCGCGCCGATACCCTTGACCACGATGGCGCTGGCTCCCATCTCCGCGAAACTGTCCACCGGAGCGCACTGGCCGTGATCGTGGTGCATGTTGTCGTTCTCGGTGATCCTGACCTCGCCGGCAACCATATCGACGGTCGCGAAAAAGGGCGCGCTGCCAAAATGGTCGCACACCAGCGAACCCGGGCCGCTGTACTCGTCGAGTGGAATGATGATCTTCATGCCTCACCTCCCTCTTGCTGATTGCGACGCATCCGGCCCTGTCCATTGCCCTGTCCGCCAGACTGGCAGCACTGATCTCCGGAGCCTTCGTGCTTCTGAAGCCCGGTACGGAACCCGCGGCATCGTCCGCCGCCACGCCGTCCGCCGCCGAAGCCGCCGCCGGGCGACATGCGATGGATGTTCTGACTCGAACACGACGGGCATTCCGCCGGACGCGCAACGCCAAATGGCAGCGACCACTGGTGTCCGCAGGCGGCGCATCCAAAGGCTCTCTCTTCTTGTGAAACCATGATATTTCCTCCTGTTACGTTTAACATTTTTCCCAGCACGAGCATCTCGCCCAGCTTCCGCCGGGCCGAAGCGAGGATATTGCCGAAGGTCTGCCGCGAAACCTGCATCTGCCGGGCAGCCTCCTCCTGATACAGCCCCTCCACATCGGCCAGCCGGATCGCCTCGAACTCATCGAAGCTCATCACCAGCGGCTCTGCATCGCGGTTTCCGGCGCAAAACGGCCCGAATTCGCGATGCTCCGGATCCTGGGCGATAGCCCGGCACTTCATCGGTCTCGGCATCTTTTTCAGTCAATATTTATTAGCATATGCCAATAACATAACAAAAAAAAGCGGGATGTCAAGCACCCCGCAAATACCTGTCTTACACTCAGGAGGGTTTCAGCCCTCCGGACATTCCGGATTCTTACATTATTGTTGCCCCGGCTTTCAAGCCGGGGACAGATTTTGAACCCAGGCAATCTTCTCCCCTCAAAAACGCTTCTGATAGATGTGGCAGTAGGGACGGTGGCCGGTTTTTTCGTAGTAGTCCTGATGGTACAACTCGGCTGGCCAGAACTCGCCGCCCTTCTCGACGGTGGTCACCACCTCGTAGCCGCGGTTTTTGAGCTGCCCGATCAGCGCTTCGGCGATCTTCTGCTGCTGCTCGTTCTGGTAAAAGACCGCGGAGCGATACTGCTCGCCAACATCGGGGCCCTGGCGGTCAACCTGCGTCGGGTCGTGAATCTCGAAAAAGAGCTTCGCCAGCTCCTCGTAGCTGACAACGGACGGATCGAACTCCACCTCGATCGCTTCGGCATGACCGGTACGGCCCGTGCACACCTGCTCGTAGGTCGGGTTCGCGGTCTTGCCGCCCGTGTAGCCGACCGTGGTCGAGAGTACTCCCTTCGTCTTCTTGAAGTGGTACTCGACGCCCCAGAAGCATCCACCCGCGAACACCGCTTTCTCGGTCGTCGTGGCAGGCTTGTCGGCTGGCTCGAAGTTGAGCGAGATCGAGTTGACGCAGTAGCGGGCGTTTTTCGAGGTGAACCCTTCGTTGTAGAAAACATGTCCCAGGTGCCCACCGCAATTGGCGCAGAGAATCTCGATCCGCATTCCGTCCCGGTCGCTCTCCTGCCTGACCGCACCCGGAATGGCGTCGTCGAAGCTCGGCCAGCCGGTGCCCGAATCGAACTTGGCGTCCGACCGGAACAGCGCCGCGCCGCACTGCTTGCACTGGTACACCCCCTTCTCCTTGTTCAGGTAGTACTTGCCACTGAATGGCCTTTCGGTCCCCTTGTCGATGATAACCCACTTCTCTTCAGGGGTAAGTTCTTTGTAGGTCATTGAGCCCTCCTTCTTGACAGCCGTTTCCGCACGGGGCGCAGCCGTATCCACCGGCCTGGCCCCACAACTCGCCAGCAAGAAAACCAGAATGATGGAAACGATTCTGAACGACATGATTTTTAAAAAATGCAGTGGACAGAGTGGACGACGCGGACGAGTCACCAAACCACTATTCTCAGTCATACTTCATAACTCTCCTAAACCTCGCCGCGCTGCATATTGTTTCCGGCTTGTGAACGCTCAGGAGAAGAACTCGCGTTGTACAGACAACGAACACAAGCAAACCTGACGTTCATGGAAAAACAACCGAACAGGCTCATCCGCGAGAAAAGCCCCTACCTTTTGCAGCACGCATGGAACCCCGTTGACTGGCATCCGTGGGGCGAGGAGGCGTTCCTGAATGCGCGGGAAACCGGACGCCCGGTTTTCCTCTCTTCGGGCTACTCCACCTGCCACTGGTGCCACGTCATGGAGCACGAGTCGTTCGAGGACGCCGGGATCGCCGCGTTCCTCAACCGCCATTTCGTGCCAGTGAAGCTCGACCGCGAGGAGCATCCCGACGTCGATCATCTCTACATGCTCTTCGTGCAGGCGACCACCGGCAGGGGCGGCTGGCCAATGTCGGTGTGGATGACGCCCGACCTCGAGCCCTTTTTCGGCGGCAGCTACTTCCCGGCCACGGAGCGCTGGGGAGTGCCATCGTTCCGCTCGGTGCTCGAACATCTCGCCGACCTTTGGGAGCACGACCGCCCGCGACTGCTCGCCTCCGCCGGATCGATCATGGATCAGCTCGCCGGGTTCGCCCGTCCGGAAGCGGCGGCTGGCGAGGTGACGGACAAACACGCGAGCGCCTGCCTCGCGGCGCTGGAACGCGGCTTCGACATCGAATGGGGCGGCTTCGGCGGGGAGCCGAAATTCCCGCGACCGGCGGCGCTCTCCTTTCTCTTCAGCCACGCCGCCGCGACCGGCAACCGCGACGCGCTCGACATGGCACTTTTCACGCTGCGCAAAATGGCGGAGGGCGGCATCCACGACCAGCTCGGCGTTGCAGGAACCGGCGGCGGCGGATTTGCCCGCTACTCGACCGACCGCTTCTGGCACGTGCCCCATTTCGAAAAGATGCTCTACGACAACGCCCAGCTCGCCGCCTCGTACCTCGAAGCGTACCAGGCGAGCGTCGAGGCGCTCTTCGCCGACACCGCCCGCGACATCTTCAACTACGTGCTCTGCGACATGACCTCGCCCGAAGGGGCGTTCTTCTCGGCGGAGGACGCCGACAGCCTCGACACCGGCGGAAGCGGCGAAAAGCGCGAAGGGGCATTCTATCTCTGGACGGAACGGGAAATCCGCGAACGGCTCGACGCCGACGAGGCGGCGCTCTTCATCGCGGCCTGCGGAATCCGGCGCGAAGGCAACGCGCCAGCCGATCCGCACGGAGAGTTCAGCGGCAAAAACATCCTCTTCCGCGCTGAATCGGACGACGAGCTTGCCCGGCGCTTCGCGCTTTCGACTGAGACTGTCGCCCGGCGGCTCGACAGCGCCCGAAAAAAGCTGTTCGAATCGAGAAAAGAGCGACCGCGACCTGGTCTCGACGACAAAATTCTGACCGCATGGAACGGCCTCATGATCTCCGCCCTCGCCAAAGGCTCGCTCGTTCTTGGCGACACAAAGCTGCTCGAAGCCGCCGAAAGGGCGGCGCGATTCATTGTCGATACACTCTATGATCCGGCGACCGGCCGCCTGCTCCGCCGGTACCGTGACGGGGAGGCCGCCATCGATGGCAAGGCGAGCGACTACGCCTGCCTGATTCAGGGGCTGCTCGACCTGTACCAGGCGTCGTTCGAGGCGGGCTGGCTCCGCGCGGCAATCAGGCTGGGCGAAGCGCAGATCGAGCGGTTTTTCGACGAGGAAGCGGGCGTTTTTTACAGCACGGCGGCTGACAACACCAGCGTGCCGTTGCGCATGATCGAAGACAACGACAGCGCCGAGCCATCGGCCAATTCGGTCAGCGCGCTTAACTGTCTCCGCCTCGCCGCAATCACCGGCCGGGACGAATTTCGGACGGTCGCCATGCGCACCATTCGCCACTTCAGCCACTCACTCGACGCGAACCCGTCGGCGCTCCCGCTCCTGCTTGTCGCCAGGCAAATCGCCATCACGCCACCCGCGAGGATCGTCTTTGCGGGCAAGCGCGGCGATCCGGCTCTCGTGCGGCTAATCGCGACGGCGTTCCGCCGCAGCCGACCGGAGCTGACGGTGATCCACGCGGATGAAACTCTTGAAGCGTTGCTGCCCGAAGCTGCAGCGATCGGAAGGGCGCACCAAGGCGGCCCGGCGGCGTATCTCTGCGCCGGAGGAGGCTGCCAGACCGCCATCCGTGATCCCGAATCACTCGATGCCGCGCTCGGCAGCCCTGCCATTGGCTAAAAAATCAGAGGAAAGGAGAGTCCTCCTCCTGATGTGTTTTGGATTGACCGAACCCGCCGGAGATCATCTCGCCGACCTTCATCACGGTTGTTCCGGCGGCGAAGATGCCAAGACCGACAACGGCGACACCGGCAAGTCCCTGCAAAATCGGCAGACCCACCGGTGACAACAACGCCCCGGCCCCCGCGACGGTCGCGGCGGTCTTCAGCACATTACCCTGGATAGGTTCCTTTTCCATATCTGAATGGTTTGGTTGTTTACGTTGGAATAGTGAAATACTCTTCTTTCTCGTCCTGAAGTCAGCGGCATCTGGAGAACCGGCAAAATAACCGGCAGGAATCAACACAAAAAACCACACAATTCTTTGCAAATATGACCGCCAAATCCTACATTACCTCCTCATTTTTGAGGACAATTAGCTCAGTTGGTTAGAGCGTTCGCTTCACACGCGAGAGGTCGTAGGTTCGAATCCTACATTGTCCACCACTTCTCCCCTTCTTGTTTACCCGACCTCGACTCTCAATACCAACGCTCTGTCATTCCGAACTGAACAAGCTTGTACGCAAGTCACGAACACTGTTGGAAAAGCATCCGGATTCCTTGAGACTTTTCATCCGCCAAAGTCTGCAAAAAGGATTCCTCATTACTTTTAAATATAACGAAAAAACCCTCTGCCAAAGGAAAATAGCTCCTGCCGAGGAACGATACGACAGAATCGCAAAGCCCTGTGAAACATGCGGGCAACCGTAATGATCGATGGAGGATTCTTTGCTTCTCTCGGAATGACAGGAAAACTGAAATGGCGATCAAGGCTCAACTCGCTTCGTTCAGCAAGTCAAAATTATAGCCGTGCATTTATAAAACACCCGGCAAACACTCTGGCCGCCGGGAAATCGGAAGGGAACGATGCGTCAACGGCCTCTTCAGGAATAAGAGGCCTATATGGAAACGAGGGGCGCAGGCTTATTCCGGCTCTTCGTCCTGCTGGCGGTCGCCGGGTTTGTTCATCTCCTGCTGCAAAACATCTCCGGCACTTTTGACATCCTTGATAACGCCGTTGAGCAGGTTCAGACCCACAGTTCCGACAAGCAGTCCGGCAGCGCCGTGAACAAGGAGCGGCATTCCCAATGGCGAAAACACAAATGCCGTTCCGACGGTCTTAACAGTTTCTCGTATCATTTCCGTGCAGTTTGGGTTCAATTGTCAGCAACAATAAACCGCATTTTTACATCTGTGGTAAAATATAACACAAAATCAACCGTCGATTGCAAGCATCTGCAGGTTACTTTTGCTCAACAATGACTTTCAACGCGCGGTTCATTGCATCGTAGCTCTGGCGGATAACTCCTGAAAACAGAGCAAGAAACGGGGACGAGAGCGCGCCACTGAAAGATTCGGCGTGGATGAAAAGCGTCTTTCCGGCATCGAGCGGTTGCAGCTCGAACCAGTGGCGTCCCGTCAGAAGTCCAAGGAGAAATGCGGCCCGCCAGCCGAGAATTTCTTCCCGGCTGAAGCGGTCGATCCGCGCCCTGAACCGGATTGGCGGCAGCCATCCAAACCTGATGATGATTCGAAGCGAGTGATTCGGCTTTGCCTCGCCGTCGATGCTGCGGAGGCACGGGTTCCACGCGGGATGACCGCTGAAACCGGTCAGCGCCGACCAGACTCGCTCCGGCGGCGCGTCGATGACAATCTCTGTCCTGATAGTCTTCATCGGACTTCCCCGCCGCTCACTCGCGCCAGCCGCCACCGACCGCGCGGTAGAGATCGGCAATTGCGGAGAGGCGGCGGCGCTGCACATCGGCAAGATCGAGTTCCGACTGGAGCAGCGAGCTGTCCGTGGCGATCACTTCGAGGTAGGTCGCCATGCCGCTGTTGAAAAGCAAGCGCGAATTGCCCGCCGCCTTGCGCAATGCGGCCACGCGCCCGGCGGCGATCTTCTCCTGCTCGCCGGTTTTGTCGAC
>CAYZCF010000122.1:0-7673 GCA_964476855.1 uncultured Chlorobiaceae bacterium
ACCCGCTGGTGCTCACGCTTGCGCCCTTCGTCGCCGCGGTTGCGGGCGGCAACTGCGTGGTGCTGAAACCGTCGGAGATGGCTCCTGCCACGTCGCGCCTTCTTGCCGCCGGACTCGGGAGCTATCTCGATCCCGCCGGGATCGAGGTGGTCGAGGGGGACGGGACGGTGTCGGCGGGGCTGCTCGAACATCGTTTCGACCATATCTTTTTCACGGGCAGCCGCCGGAAGGGGCGTGAGGTGATGCAGGCGGCGGCGCGGCACCTCACGCCGGTGACGCTCGAACTCGGCGGCAAAAGTCCTGTCATCGTGACGGCGAAGGCCAATCTGCGCGTGGCGGCGCGGCGGATCGCGTGGGCCAAGTTCCTGAACGCCGGGCAGACCTGCATTGCGCCCGACTACCTGCTCGTGCACGAGTCGGTCGAAGCGCGTCTGCTGGAGCTGATACAGGAGGCGCTGGTGAAGTTTTACGGTTCCGATCCCGCATCGAGCCCACACTATGGCCGCATCGTGGACGCGCGGGCGTTTCGGCGGCTCGAAGCGCTGACGCGCGAGGGCGATCTGGTTGCGGGCGGCGAGTCCAGCGAAGAGCAGCGTTATATCGCGCCGACGATTGTCCGGAACGTTCTGCCCGGTTCCCGGCTCATGGAGGAGGAGATTTTCGGCCCGGTGCTGCCGGTGCTCGCATTTTCGACGCTCGCGGAGGCGGCCGAACAGGTGCGCTCACGTCCCGACCCGCTCGCCGTCTATCTCTTCTCCCGCGACCGCGCGGAGCTGCGTTACCTGCAAGAGCATACCCGGAGCGGCGGCGTCTGCTGCAACGATCTGCTTTTTCAGGCCGCGATTCCCGGCCTGCCCTTCGGCGGGCGCGGCGTGAGCGGCATCGGTCTCTATCACGGCAAAGCGGGATTCGAGACCTTCACCGCGCCGAGGAGCGTGCTCCGGCGAAGCGCTTTTCCCGATCCCGATCTGCGCTATCCGCCCTACAGCGAACGGGGGATTGCTTTTCTCAAACGGCTGTTCACCTTTTTTTCATAGAGATCATGGAGAGAGCGGACAAGACTTCGAAGCGGACGGGTCTCGCCTTTGGCGGCGGCGTGGTGCTGGGCGCGGCGCACATCGGCGTGCTCAGGGCGATGGAAGAGAGTGGCTTTCGGGCGGAGTGCGTGGCGGGCACCAGCATCGGCTCGTTCATCGCGGCGATGCATGCCTTCGGCAAAAGCTGGCGGGAGATCGAGGCGGTGGCGCTCGACCTCGACTGGTACGATCTTTCGGGCCTCACCATCTCCAGCTATGGCCTGCTCTCGAACCGCAAGTTCGGCGAAATCGTCAGGAAACAGCTCGGCTCGCGTCGCATCGAGGATGCCCCGGTGCCGCTGGCGATCGTGGCGACCGACATCTGCACCGGCAACGAGGTGGTGCTGCGCAAGGGGGACGTGGCCACGGCGGTGATGGCGAGTTCGTCGATTCCCGGCATTTTCAAACCTGTGGAGCAGGGCGAGATGCTGCTGGTGGATGGCGTGCTGGTCGAAAACGTGCCCGTCTCTCCGCTGAAGGAGATGGGCGCGAGCAAGATCGTCTGCATCGACCTCTTTGGCCGCCACAGCTTCCGGCGGCCCGAGCACTTGCCCGACCTGTTGCTCAATGCCTTCTACAGCGCCATGCGCGCCATTTCGCAGATTCAGATCAGGGAGTCCGATCTGGTCATCACGCCCGATCTCTCCCGCTTCAGCCTGGTCGATATGTCCGCCGTGCCGGAAATTCTCGACACCGGCTATCGCGAGGCTCGGCCCGTGCTTGAAGCCTGGATGGCGGCTCACCGCTGAAGTTCCGGCCATTTAGCGCCGGAACCGGGAATGCACAGACGGCGGTTTGCGTTCTGTAAAATTCAGCGGTTCAACACAAAAACAGGGAGGATGCTATGCCTATCAAAAGGTTACGGGAGTTCCTCGACAGCCACCGCGTCAAGTACTTCGTTATCAGCCACTCTCCGGCCTACACGGCGCAGGAGATCGCTGCCGTCGCGCACGTGTCGGGCAACGAGCTGGTCAAAACGGTCATGGTCGCCATCGACGGCAACATGGCGATGGCGCTCCTGCACGCCGCGCGTCATCTCGATTTCGACAAGCTCCGCGAACTGTGCGGCTCTCGCGATGTCGCCCTTGCCGAAGAGGTGGAGTTCAGCGGTCTCTTTCCCGAGTGCGAAATCGGCGCGATGCCGCCCTTCGGCAATCTCTACGGCATGGCGGTCTACGCGGACGACGAACTTGACGAGAGCGCCGACATCGTTTTCAACGCCGGAACCCACCGCGAGCTGCTCCGGCTTTCGTGGTACGATTACAAGCGCCTGGTCAATCCGGTGGTGGGAGGCATCGCCGCCAGCCAGTAGAGCGTCGTGCTCGGTATTCCGCAATCTTCAGCGGCGGCGCGGCTTTTTAAGCGGGAAATATTACCTTTGACTGACCCTGAAAGGGCGAGCAACGGCCTGCCGGTTTTTGCCGTGCGGGCTTCGTTGTTCCATGAGTCAGATGCAATGATTTTCAGCTTTTTGCCGCCGCCGATATGAAGGTAGCCTTGTATGCCGGAACCTATGTCAAGGACAAGGATGGCGCTGTCCGGTCGATCTACCAGCTTGTCGCCTCCATGATCAAAAACGGGCACGAGGTCGTGGTCTGGACGCCCGATTTCACGCCCGGAGCGAACAGCACGGTGCCGGTCAACCTGACGCCGTCGGTGCCCATTCCTCTCTATCCCGACTACAAGCTCGGGTTCTACAACGCCGTCACGGAGCGGCAACTCGACGAGTTCGCGCCCGACATCGTCCATATCTCTACCCCCGACATCGTTGGTCGCAAGTTTCTGCACTATGCGAAACGAAAGGGGCTTCCGGTCGGATCGGCCTACCACACCGATTTTCCTTCCTACCTGAGCTACTACCGCCTTGGCTTCGCCGAACCGGCGGTCTGGCGCTTCCTCCGGAAATTTTACAACGCCTGCGACGTGACGCTCGCGCCCAACGAGAGCGTCCGCGAGCGGCTCACCGGCAAGGGGATCGAGCGGGTGGAACTCTGGTCGCGCGGCATCGACAGGGAGCTGTTTGACCCGTCGCGCCGCTCCGCGAAGCTCCGGCGGGCGTGGAATGCCGAGGGGCGGACGGTCGTCATCTACGCCGGGCGCTTCGTGCTCTACAAGGACATCGAGGTGGTGATGAGCCTCTACCGGCGCTTCATGGATGAGGGTCTCGGCGAGCGGGTACGCTTCGTGATGATCGGTTCCGGCCCCGAGGAGGAGCAGATGCGGCGGCGGATGCCCGAGGCGATCTTCACCGGCTATCTCACCGGCGCGGCGCTTCCGGAGGCCTACGCGAGCGGCGACATTTTCCTTTTTCCCTCGACCACCGAGGCCTTCTGCAACGTCGCGCTCGAAGCGCTCGCCACCGGCCTGCCCGCCGTGGTCTCCGATCTCGGCGGATGCCGTGAGCTGGTCGAACGCTCCGGCGGCGGTTTCGTCGCCAAAGCGGGAGATGTCGGCGACTTCTACGCCTGTTGCACGAAGCTCATGCAGGATGGCGAACTGTTCCGCGAGATGCGCGAGCGCGGCCTCGCCTTCGCCGAAGACAAATCATGGGCCGCAGTCAACGGCCAGCTCATCGACCGCTACCAGGCAATGATCGCCGCGAACTCGAAGAGGTGAGTGCGGTATATCTTCGGTATTCAGAAGGATTTCAACCCTTCGGACATTCAACGCTTGCATTTATATTGCCCCGGACTTCAGTCCAGGGTTTCGATTTCGATTCGCGCCCGTTCCGACCCCGATGAAAAAAGGCCACCCGCTTCTTACTCCGGCAACGAACCGCAGTAAGAAATTGGGCTAAAGCCCTTATTTATTAAGCTTTATTCGCATACCCCGGACTGAAGTCCGGGGCAATTGTCAAGAGTTTTAGCCGGAGCAATCATTTTCCTGCTTCACCTCGTACGGCTCCATGATGTAGCCGAGGCAGTCCTGCATGATGACTCGCGTGTCGCGGGTGAACATCGAGGGGACGATGGGCAGCTTGGTGAAAATCCGCTCTTCGCTGAAGCGGAGGTAGCGGCTGGTGACGTCGCGCTCCTCGTTGTCGATCACCACGAGCGGCAGCGCGCCATTGCGGCAGCATCCCAGTTCCGCGCCTTCGGGCACTCGCTCGAAGTTGAGGCTTTCGAGGTCTTCGCGCAGGCAGATGTCCGCGCTCTGTGCGCCCGCGCCGAACTCCACGCTCGCGCCCTCGCGCACGATGATCCGCGCCGTGGTGTGGAACAGGTCGCTGAGGTGGTTTGGCGGCGGCGTGAAGAGCGCTTCGGCGGAGAGTTCGAGGCAGTGGCGAAGGTAGTTCTCCACATGGCTCGTTCCGGCGGCGTTGCCCGACACGCCGCATTCGAGCGTCACCGAGGGGCAGATGCGCGACAGCGCGATCGAGATCACCTCGTGCGGCTCGGTGAACCAGACGATGGTTCTGCTGAATCGCCGCGCCAGGCTGAGCGTGGCGTCGTCGAGCCGGTTGACGCAGCCATAGTGCGGGTTTTTGCCCGTGTTGTTGTGCAGGTCGATGGCGGCGAGCGGCGTGGCTCTCGTGACCTCCTCCAGCACCTCCCGCGCCAGCCGGTGCTCCGGAAATCGCTCGTCATGCCAGATGCGGTTGTAGTCGGCTTGCCCTTCGAGCTTGCGCAGTCCGCGCCCGGCGGCGGCGACGTTGCCCACGAAAAGCAGCACCGGCCTCGGCAGCAACCGTCGTGGCGCATTGTATCCCGCCAGCAGCCGTTGCATGGCGTCGAAGCCGGTGGTCTCGTTGCCATGCAGGAGGATCGATACGAAGAGCGGCGGCCCCGGCTCGCCCTCGATGCGGATGAGCGACGGCCCGGGCAGGATGTCGCCGAGCCGCTCGACCGGCGCGTCGGTGAAGCCGTCAGGCAGGCGCTCGAAGCGGTGGAGCGCCGGAACGGGGAGGTGGCTCAGAGGCTCCATTCGTGGACGGGAGTGTCGCGGCGCTGGTTTTCGAGATACGCCTGCGTCAGCGCCCGGAAGTCGGGGCCGTGCTTTTTGATGAAGGCCTTCTGCCACCATGCGCCGTTGCGGCGCGAAGCTACCCGCTGCGCCAGAATATCGACGAGGTAGTAGCGCAGGTCGCTGCTTCTGAATCCAGCCGCGGCGAGCGCCAGAATCGCGCCGGGGATCAGGTGCTGCAAAATGAGCGTCTCGACCGGCATCGACTCGCCCGACGTCCATCTGACTTGCGCGTCGAGGCCGGAGCGGGCGGCGGCGTAGAAATTCGCCCGAGCCTCTTCGAACGTCAGCTCGGCCTGCGGTACTTCCGGTTGCAGGTAGAGCATCGCGCCGTAGAAAAAGAGGATGTTGGCGACGATGTCGGGAATCGACGGTCCTGCCGCCGGAACGCGGTGCTCGATGCGCAGATGTGGGCGGCCATCGTCGCCGAAGCCGATCAGTGGCCGGTTCCAGCGCCAGATGGTGCCGTTGTGCAGCCGCAGGTGGTGCATCATGGCGTAATCGTGGTCGAAGAGCACCGGCAGCAGCACCGGGAAGCCGTCGAGATTTTCGAGGAACACCTCCCGGAGCGACTCGCGCACGTAATCGTGCCCGAAGGTGACGCGCGACACCGGCCTTCCGGCGGGATCGACGAACGACGGCGTGTTCACCGCCTGCTCGAAGAGCGGAATGCGGGTCTCGTCCCACAGCTCGCGCCCGAAGAGGAATGGCGAGTTGGCCGAGAGCGCGGCCATCGGAGCCGAGAGCACATGCGCGACGTTGTAGTACGCGGCGGCCCGGCTGAACGGAACCTGGAAATGGATTTGCAGCGAAGTGGTCGCCGCCTCGGCCATGACGTCGCGGTGCACCACCTCCAGCCGTTCGCTGGCGCCCTCGATATGAATCTTGAGCGGATGGAGCGACCGGGATTTCAGGATTTCACGGTTCAGTGCGTGAAATCGCTGCATCGACGACATGCTTTCGAGCGTGAGCATCCGGTCCTGCAAGGTGGGCAGAATGCCGGTAAAGAGGGTCTGGCATCCCATCTCGCGGGCGTGGCGGGAGCAGCTTTCGAGGAGCGTCTGAAGCTGCGTTCGCAGGAACTCCGGGAGCTGGCGGTTCAGCGGATGCGGCGGGACGTTGAGTTCGAAGTTGTATTTCGACAGCTCCGCCACTACGAGCGGATCGTTCACCCGCGCGAGGAACTCGTCGTTCCGCGCCGCCGGTGTGCAATCGCTGTCCACGAGCCACCCTTCGAGTTCGATGCCGCACATCACCTCGTGCTTCTCGAACGCATCGGCGGCGAACCACTCCATCAGCAGTCGAGTCTCCTTTCGAAGGTTCTGCTGAAACTGCCGGAAATCCTCCGCGCTGAACTCTGTTTTTGCTATTTCGCTGCCCATCGCTGCCTGGTTACTGAACGCCTGACGGTTATGAATGCTCAAAGCACAATCTCAGGAATAGCGATGTCAGATGCAAATGTTTTCAAGAGATCGAAATCGGGATCGATTACCGGAGGTGCATGGATTTGCACGGTCGGTTCGCGGACTGCCTCTACGGGATGTGGGTACACACATTGGCGACATCGGGCAGCCAAGGGGGGCTTGCCCCTGCCAAAGATCAACAGCTTCAGTTGCTGTAATCGATCGAATAGCTCCGGAACCAATAGCCGCCGGGGATCGTACTATCTGCCAAAAAGGAGATTTCATATGAAGATAGGATTCATCGGTCTCGGCAAGATGGGGTTCAATATGGTCGAGCATCTGCTCGATCTTGGGCACGAGGTGGTGGCGTATGATGTTTCGGCGGAGGCGGTTGCATCGATTGCGGCCAAAGGCGCGACGGCGGCCAGTTCGTTGCAGCATCTCGTTGGCGAACTCGATGCGCCGCGCGTGGTGTGGATGATGGTGCCTGCCGGGCGACCCGTCGATGCGGTGATTGACGGACTCGCGCCGTTCCTGAAGGTGGGCGACATCGTCATCGACGGCGGCAATTCGCGCTATACCGATACTGTCGCCCGCGCGGAGAAGCTTCGCCAGCAGGGCATCCGCCTGCTCGACATCGGCACCAGCGGCGGGCTGGATGGCGCTCGCCACGGGGCGTGCATGATGGCGGGGGGCGAGCGTGAGGCGTACGCGGTTGTCGAGCCGATGGTGCGCGACCTCTGCGTGCCAAACGGCTATGGCTACATGGGCGCTTCCGGCTCCGGCCACTTCGTGAAGATGGTGCACAACGGCATCGAGTACGGCATGATGCAGGCGATTGGCGAGGGGTTCGACCTGCTTCGCGCCAGCGGCTACGACCTCGACAACGAGACCGTGGCGCGGGTCTGGTCGAACGGCTCGGTGATTCGCGGATGGCTTATGGAGCTGGCGGGCAAGGCGTTTGAGCAGGACAACGACCTCGGCTGGCTCGGCGGCAAGGTGGCCGATTCGGGCGAGGGGCGCTGGACGGTCGAGGCCGCCGTGGAACTCGGCGTCGCCGTGCCGATCATCTCCGGGGCGCTTTTCGAGCGTTTCAGGTCGCAGAGCGAAGAGAATTTTTCGGACAAGGTGGTCGCGGCGTTGCGCCACGGTTTCGGCGGCCACGCGGTTCAGTCGCCGGAATCCGGGGAGGCAAAAGCATGAGCGGCACACTTGAAAACTTCACCATCGT
>CAYZCF010000123.1:0-7625 GCA_964476855.1 uncultured Chlorobiaceae bacterium
CGCGATGGGCGGCACCCTCTCGGCTGAACACGGCATCGGCAAGCTGAAGAGCGAATATCTGGTGCAGATGTACGGCAAGGATGGAATCATGGAAATGGTGCGCGTAAAAAAAGCGCTCGACCCTTATCTTGTGCTCAACATCGGGAACATGATCCCGAAGGAGTATTATCAGGAGTAGGCACTCAAACTCTTGAACATTTGCCCCGGACTTTAGTCCGGGGATTATGGATAAAGCAAAATTAATAAGGGCTTTAGCCCAATCTCTTGACTTTGGCAATAGTTGTAATCGGTTGTTGCCGGAGTAATAACAAGAGATGTAAGAGACACGTCACCCCGGTCTGAAGACCGGGGCAATGATAAATGCAAGAGTATTGAGTGTCCGAAGGGTTAAAACCCTTCTGAATGTAAACGTGGCTTCTGTGCACCAGCCGCCGCTTCCGACACAACCGAGGATCATGATAACCGTTTTTGAGACGCCATTAGTGAACACGAAACCCGAGAGATAATCAGTTGGCAAAAAAGCAACAAGGCAAACCGGAGTACGTCACGGCGATCAGCAATCGCAAGGCGCGGTTCGAGTTCGAGATTTTCGACACCTTCGAGGCGGGCATCGAATTGCTCGGCAGCGAGGTCAAGTCGGTGCGGCTCGGCAAGGCGAGCCTCAGCGAGAGCTACGCCATGATCCACCACGGCCAGGTGTGGCTCGAAAACATGCAGATCACCCCCTACGAGCACAACACGCTCGACGAACTCGAACCCAAGCGCTCGCGCCGCCTGCTCCTGCACAAGGCGGAGATCATGCGCCTGCAATCGAAGATCAGCGAGAAGGGGCTGACCCTCATTCCGCTCAAGGCATACTTCAACAAGCGCGGCGTGCTGAAAATCGAACTCGGCCTCGCCCGTGGCAAAAAGCTCTACGACAAGCGCGAGACCATCAAGAATCGTGACGCCGAACGGCAGTTGCAGCAGCTCAAAAAACAGTATTAATCTCCATCCCCCGACAATCAGACAGACCATGCACTTTCCACCCGTCAAGGAACAGCTCGATATTATCGTCAACAACACCGTCGAGGTCATCAGCACCGACGAGCTTGAAAAGAAGCTCACCAAATCCCTCAAGACCGGCACGCCGCTGAAGATCAAGCTCGGCGCGGATCCGTCGCGCCCCGACCTGCATCTCGGCCACTCGGTGGTGCTCCGAAAGTTGCGCGAATTCCAGGACTTGGGCCACGAGGCAATTCTCATCATCGGCGACTTCACGGCCATGATCGGCGATCCGTCGGGCAAGAGCAAGACCCGCCCGCAGCTCACCGCCGGGGAAGCGAGGGAGAACGGCAAAAGCTACTTCGAGCAGGCCTCGAAAATCCTCGATCCCGAAAAGACCACCATCTGCTACAACGCCGACTGGCTGGGCAACATGCAGTTCGCCGACGTGATCCGGCTCGCCAGCCACTACACGGTGGCGCGGATGCTGGAGCGCGACGATTTCGAGAAGCGCTACCGCTCGCAGACGCCGATCTCGATCCACGAGTTCCTCTATCCGCTCGCCCAGGGGATGGACTCCGTGCACCTGAAAAACGACGTGGAGCTTGGCGGCACCGACCAGAAGTTCAACCTCCTCGTGGGGCGCGACCTCCAGCGCGAGTACGGCATCGAGCCGCAGGTCTGCATCACCATGCCGCTGCTCGTGGGCACCGACGGCGTCGAAAAGATGTCCAAGTCGCTCGGCAACGCCATCTGCTTCAACGACACGCCGGAGGATATGTACGGCCGCACGCTTTCGATTCCCGACACGCTGATCGAAACGTACTGGAACCTGCTCGTGCCGCACCACAGCGGCAACGGCGCGCCCATCGCCGAACGGATCGCCGCCAATCCTCGCGAGACCAAGCGCGAGCTCGCCCGCGAGGTGGTCGCGCAGTACTACTCGGCGGACGATGCCTCGAAAGCGCAGGAGCACTTCGACCGGGTAATCGTCAACAAACAGGCTCCGGACGATCTCGTGACCGTCGAGTTCGAGGAGGCTTCGATGCCAGTCGTCGAGCTGCTCATGGCGCTCAAGGCGTTCCCGTCGAAGAACGAGGCGCGGCGCATGATCCAGCAGGGCGCGGTGCAGGCGGGCGAGGAGAAAATCGCCGACATCAACGCCGTGATCGAGTTCGCTGAAACGCCGGTCATCATCCGCGCGGGCAAGCGTAAATTTTTTAAGGTGGCGAGCGCAAAAAAATCGTTTTGATTGCGTTCCGTTTTTCCTATAATTGCACAAACTGACGACTATTTTTCAACCTCTATCCGGAGAAACCACCTTGTCATTCGTCCCGACAAAAGTATTTTTCACCAAGGGTGTCGGAAGGCACAAAGAGTACCTCTCCTCGTTCGAGCTCGCCCTGCGTGACGCCAAGATCGAAAAGTGCAACCTGGTGACGGTTTCCAGTATCTTTCCTCCAAAATGCGAGCGTATCAGCGTCGAAGAGGGGCTGAAGCACCTTTCACCGGGACAAATCACCTTCGCGGTCATGGCGCGTAACTCGACCAACGAAAACAACCGCCTCATCACCGCCTCGGTCGGCGTGGCGCTTCCGGCGGACGACAGCCAGTACGGCTACCTCTCCGAGCACCACCCCTACGGCGAAACCGCCGAGCAGTCGGGCGAGTACGCCGAGGATCTGGCCGCCACGATGCTGGCGACCACGCTCGGCATCGAGTTCGACCCCAACAAGGACTGGGACGAGCGCGAGGGCATCTACAAGATGAGCGGCAAAATCGTCAACTCCTTCAACATCACCGAGTCAGCCGAGGGCGAAACCGGCCTCTGGACGACCGTGATCTCCTGCGCGGTGCTGCTGCCGTAACGGAACCATCGCTCATATTTTTTGACCAGACCGGGAATCGTCACGCGACAGATTCCCGGTTTGCGTTTGGTGACGGGGTGCAATGCCCTGAAGTTGAGTTCGAAGTGACTATATTGCCGATTGTTGCCTTTATGCCTGCGGTTACTCCACGAAGGCGAGGAGCGACGGGGAAATCGTCAAATACGCCATACACAGACATGACACAGGAAGTAAAAACCGATGTGCTGGTTATCGGCAGCGGTATTGGTGGGCTTTATTTCGCCATCAACATGGCCGACCACGCCACGGTCACGATCATCACCAAAAAAGAGAGTTCCACCTCCAATACCAACTGGGCGCAGGGCGGCATCGCCGCAACCATCGCCGGTGACGATAGCGCGGAGTTGCACATCGACGACACGCTCGACGCGGGCGCTGGCCTCTGCGACGAGGCGATGGTGAGCATTCTGGTGCACTAAGGCCCGGCGCACATTAGGCGGCTCATCGAGCTTGGCGTGGAGTTCACGACCAACCCCGATCACACGCTCGATCTCGGCAAGGAGGGCGGCCACTCGCGCAACCGCATCGTGCACGCCAAAGACCTGACGGGTCGCGAGGTGGAGACGGCGCTGCTCGCTCGCGTCAACGCGCATCCCAACATCACGCTGCTGGAGCACCACTACGCGCTCGAACTGATCACCGAGCACCACCTCGGCATCAAGACCAACGACATCACCTGCTACGGCGCCTACGTGCTCGACACGCTCAACCACAAGCCGAAGAAGATTCTCTCGAAGGTGACGATGGTGGCCTCGGGCGGGCTGGGCCACGTCTATCTGCATACGACGAATCCGGATATCGCCACGGGCGACGGCATCGCGATGGCCTATCGCGCCGGAGCAGAGATCGCCAACATGGAGTTTATCCAGTTCCACCCGACCTCGCTCTTCCACCCGAAAGCCAAGTCATTCCTGATCTCCGAGGCGGTACGCGGATTCGGCGGCATTTTGCGCAACAAGGAGGGCGAAGCGTTCATGCACCGCTACGACCGGCGCGAGAACCTCGCCCCACGCGACATCGTGGCGCGAGCGATCGACTCGGAAATGAAGAAGAGCGGCGACGAGTATGTGTTCCTCGACGTGACGCACCTCGACGCGGAACGGGTGAAGGAGCACTTCCCGCACATTCACGAGACCTGCCTCGGTTTCGGCATCGACATGACAAAGGAGATGATTCCAGTGGTTCCGGCGGCACACTACTCATGCGGCGGCATCAGAACGGACAGCCGGGGACGCAGCACCATCAGCCGCCTCTACGCCTGCGGCGAGACGAGCTGCACCGGCGTACACGGCGCAAACCGGCTGGCGAGCAACTCCCTGCTCGAAGCGCTGGTCTTCGCCTGGCGCTCCAGCGAGGATATTCGGGCGGAGCTGAATTCGATCCATTTCGAGCACGAATTCCCCGACTGGGACGACTCCGGCACAACCAGCCCGGAAGAGTGGATTCTGGTGGCGCACAACAAAAAAGAGACGCAGGTGATCATGAACGACTACGTCGGCATCGTCCGCAGCGACCTGCGCCTCGACCGCGCACGCCGCCGCATCGACTTCCTCAAGGAGGAGACCGAGGCCTACTACAAAAAAACGAGGATCACCCCTCAGATCATCGAACTGCGCAACATCATCAAGGTAGCAAGCCTCGTCATCCAGAGCGCCATCAAACGCCGCGAATCCCGCGGCCTGCACTACACGACGGATTTCCCACAGAAAGACGACAAGCATTATCTCACGGACACCGTGCTGCGGTCGTTTTAGCAGAAGTGGGACAGGAGGAACTCATGGGACTCGTGGGACAGGATCAAAATTCCTGAGCTCTTATTCTCCCATCAGTCTCAATCGTCCCACCTGTCCCAATAGCCCCAAGCTGATACTCTCCCAACCCTACCTCACCTCCTGCCAATCCCTTGCATACCGGAAATCGATCCCCGGCGTGCGGCTTGAGAGTTTGGCGATGACGGGCATCATGCGCTTGTACTGGTTGCGCACCACCATGCTGCGCACCCGCTGGTAGAAGGCGGGGTCGATCCCTTCGGCGAGAATGGCGTCGCGATCCATGCGCTCTTCGAGCATCATGTAGAGCAGCCGGTCAACCGCGTCGTAGCTGAAGCCGAGGTCGGCTTCGTCGCTCTGCCCCTCCCCGAGGTCGGCGGATGGCGGCTTGTCGATGAGCGGCGCGGGAATACCGAGGTGCCGCGCCAGCCCGAAAAGCTGCGTCTTGTAGAGGTCGCCGATGGGGTTGACCGCCGAGGCCATGTCGCCGAACATCGTGCCGTAGCCAAGCATCAGCTCGGTCTTGTTGCTCGTGCCGAGCACCAGGCAGCCGTCCCGCGCCGAGACGTCGTAGAGGCAGAGCATCCGCGACCGCGCCATCACGTTGCCCCGTCGCAGGCGGCTGGCGTCGGGACGCGTCGCGAAAAAGGCGTCCACCACCTCCGAAACCGGCGTGACCTCGGCGCGGATGCCGAGCCGCTCCACCATGAGCTGCGCATGATCGATGCTCTCCTGGCTGCTCGTTTTGTAAGGCATCAGGAGCGCGAGCACATTCTGTGCGCCGAGCGCCCGGACGGCGAGCTCGCACACCACCGCAGAATCGATGCCGCCCGAAAGGCCAAGCACCACCGATCCGAAGCCGAACTTCCTGATCTCGTTGCGGATGAATGGAATCAGAATGGCTTCGACCAGGCTGTAGTCGAGATGGAGGTTTTGCGGTTGCATGGATTGAAAATCAGAAAGAGGTGAAAAAACGGATAAGCCCGCTCTGGAGCAGGAACGAGATCATCGCCGCCGTGGCAATCAGAAGAGCCGATTTTCCGGCGAAGGCTTCGATCTCCGGTATCTCGCTTGCAAGCATGGTCTGCATGCCAATGCGAGCGATGAAGAGCGCGTGGACAAGCGCCGCCGCCATAACGAGCCAGCGCCACGTTCCTGCGAAACCGAACGGCTCGGCGAGCCACGCCGGGGTGAGCGAAAAGCAGAGCACCGTCATGACCTCCTGCCTGATCGACCCGGATCGCCCGGAACCGGCCAGCGAAACCAGCGCTCCGGAGAGCAGCCAGAGCACGGCCACATCCACCGTGAAGCCGATGACAGCCAGCAGCATGGCCATGCGCGGCACAGCGATGAACGGAAGCTTGACGAACTGCACGAGCGCGATGACCGGCGCGGCGTACTCCTTCATCGCATTCATCTCCCGCAGGCGCTCGCGTGCCTCGCGCCAGAATGCGTCGGGACGAAGCAGCACGGCAATCATCGCCGCCAGGAGCCATTTCACGCCCATGAATCTCTCCCTGTTATCTGAGCCATCTTTGGGGATTCTGCTTGACCTTGCCTTTCCACACCTCGAAATGCACCGTCGAGCCGCCTTCGGGCATCGCTGCCGAAGAGCCGAGCAGCTGGCGCGAGCGGATGATTTCTCCCTTGGCTACCGAAACGCGGCCAAGATTTGCGTAGACAGTAAGATATGATTTCGGATGGCGGACGATGACCACATTTCCAAAGGTCGGCAGGTAAGCTACCTGTACCACCTTGCCGCCGGAAACCGATTTGACCGGTGTGCCGACCGGCACGGAAATGTCGATGCCATTGCTGACCGTCACGATGTTCAGCTCCCTGTCGAGCAAAGAGCCAAACTTGCGCACGACGACACCGTTGTTAACCGGCCACGGCAGGGCTGAGCCTTTATCGAAATCAACCGACACCCGATCGATTTCAGACTCGGTTTGATCGACAACCACCATTGGCTCCTCTGGCGGAGTTTCACGATTCGCGGGAGCCGGGCGGGAGGGTTTTTGCGAAACCTCTTCAGAACGGTCAGTTGGCTTCCGTTCGCCCTTATCCGACGCTTTCTGACGGGCGATTCTTTCTTTTTCAGCAGCCTTCCGGCGGCGCTCGGCTGCCCGTTGCGCCGCAAGACGCGCGCGGCGTTCCTGGGCTTGCTGCCTTGCACGCTCTTGCTCATTTCTGATCAACTCCTGCTGGGCCATGATCAGCGATTCAATCTTTTTCTGCATCGCCCGCTGCTTTCTGCGCACCTCGGTAATGCGGGCGGCGTAGTTTTTTTTGTCTTTCTGAATCACCGTGAGCACCTGCTCTTTCTCCTTCTTTTTGGAGGAGTAGCTCTGCAACTCTTTCTGCTGGCTCTTCATGGCCAGCTCCTTCTCCCGGTAGGTCTTCTGGAGCTGCGCCCGGCTGCTTTCGAGCTGCTGCGCGCTCGACTGCAAGTCGTTCACCTTCGACCTGACCGACCCCGACAGAAATCCCATGTACCTGGCCCTCACAATCGCGCCGTTGACCGACCCCGAAGAGAGCATCAGCTCGGCATCGCGGTCTCCACCTCGCTTGTAGGCCGCGATGACCACCTGCCGGAAGTCGGTCGAAACATGGCGGTAGGTCTCGCGGTTCTCCCGCAGCTCGTTCTGTAGCTCGTCGATTTCCTTGTCGAGCTGGTTCAGAAGCGACTGGTTTTCCGTGATCAGGCGCTCATAGACCTTGATCTGGTTGCGGATGTTGTTCAGGTCGGCAATCGAGCGGCGCTCGTTCTTTTTGGTGCTGTTGAGCTTCGACTGATACTCGGAGAGCTGCTTCTTCAGCTCTTTCAGCGTGCTCTCGACTTTGCTGCGCTCTCGGGTGATGCGGCTCATCTCCCGGCTGTCCGCGCGGACAGCGGCGGGCGCAAGGGTGATCGTGACGGCAAGGAGAAGGCAGGCGCAGACAATCTTTATGATGGAGACCGATT
>CAYZCF010000124.1:0-362 GCA_964476855.1 uncultured Chlorobiaceae bacterium
CGAAATGCACTGCGCAGCAGGCATCGTCTGTCATTTGCGTGAAGACCGCCGCCACATCAAGGACGACGATCTCGCACGGCTGCGGGAGGAGATTACCACCAAGCTCGATCTTGAAATGGCCATGACCGACGAGATGCAGAAAATCGCGCTGTCGGTCAGACCCGACCTCGTCACGCTCGTACCCGAAAAGCGCGAGGAGCTGACCACCGAGGGCGGATTTGCCATCCAGAAGCACTTCATTCGCCTCACCGAATTCGTCAAGCCGTTGCGCGACAAGGAGATCGGCGTCAGCATCTTCATCGAGCCGGAGGCGGAAGCCATCGTGCTTGCCTCCGAAGCCGGAGCGAACATCGTCGAGTTTC
>CAYZCF010000124.1:372-7223 GCA_964476855.1 uncultured Chlorobiaceae bacterium
AAAGAACGGGCGGAAGAGCTGGAACGCATCCGCAATTCGGCGCGTGTCGCCCGCGAAATGGGGCTGACCGTGGTCGCCGGGCACGGCCTCAGCGTGCTGAACATTGCGCCATTCCGCGAGCTGCGCGACATCGAGGAGGTGAGTATCGGCCACGCCATCATCTCCCGCGCCGTCTTCATCGGCCTTCCGGCAGCCATTCAGGAAATTCTCGACCTCATCCGCCGATAACCGCTATGGAAATACAGCACTCCGACATCACCATCGTTCTCGCCACCGGCAACAAGGACAAGGTTCGCGAGCTGAAGCCGGTGCTCGAAGCTCTCGCCTCCGGCATCCACGTCCGCTCGCTCCATGACCTCGGACTCGACATCGACGTGGAGGAGACCGAGCCGACGCTTGAAGGCAACGCACGGCTCAAGGCGCAGGCGATCTTCGAGCTGGTCGCGCCGCGACTGGAGTGGTTCATCGCGCTCGCCGACGACACCGGCCTCGAAGTCGATGCGCTCGGCGGCGCGCCCGGCGTCTACTCCGCCCGCTACGCGCCCGTGCCGGACGGAGTCACACGAACCTACGAAGACAACGTGCGCCACCTGCTCTCGGAGAGGCGCGGCAAAAACGAGCGCACGGCCCGCTTCCGCACGGTGATCGCCATGAAGGGCCGCCTGCCCGCGCTGGATGGTGGCGCGATGGTGATCGACGAAACCACAGACGGCCACATCGACGGCGTCATCACCACCGAGCCGCAGGGCGACGGCGGGTTCGGCTACGATCCGGTCTTCGCGCCGGAGGGGATGGAACGCACCTTCGCCCAGCTCTCTATCGACGAGAAAAACGCCATCAGCCACCGCGGACGAGCCGTCGTGGCGACGGCTAAGCGCATCGGCGAGCTCCTCTCGCAGTGCGGAATCCGGTAACCGAAGTCACAAACCCCAATGAACCTCATCCAGGCCATCACGCTCGGCATCGCGCAGGGACTTACAGAATTTTTACCCATCAGCAGCTCGGCTCACCTGCGCATCGTCCCCGCCATCATGGGCTGGGAGGATCCGGGCGCGGCCTTCACGGCAATCGTGCAGATCGGCACGCTCGCGGCGGTACTGATCTACTTCGCCAAAGACATCGTTTCGATCAGCGGAGCGGTGATTTCGGGAGTGTTGAAAGGCAGGCCGTTCGAAACGGACAACTCCCGGACGGGGTGGATGATCGCCGCAGGAACGATACCGATCGTGGTGTTCGGACTCGCTTTCAAAGACCAGATCGAAACCGTCCTACGCTCGCTCTACTGGGTTTCGGCGGCGCTGATTCTGCTGGCCCTCGTGCTGGTCGTGGCCGAAAAGCACACCGCGAACCGCGCCCGGAAAGGGCTGCGGGGAAAGGCGATCCGCGAGATCAGCTGGCTCGATGTGATGATTATCGGCCTGGCGCAGGCGCTGGCGCTCATTCCAGGATCGTCCCGCTCCGGCGTCACCATCACGGCGGGGCTGTTCCGCAACCTCGACCGCGAAACCTCGGCGCGATTCTCCTTTTTGCTCTCGCTCCCCTCGGTCTTTGCGGCAGGAGCCTATCAGCTCTACAAAACCTGGGACGTCATCACCGCCACGAACGACAACATGATCGCTATTGCCGTAGCCACGGTCTTTGCCTTCATTTCCGGCTACCTCTCCATCGCCTTCCTGCTCTCCTACCTCAAGCGCCACAGCACCGGCGTCTTCATCGCCTACCGCCTGATTCTCGGCGTAAGCCTCATCGTCATGATCGCGGCTGGAAAATTGTCGCCCGTGTAATGGATGGAATTGGAGTCCAGATTAGATTTCGATAGCGATTCCGGATTTGGACGGGAGATCATAGCGGCAATCCTCGCGGTTGCTCTCCCGAAATGCCGGTACACACCTGAAAATCATGGCAGGCGCAAGGCCAGCCTCTGCAAATGATCGACGAACCACTCCGTTCTCCAAAATCGCCATCGAGATCGAAATCATTCCTCCATCCCTGCACACCATCACATGCTCTCCTGACGCACCGCCCGCCGCCCTGCAACTTTCAGCCGCAAAAAATTATTGTCAATTCTGTACAAGAGAGAAGGAATTTTTATTATATAGTCAGATTGAAAAAAAACACTAAAAACAGAATTTGGCCATGCCATACAGCTCGTCAGGTGTAGGGCATAATGGCTTTGATAAAGCAGATTTACACATACACACCAAATGTTCGGACGGTCTGTTCACGCCCGAAGAGATCGTTCGCAAGGCGGTTCGTGTCGGACTGAAAGCCATCAGCATCACCGATCACGATACCGTCACGGGTATAGACCAAGCAAAGCCATTAGCACTCGAATTGGGTCTGGAGCTTATCCCCGGTGTAGAGATGAGCTCGGCCTACAAAGGGTATGACATTCATATCCTCGGTTATTTTTTTGACTATCAGCAATCCGAGCTGAAGAGTTATCTGGATCACTGCCGCCTTCTCCGCACGGAGCGGGCCGAGCGCATGGTGCAGAAACTGGCGAAGATGGGCGTCAAGATCGAGATCGAACAGATCATCATGAAGGCCCAGAACGGCAGCGTGGGGCGTCCGCACATCGCGGCGGTGCTCCAGGATGGCGGTTTTGTCAAAAGTTTCAGCGAAGCGTTCAGCAAGTACCTTGGTTCGCACAGCCCGGCTTACGTCAAAAGCATCGAAACGCATCCGGAAGAGGTCATCCGCCTCGTCAACGAAGCGGGCGGCCTGTCGTTCCTCGCCCATCCGGCGCAGAACGTGCCCGATGAAATCCTCCGCCAGCTCATCTCCTTCGGGCTGGACGGCCTGGAAATCATCCATCCCTCGCACGACACGTACCGCCAGAACTACTATCGCGAAATCGCCAACGAGTACTTCATGCTCTTTTCAGGCGGCTCGGACTACCACGGGCTGAAGGATCACGAAGACAACTTCGGCCAGATATGGATTCCCTACGAATGGGTGACCAAAATGAAAAGCCGGCTCGTTCCGGCAGGAAAGAAATGACTTTTTCGAGCCATTTACCTGAAAATCGGGCAAGTTTTGTATACTTGCACCACGAAACCGCGCCGGTCGCCGAACCGGCGCAACTTGTCGATGAACTGAATTTGATGCCATGCCGCTGACGCTCATCGGTAACTACGTGGACAGCAAGGTGCTCCGCTTCAAGGAGCTACTGCTGACCATGCAGGAATTTTTCTACTTCGCGCTCAGAGCGTTCATCACCCTGCCCAAAGCGAAGCGCTACTGGCGGGATGTGCTCGATCAGGCGCTTATCTGCGGAGTCCAGTCGATTCCGATCGTGCTGGTCAGCTCGATCTCCATCGGGGCGCTGATGTCGATGGAGGTGGGCAACCTGCTCGAAGAGTTCGGCGCGAAGACGATGCTCGGACGCTCCACCTCGAACGCGGTGCTGCGCGAGCTCGGCCCGCTGCTCATGGGCCTCATGCTCTCGGCCCGCTACGGCTCGCGCAACGGCGCGGAACTCGGCGCGATGCAGATTTCCGAGCAGATCGACGCCCTCCGCGCCTTCGGCACCGACCCCATCGCCAAACTCGTCATGCCGAGGCTGCTCGCCGCGCTCATCATGTTCGTGCCGCTCATCGCCCTCTCCGACTTCGCCGGATTGCAGACCGGAGCGCTCGTAGCCGAATACTACCACAAAATCGATCCCGGCATCTTCTGGAACTCGATCTATCCGAGACTCGCCCCCAAGGACTTCGTCGTCAGCTTCCTCAAGGCGCCGGTCTTCGCCATCATCATCACGCTGGTCAGCAGCTTCAACGGTTTCTCGGCGCGCGGCGGCACGGCGGGCGTGGGCCGCTCGACCATCAAGGGAATCGTGGCTTCGTCGGGTCTGGTGCTCGTGGCCAATTTCTACGTCTCGAAAATCGTGCTCGACATCATGCACTGATTATGATTGAACTCCGGAATGTCACGCTGAAGTACGGCGAAAAGGTGATTCTCGACAAGGTTTCTCTGGCCGTGCAGGACAACACCATCAAGGCGGTGCTTGGCCCCAGCGGCGTCGGCAAGAGCACCATCATCAAGCTGATGCTCGGCCTCATCAAGCCCAACAGCGGCCAGGTCTTCGTCGACGGGGTCGATATTACCCCGCTCAAGGAGGCCGATCTCTACCCGATACGGCGCAAAATGGGCATCGTTTTCCAGGGCAACGCGCTCTTCGACTCGATGACCATCGCCCAGAACATGAGCTTCTTCCTGCGCGAGAACCTCCGGCTGCCCGACGAGGAGATAAGCCGCCGCGTGATGGAGCAGATCCGTTTCGCCGGACTCGAAGGCTACGAGGATCAGCTCCCCGAAAGCCTCAGCGGCGGCATGAAGAAGCGCGTGGCCATCGGCAGGGCGCTGATCTTCAACCCGAAGATGATCCTCTTCGACGAGCCGACCGCCGGCCTCGACCCGGTCAGTTCGCGCAAGATTCTGAACCTGATCGCCTCGCTCAAAAAGAGCAACGACCTCGGCGCGGTCTTCGTGACCCACATCATCGACGACGTTTTCGCCATAGCCGACGAAGTGGCCGTGCTCTACCAGGGCAAAATCATCTTCGACGGCCCGACGGAAAAACTGCACGAATCGGAACATCCGTTCATCCGTTCGATCCTGTCGGACAAGATTCTCGAACTTTAATTTTTTCAAGACCCCTGTCACCGTATGAGAAACCTGAAAGAACTGAAATGGAGCGACCTGAAAACCGGCATCTTCTTTTTGCTCGGCCTCGGCTTCGCCGCCTATCTCGGCCTGGTGATCGGCAAGAACACCAGCATCTTCACCGGCGTGACCACCATCAGGATTTTGACCGGCAACGTCAACGGCCTCGCTGAAAACAACTTCGTGGCGGTCTCCGGCAAGAAGATCGGCACTGTCTCGAAACTCAGTTTCACCACGCAGAAAGACTCGCTGTTCGTCGTGGCCGACCTGAAGTTGCAGAACGAGTTCGCCGGTCTGGTCACCAAAGATTCGAAAGCCTCGATCCGCTCGCTCGGCGTGCTTGGGGATAAATATGTGGACATCACGGCAGGCACCGGCAAGCCGGTCAGGGAAGGCGACTACATCCAGCTCGTGCCGGAGGATGGCCTCTCTGCCATTACGGCGAACGCCAAGCAGACCATCGAAAAGCTCAACACGCTGCTCGACAACCTCAACCACGGCGAGGGGGCTGCCGGACGGATCATTTCGGACAAGCAGATGGGCGACGACCTGCAAAAAACCGTGGCAAATCTGCGCAAAAGCACGGACGAGCTGAGCAGGGTCAGCGCGGAACTTCACAACGGTAAGGGACTGCTGCCGAAGCTGATCAACGACAAGTCGCTGGCCGACAACACAGAGCAGACCATCGTGAACCTCCGGAACGCCGCCGCCGAAACCGAGACGCTGATGAAGCAGCTCAACGACGGCAAGGGCACCCTCGGCAAGCTCAACAACGACCCGGCGCTGTACGACAACCTGAGCCGGACGCTGGTTTCGCTCGACTCTCTGGCCACCGACCTGAAGAAGAGGCCGAACCGCTACGTGCGCTTCACGCTCTTCTGAGCCTTTTCCAGCAGGAGACGCATGATGAAAGCGCTTCGATCACTCCTTTCGATCCTCGTCAGCGTAGCTGTAATGACGGCTGCGCTGACGGCGGAAGCCAGAACTCCCGATTTCGCAAAGCTCGACGCGGTGATGAAACGCGCCGTCGCGGACAGCGTTTTTCCCGGCGCGAGCCTCGCCGTGCTCTACCGGGGTAAAACGTTGTATCACAAAGCGTTCGGGCGGCGCACCTACGACCCGGCGAGCGCACCTGCGGACACCACGACGATCTACGACGCCGCGTCGCTCACCAAAGCGGTCGTCACCACGAGCATCGCCATGCAACTCGTGGAGCGCGACTCGCTCGACCTGCAAACGCCCGTCGCCCGCTACCTGCCCGGATTCGCGGCCAGCGGCAAGGGGCGCGTCACCATCGAGCAGCTCATGCGCCACACCTCCGGCCTGCGGGCGCACACCTTTTACGCCAAAACGTGCCGCACGCCCGGCGAAGTGTTCCGCGCCATCGAGCAGGACTCGCTGATCTACAGGACAGGAAGCGACACGAAATACAGCGACCTGAACTTCATTTTGCTCGGCAGGATCATCGAACAAGTCACCGGCCAGAACCTCGCCGCCAACTTCCACGCCCGCTTCGCCGCGCCGCTCGGTATGAAATCCACGATGTTCACGCCGCCAGCCGCGTTGCTGCCACGCATCGCCCCGACCGCGACCGACGCCGCCTGGCCGCTCGCCACGCCGCGCCCGCTCGTCAACGACCAGAACGCTGCCCTCCTCGGCGGAGTCGCCGGACACGCGGGCCTGTTCACGACGACAGGCGATTTGATGAAGATGGTGCGAATGCTGATGAACGGCGGGGAGTTGGATGGCAAGCGCTACATCGCAGCATCGACCGTCAGAAAGTTTCTCAGGAAAACCGAATGGCCAAGAGCCATCGGCTGGGACATGGCCACCCCCGGCAAATCCTCGGCAGGCAGCCGCTTCTCCGCCAACGCCTGGGGCCACCTCGGCTACACCGGCACCAGCATCTGGGTCGATCCGGAGAAAGATTTGGCGGTGATTTTGTTAAGCAACAGGGTGTGGCCAACCGAGGAGAACATCAAGATTCGCAAGTTCCGCCCCGTGCTGCACGACACGGTGGTGGAGTGCGTTGTGGGGCGGTAAGGGGGGGAGATGAGAAATGATGAACACAAACCTCACATTCCATAATATTTAGAGCTGAACGCTACAGTGATAGGGCCGCCATCATGTGTATTCATAAGTATCTTGGCGAACAGTTATCTTACAAAGAAGCGATAACACCG
>CAYZCF010000125.1:0-3818 GCA_964476855.1 uncultured Chlorobiaceae bacterium
GTGTTATCGCTTCTTTGTAAGATAACTGTTCGCCAAGATACTTATGAATACAGGTCAAAGAAGGTAAATTCGTGTCAATGTCACGTGTGCATGTGATTACTCTTACGCTAATTGTATTGCCTCTTATTGCACCGTTAATCTTTTACATTTGGACATTTGGTGGACGGCTATCATCTGAGCATTCTCGATGGGGAGAGTTTGGTTCTGCTATGTCAGGTATCTATACCCCGATTCTGACGCTTCTAACTATTTCAATACTCGTTTTTCAGGCTCGCTTGCAGAAGCAGATGCATGACTACAATCAAACCATGGCATATATTGATCAAGCCCGAACGGATATTGAATTTTACGTGACTCGACTTGAATCAGTCTTTTTTCTGAAAATTTCTACAGGAAGCACGGTCCGCGAAATCTTACACTCTCAATTTCAGCCAACAAACATTGAAGCACTTGATTCACCGATGCTGAGAAAAATCGGTCGTGAATTGAATTACGAGATACCGCAGCTTTTGGCTCTTTACCATGCGCTTCAGGCTGTGCTTGTAGGTTTATCTACATCTCAAGAGACGCCGTACCAGTTGAACTACAACTCGGCAATTCAGAAGCAAATAGCCTTGTTATCTTTTGAAACATGTGTTGCGTTGGAGAACTACAATCGCACAGTAACTGAGGGTCGTATCAAAGGGAAGTACGTATTTAGTCCTTTGCTTAGGGCTTGAAGCTCAATACTTCGCTTCAAGCGGTGGGGTTCTTTATTCATACTTCTCATCATCCTCTCGCACCATTTGAATCACCAGTTTCATCCCGCAAGCCTGAGCGTATCTGCGAAGAGTGTTCAGCGATGGGGAGTGGGATTGGCTGCCGAGGCTGGATTCGATTCTTGCTACAATCGGTTGCGACACACCCATTCGAGAAGCAATTTCTGCTTGGGTCAGTCCCGCTTTGGTTCTGGCTTCCAGCAACGCTGCAAGTGCGGAAAACTCGTCTTCAAGCGCGTCGTAGGCGACTCTGAATCCCGCGTCTTCCGCTCGTTTTTGTTCCACGAAAGCTTTGGGATCGAACGGAACCGGGTTGAATGTATTGTTCTCTTCTGTAGTCATGATTGTGCCATTTTCTGCCTTTTTCGGGCGATTTCAAGCTCTTTTGCAGGTGTTTTCTGTGTTTTTTTGATAAAGCCATGTAAAATGACCACTTGGCGGTCAACAAGACAGCAAAAAAACGCACGCCCTATTCCTTCAGCTCCTCTGGCCCTGATTTCAAAAAGCCCCTTCCCGAATGAGCGGGTGTAAGGCATTCCAAGGTTAGGGCCCGAAATTTCAATCTGTTCCGTAATGCGCACTAAACAGGCCTTTATGCCAACTGGCCAGTTTTCGATTTCAGCCTTGACGGACTCGTTGAAAAAGAGAATTTGATAACTCATTTTTCATAATAGCATAAATGCTATAAAAGTTCAAGAGTGATTCCTTGTCACGCAGGATATGGCCTTAAACCAGTGCATTATCATTTAGCATCTGTGCTAATTCCTGTGTTTTACTACAACCCAACGCACCAGCATAATCACGAGCATCACCGCAGCAACGAAAAGCGCGGTGGCGGTGACGGTGAGCCAGTTGCCTCCGGCGAGGAGGGCGATGGGGTTCCATGAGGCTTCGGCGGTGATGCGGCCTTCGGGCTTGGCGTAGCGTTCGGGCACCGTCGGAGTGCCGTCCTTTTCCGGGAACGATGTGAGGTACTCGGCCAGCGCGACCCATTCGCGGAGCGGCTCGCCGTTGCGCGTTACCGTAAGTCTGCGGGCATCTTTTTCTGTCACCGGCTTGCCCGCTTCGTCCCGCGGTGTGATCGAGAGGATGCCGTGCGATTTTTTGCCGATCAGGTCGATGAAGCTGGCGAGGTAGGAGTTGATGGTCACGCTGTAGAGGCGCTCGTTTTCCAGCGGGCGGACGCGCTGGTCGCGCCCTTCGACTTCGACCGAGGTGACGCGGTCGAACGGCACGCGGTTCGGGTTGTAGCGAAACCTGATGCCGGAGACGCTCAGGAGGGCGTCCTTTTTCGAGGGGGCGATGCTTGTCTGCACCTCCAGCAGCTTTTTCAGGTCGCGGCCCGTGAGGTAGACGACCACGATGGTGTTGCCGCAATAGCCGTACTGCACCGGGCCGAGCGAGGCGGTCTGGAAGACGTCCGCCACCCGGATGTCGCCCCGGTAGAGCGACGAGCGGATGCAGCCGAGCACATCCACCGCAACGTCGATGTGGCGGTGGCCTCCCTCCGCCCGCTCGACGGCGAAGCGATAAGCGTCGGTGACGAGGTTGCCGAGGCCGGTTTCGCCGGGGCGGGCGTAGGCGTCTTCGATGCTCTGGCCATCGAAGGGCTGGCGGGCGAGCACCTGGTCGAAGCGGTAGCCGAAGTGCGCGAGGTAGCGCTCCTCGACGATGCTCCGGAAGCTGGTGATCATCTGCGCGATCATCGGATCTTCCGGCGTCCTTGCGTCGATCTTTCGCAGCCGGTAGCCCGTCACCTCAACGTCGCGCCCCTTTTCGACCATCAGATCGAGCACGCCGAGCCACGTGCCGTACGATCCTGCGGAGACGATCGCCGTTCTGCCGACCATGATCGGCGACTGCAAAATCGTGTGCGTGTGGCCGCTGACGATCACGTCGATGCCGGGGGCGACGGCGGCGAGCTTTTCATCTTCGGAGAGGCGCGAGTCTGGATTCGTGCCACCGTGCGACAGGCAGACGATGAGGTCAACCTTCTCGCGCTCCCTGAGAATCTTCACCGTTTTTCTCGCCGCTTCGACCGGGTCTGTAAAGGTGACCGGCCTGGCGAAACTCGCGTCTTCGGCGGCATCCTTGCCGAGTACGCTGAAGATGCCGATGCGCAGCCCGCCGCGCTCGACGACTGTGTAGCCGCGCACCGGGTAGTCGCGGAAGGCCCGTTCCAGCGCGTCGTCGCCGGAGTCGCTTTCGCTGAAGTGCAAGTTCGAAATGAGCAGTCGCGGCAGCGCGGCGGCTTTGGCGCGGGCGGCGCGAAGCATTCCCGCAGCGCCGGAGGGGCGGAAGTCGAAATCGTGATTGCCGAAAGCGACGGCGTCGTAGCCCATCGCGCCCATGAGGCGCAGTTCGAGCGCCTCGTCCACCAGAACGGTGTGGTAGAGCGTGCCCTGGGTGAAGTCGCCCGCATCGACGACCAGCGCCGTGCCGCCCGCCTGCGCGCGCTCCTCGTCAATCGCTCCGGCCAGCCGCCCGTAGCCGGGCACCAGAGTGACGAGGGCCAACATCCCGAAGAGCACGGTCAGCCGCGCCGGTTCAGCGAATGCCGCCGCCGGGAGCAGATGCAGCGCGGCGAGGAGCGAAACGAAGGTCAGCAAAAGCTCGAAGCGGCACGACAGTCTCTGGCATGGCGATGTTCCGTTGCCGGAATTTGTCTGACGAAAGCGCTTGAAACTGTTGCGGTCGATCATGCGTGGATACTGATGTTGTTGGCGGGCTTGTTTGCGGTGAACAGCAAACCCCCGGCCTCGATTTGCTGAAGCCGGGGGTTTTGATCGCGGAAATTCCGGGCTGTTACTTCCTCAGATATTGGAAGCTTGGATCAGGACGGCCCACGAAGCATGAGCGGGTGAAGCCGTACTTCTTGATGATGGCGTAGGCTGTTCTGGCTTCGCTCTCCTTGTCATTGAAATCAAAGACCCAGTGACTGCCATCGACGATCTTCCAGCGTCCGTCGATTTTTCTGACCTCGATGGTGTTGGGGTTGAAGCTCACGCAATCCTCGCCAGGCATGCTTCCCTGAGGAGCGTTGCCGTTCACCAGCAGGTA
>CAYZCF010000125.1:3828-7108 GCA_964476855.1 uncultured Chlorobiaceae bacterium
CGGAAGCTCGGATCGGGGCGGCCAACGAAGCAGGAGCTGTCCATGCGGTAGTACTTGATGACCTTCAGCGCATTCAGAGCCTCGTCCCGTTTGTCACCAAAACTGAACAGAAGATGGTTGCCGTCAGCAATCGTCCAGTTTCCGTTAATGTTTCTGACGGTCGTGCTGGCCGGATTGAACGAGAGGCAGTCTTCACGGAGCATCGGGCCAGGCATGGGCATCGGGCCGGGCAGAGGCCGCATTGGCATCAGGCGAAGCTGTCGCTTGAAGGTATAGGCCGCTGTGTAATTGCTGCGATTGCTGTTGTCTGTAAAGCGGGTGTACATTTCAGCGCGAATCATGTTGGGTCCTGCCGGCTTGACGATGACCAGCGTCTGGCTGAAACCGGTGGTGAACACTGCCGAAACGGCCTGTGCAGTCGGGTCGATCGGAGCGGAAACGTTCGGCGCGTATGCGTAGGCGTTGACTTCGCCCCAGTCGCAATCCTGCGGATGGCACTTGCCCCAGGCGCGCATCTTCAGGTTGTTGGCGTTGCCGTCGATGACGAGCGTTGTGATGCCCCGGGTGTTCGGGTCGGTGTTTTTCCAGTTACCGGTAAACTGGCTGAGGGTCGCGAAGCTGATCGAGTAAGAGAGCAGGAACATGATCGCCAGCGCGGCGGAGAGGAAGGTCCTTTTCATGTTTTCTCCTGTTTTGGATTGAGATCGGTATAGAATCGCTCGGTAATACACAAAAAAGTTAGAGATTCTTCTGTTCAATAAAAAGATAACAGGGGCGCTTTTCAGTCACTCAATCCATGAATGTGACACAATCCGATTTTTTTGGCGGAGCGTCGGGCCAGGGGGTTGCCGGGTAGCCGAAAGCTGCTGCTGCGTAGGGCTGGTAGCCTTCCGGGAAGGAGACGCCAAGTTTCCTGAAGATCGCTTTGCCTTTTTCGGTGGCGTAATACATCATGATAGCGTTCGTCCAGCAACTGCCGAGGCCGAGCGAAGTGCCGGCGAGCATCATGTTTTCCATTGCGAGCGTGCAGTCGTACTGTGCGGCCAGTGCCTCGGGATTGCGGATGACCGTGAAGTGCCACGGCTGCTGGTTCATGGCGCTTGGCGCGTGACGGGCGGCTTCGAGCATCAGGTCGAGTTCCGGTTGGCCGACCGGATCGGGGCGGTAGGCGCGCACGCTGCGGCGCTTGAGGATCGTGGAAATGGTTTCGTTCATGGCGCTCTCCGAATCTTGATTTACAACGAAAAAATGTGCCGGAGTGAATCGTTTCAGGGCGATCGCTTGACGTGGATGTCTTGCCTTGAAGCGGGATCGACCACCTGATAGTTCCTGTCCACATGCAGATCGGCCAAGTGCATCAGCGACCGGACGTGATGGTGCTCGCGTTCGAGCACACTCCAGCGGTAGCCGTCCGCAGGTTCCTTGCAGCGCAGCAACTGGCTGAGCCTGGTTTCGTGGTAGGTCAGGTCGATGAAGACCCTCAGGCCAATTCCTTCGGTGCGGATGGCGTACAGGCCGTCGATGACGAGCACCTGGATTTTGCTGAAATCGGTGACCAGCTCATCGACTTCGTCGGTGATGATGTCGATGCAGGGCATGGAAACCTTGCGATTCTGGCGGAAATCCTCGATGTTGCGGTGCAACAGATCCCAGTCATACTCTTCCACGCCGACCAGTTCATAATTGTTGCTGATCCGGTGTTCCCGGCGGTCGAGAGGATGGATGCGGTAGTAGTTGTCGGTATGAAGAATCTTGACGCGGATGCTTTGAGCTTTGAGCAAGAGGGCCAGCGAGTGGGATATTTCCGATTTTCCTGCCCCCGATTCACCCGATATGGCTACGACGAACTTGCCGCCTTCGCCTCGTTTTTCCAGCAATTCGAGGTCATAGAGCACGCGGTCGAAGATGGCTTTGGCCGCTGATTTGTGCTGATCGTTGATCAGCAGAACATCTCCCAGCATAAATGGTTACCTCTTGATAGTGCCGGTACATTTTCATGGTTCTTTCTGAATAAAAGTTAAAACTTTTCTCCGGGAATTTTTCAATGGAAAGTATGACGCGGCGGCTCAGAATTGATCGGTGAGCTGCAACGGGTGTACCGTGACAGGTGACAATCGGGGGTTGTTGTCTGTGCCCGGCGGCCGGGGGAACTGACTGGCGGGGTTTTGATCCTTTGCTTCTGCTTGTTTGCGGATTCTGATGACCTTGCCCGATTTGATCCGCTTGATGCGCAGGGCGTTTTTCGCGGTGGCGTTGACAAGAAGATAGACGTTGTGCCTGCCGACGCGGATATCGCATTTGCGGATGGCGAGGCTGTCGATGGTCAGATCGATGGTTCTGCCCGCTTTGGCTTTGGAGACTGCCCTGGTGATGATTGTCGGCAGCCGATCGACGAATGAACCGATATGCACATCGAGGCGGGTGGTGATGCTGTCCCGGATTGCATCATGCAGAATGAGTTCTCCTGTGCTGATGATCGGGTTGCCGGTGTCGATGGCGTAGTCAAAATGGTCGATGCTGATGGTGTGGGTCGGTATGTCATAGCGTGGCTGGCCACTCATGATGATGTGCCCTTTCAGGTCGCGGTCTGTCATGATGGCTACCGAAAGCCCGCTTGACGAGCCGTACGCTTCGAGGCTGTGTACGACGATGTCGTATCCCGACCGGCTGAAACTCCGGTTCATGAAGAAATCATTGAGATGCCGGTTGATGCTCGTGAAGGGCACCAGGGCGTAGAAGTTGATATCGGAGATGGTCGAAATGCTGTCTCTGGGCGTTTGCCGGAACCGGGGCAAAGGCGTCGGTGGGCTGATGGCTGTTGTGTCGGTCAGCACCCTCATGTTTGTCCTGATACGGGTGTTGCAGACGATGGCCCTTTTGTTCAGTAAAATATGGCCGCTGATGTCGTTGCAGTGGAAGCGCAGCCAGACGGGAACCGGCTTCCGGGTGAGCACGATGGGTTTCTGCAAATCTTTCCAGACATCGCTAACGGTGGGGTAAAGGCTGGCCGCTTTGTGGATTTCTGTGTCGAGCAGGGCGGTCAGGCCGCGGCTGTTACCGGTGAGCAGGGAGTCGACGTCAGCCCGGATGTTTTTCTTGAAAGGCCCTATTTTCAACACGGGCTCCTCTTCCCACCGGACGTCCACGATTTTAAAACGAGTCGTGAGACGCCAGTTGCGATCGAGCGCGATTGGTGTCGAGAAGATGAAGACCGCTTTGGCATGCACCGGCCAGACCAGCAGTTTTGCGAGAAACTTGCCAAGGCGGCTGTCAGTAAGCC
>CAYZCF010000126.1:0-7026 GCA_964476855.1 uncultured Chlorobiaceae bacterium
TTTTTTCTGACCTCAAAGATGGGCCAAAATCCCACACAAAAGGTTACTTAACTCCAAAAAAGGCAGGCCGGGTAAAACACCAGCCAGCCTTTCTTTTCCTCTTTTCTTCAGTCCACAGTGTCCACAAAGTCCACCGCGTCCACTTCTTCAGCTCACAGTCCGTTGCGAGCGAAGATAATATCCACGCTGTTCTTGAGCTTCTGCTGAATCGTCTCGGGGCTGAAAAGCTTGTTGATCTCTTCGGGAGTGATGTGTTCGAGCAGCTCGCTGTCCTGGAGTACCAGCTCCTTGAGCTGAATTTTCTCTTCCCAGCTCTTCATGGCGTTGCGCTGCACGAGGCGGTAGGCCTCTTCGCGGGTGAGTCCCTTGCCGGTGAGGGCGAGCAGGAGTGTCTGCGAGAGGGTGAGTCCATACGAGGTGTCGAAGTTCTGCTCCATGCGCTCCGGGTAGACCAGCAAGGTTTCGATAGAGTCGCGGAAGGTGCGCAGCATGTAGACCAGCGCGATGGTCGAGTCGGGCATGATGACGCGCTCCACCGAGGAGTGCGAGATGTCGCGCTCGTGCCACAGGGCGACGTTCTCCATGGCGGCGATGGAGTTGGAGCGCACCACGCGGGCCAGACCGGTGAGGCGTTCGAAGGTGATCGGGTTGCGCTTGTGCGGCATGGCGGAGCTGCCTTTCTGCCCCTTGCTGAAGAACTCCTCGGTTTCGCGAACCTCGGTGCGCTGCAGGTGGCGCAGCTCGGTCGAGAACTTCTCGATCGACGAGGCGACGATGGCGAGCGTCGTGGCGTACTCGGCGTGGCGGTCGCGCTGGAGAATCTGCGTCGAAATCGGCGATGGCACGAGGCCGAGCTTCTCGCAGACAGCGGCTTCGATGTCGGGCGAGAGGTGCTGATAGGTGCCGACCGCGCCGGAAATTTTCCCGACCGAAATGATCTCCAGCGCCCGCTTCATGCGCTCAAGATTGCGTTTCATCTCCTCGTGCCAGAGCAGGAGCTTCAGGCCGAAGGTGGTCGGCTCGGCGTGTATGCCGTGCGTGCGGCCCATCTGGAGGGTGTATTTGTGCTCGGCCGCTTTTTTGCCGATCACCTTGATGAGCGACTCGATGTCAGCCACGATGATCCTGCCTGCGTCGCGCATCTGCATGGCCAGGCAGGTGTCGACCACGTCCGAGGAGGTGAGACCTTCGTGGATGTAGCGTGAATCGGGGCCGACGTAACCGGCCACGTTGGTCAAAAAGGCGATGACGTCGTGTTTGGTTTCGTTTTCAATGACGAGAATCTCCTCGACGTTGAACTTCGCCCGTTCTTTGATGTTCGAAAGGGCGTCCGCCGGAACGACACCAGCCTCGACACGCGCCTCGACGGCGGCGATTTCAAGTTGCAGCCAGCGCTCGAATTTGGCCTCATCGCTCCAGATTGCCGAAATATCTTTCGGCGAGTAACGTGGTATCACAATGGTTCGGTTTTGGTGTTAGTCTTCAGTTCAGGGTTAATATAGTTCCTGGTTCCTCAAAGTAACGGAGAATGGGACTCATGGGACATGTGGGACTTATGGGAAAAGGAGATATGGATTTTCCTCTTCATTCATAATTCATCATTCATAATTTTTCCCCTTCTCCTGCATCTCCCGGTACACCGCATTTACGAAATCCAGCGCGGCCTGGCGGTCGTAGGGAATTTCACCGTCGATGATGGCGTTTTCCATGCGGCTCTTGATGATGCCTACCGTGCGGCCCTGCGGGAGGTTCAGCAGCTCCATGATGTCGGTGCCGCTGACTGGCGGCCTCCATTTGGCGAGCAGGTCTTTTTCGCTCACCTCGGCGATCTTCTCCTCTACATTGTTGAAGTTCTTCATGATGCGCTGCACCTTGCGCGGATTCTTGCTGGTCACGTCGGCGCGGCAAAGCTTCATCAGGTCGTCCAGATCCGGCCCGGCATCGAACATCAGGCGCCGTACCGCCGAGTCGGTGATCTCCTCCTTCGAGAGCGGAATCGGGCGGTGGTGCAGCCGCACCATCTTCTGCACGTACTCCATCGGCTCCAGCGGCCACTTCATCGCCTTGAAAATCCGCGCCACCAGCTTGACGCCTACCGCCTCGTGGCCGTGGAAGGTCCAGCCCGCGCCGGGGTGGAAGCGCTTCGTCACCGGCTTGGCGATGTCGTGGAAGAGGGCGCTGACGCGCAGCCAGAGCTTGCCGGAGTGTTCCGCAAGGTTGTCCACCACCTGGAAGGTGTGGAAGAGCGTATCCTTGTGGCCGAGACCGTCCACCTGCTCGATGCCCGCCATGACGGCGAGTTCAGGAATGATCTCCTTCAACAGGCCGGTCGAGTAAAGAATCTTCAGTCCGATGGAGGGTTTGGCGGCCCCCATGATCTTGAGAAACTCGTGGCTGATGCGCTCCCGTGAGACGATCCCGATTCGCCCGCTCATCGCCGCCATCGCGTCGAGCGTTGCCGCGTCGAGCCGGAAGTCGAGCTGGCAGGCGAAGCGGGCGGCTCGCATCATCCTGAGTGGGTCGTCCGAAAAGGTCTTTTCGGGATCGAGCGGCGTCTTGAGCAGCTTTTCTCGGATGTGGCGCTGGCCGTCGAACAGATCGACCACTTCGCCGCGCTGCTCACGGTTCAGGCGCAGGGCGAGGGCGTTGACGGTGAAGTCGCGCCGCGACAGGTCATCTTCCAGCGTCCCGATGCTCGTGATCGGCTTGCGGGACTCCGGGTTGTAACTCTCCTTGCGAGCGCCGACTATTTCAAGTTTGAAGGTTCCGGCCTCGGGATCGTCCAGTTCGAGCTGCGCCGTACGGAAGCGCTCGAAGAGCACGAAGTTCCGCCCGCCAAGCTGTTCGGCGATGGCGCGGGCAAAGGGTACCGGCTCGCCGATCACCATAATATCAATATCGGTGCAGGGCCGCTGCATGACGAGGTCGCGGACGTAGCCGCCCACGATATAGCAGGGGAGAGAAGCCTCGTCGGCGAGGTCTCCGATGCGCTCCATGATTTCAGGAATGGCTTCGTAATCGGCTGTCAGCATTCGGTCGTCGGTAACGTATTCGTCGGTTCGGGATTCAGTCAAGTTCTGCCGTATTCTTTCGGATTTCTTCGGTGATTCGCCCGGCCACCATCAAAGCGCGGCGTCCCTCCATCGAGGAGACTTTAGCTGGTTTACCGGCGCGGATGGCGTCGATGAACTGCTCCAGCTCCACCTTCAGTGCGTTCACTTTGGGTACATCGGGGCTGACGTAATCGAGCGCCATATCCTTCAGCGACTCCTGAATTTCGCCAAACTGGTCGAGAATTTTTTTCGTCGCGAAATTTTTGATCGGATTTTTCGAGGAGAGCTGATCGGGCCTGACCAGCCGGAACACCTCCGACTTGCCACTCGTGAAATCGAGCGAGGCGTAGCTTTTCGGGCTGCGGCTGAAAAAACGCATTTTGCGCAGCTTGCTTCGGCTCAGGCGGCTCGCCGTCACGTTGGCGATGGCCCCGTTCTCGAACTCGATGCGCGCCGTGGCCATATCCAGCTCGTTGGAGAAGACCTTCACGCCCGAAGCGGCGATGCTGCGAATGTCCGACTTGATCAGCGAGAGTACGAGGTCGATGTCGTGAATCATCAGGTCGAGGATCACCGATACGTCGGTCACGCGGCGTGAAAAGCCGCTCAGGCGCTCGGCCTGGATGTACATCGGCTCGCCGATATACGGCTCCACGGCAAGCAGCGCCGGGTTGAAGCGCTCAATGTGGCCCACCTGGATGGTGAGTCCCTTCTCCTTCTCGATGCGGATCAGTTCGTCGGCCTCCTCCAGAGTCGCCGTGATCGGCTTCTCGATGAAGAGATGCAGCCCCGCTTCGAGCAATTGTCGCGCGATGGCGTAGTGCGAGCTGGTGGTCGTCGCGATGACGGCGGCGTCGCACGAGGCAGCCATCTCTTCGAACGTGGAAAAACAGGGGACGCCGTACTTTTTGCCGATCTCCTGCAACCGCTCCGGGTTCAGGTCGAACACGCCCGCAAACTCGACATCCGGGCTTTCCGCGGCGATCTGCTTCAAGAGATTCGTATGGAATTCGCCGAGCTTACCGACGCCTGCAACGCCTATGCGCATGAGTTTCTCCTTTTCAGTTCAGGCAATTTATTCAGCTGTTTCCGCCGTCGGCTCGAACGCCTCGATCTCGTATTTGAACAGCGCCATCGAAATGAGCGTGCCCACCACGGTAAGCGCTCCGGCCAGGTAATACGGGAATCGATGATCCATGCCGTACAGGATGCTGCCGCTGAAGGGGCCGAGGATGCGGGCCAGCGCGTTGACTGACTGCGCGAAACCCATGACCTGCCCCTGCTTCTGCTTGTAGCTGTAAAGCGAGATCATCGAAATGTTGAGCGGATTGACCAGGCTCGTGCCGATGGCGAAGAAGAGCAGGATGCCGAGGCCGATCGTGAAGAGCGCATTTGCCGGAATGAACGGGATGAAGAAGACCCCGATGAACGAGGCGACATGTCCCAGCACCATCAGCTTGTGCTCCCCGAACCGCTTGCCGAGCTTTGGGAGCATCCCTCCCTGCACGATGACCGAGATGAAGCCGACATAGGCGAAGAGGTAGCCGACCTGCTGTTCGGTAGCGTGAAAGAACTCCTCCCAGAGCAGGATGGCTGAAACCTGCATGTTCACGATGGCCAGCGAGTAGATGAAGTTGATGATCATCAGCAGGGCGACCGGCCTGGAGCCGAACGCGGTGCGCAGGGTTTCTGCGTAGGTTCCGCTTTTCCGCCTGATCGATTCAAGCAGCCCGCTCTTTGGCTCGACCGGCTGGCCGCTTTTCCTGAACAGGGACGAGATCGTGACGGCATGGGGGTTCGATTCACCGAGGAAGAAGAGGGCCAGAATGAAATTGATGCCGTTGAGCGCCGCGGCGAAGAGGCCCACCATCGAGATGCCGTAGTTGGTCATGAGCACGCCGCCGATCAAGGGGCCGATGATGAAGCCGATGCCGAACGCCGCGCCGAGCATACCCATCGCCCCGGAGCGGCTTTTCGAATCGGTCAGGTCGGTGATGGCCGCCTGCGCGGCGGCGATGTTGGCCGAGCCGATACCCGACAGCGCTCTGGCCAGAATCAGGAGCGAGATGGAGACCGCCTGCGAAAAGAAGCCGTAGGAGAGCGCGGCCAGAAAGATGCTCGACAGCATCACCGGGCGCCGTCCGATCTTGTCGCTCAGCTTGCCCCAGATTGGCGAAAAGATGAACTGCATCGTCGAGTAGATCGCCGCGATCAGGCCGATCATGAAGGGCGATGCGCCAAGCTCCTTGGCGTAGGTCGGCAGCAGGGGCAGCACGATACCGAAGCCGATCAGGTCGAGCAGGACTGTGAGGAACAGGATGACCAGCGGTGATTTCTTCATGAAAGGCAAGCCGTTAGGTGGAGCTGAAAGACCCCAAAATACAAAAATCGCCCGCCATGAGGAAACGGCATCTCAAGTTTATGGGAACTGCCTTGCAGGCCCGCGAAGTTTTCCTTTGTGCCTGGCTCGATGTTCGGTATGCCGTTCGGCTTCTGTGAATCCGGGAAGAGTACTTCTGTGATTTTTTTGTTCGATATTTCAATAAATTTGGCAAGACTATACAAGCACTGAACGTCAAACTTCGGGGTCGGAACTGCGCGGAGCGAGACTGTTGGCTGATTGCCGCACCGACCTGTTGTCGCCTTTCGACATTGATACTTACCAAACAAACCATAACTGATAACGCAGGAGGATGCGGATGAAAAGAATAATTCTGTTTTTGATAACCAACTTTGCCGTGTTGCTGGTGCTCTCGTTCAGCGCGCGCCTGCTCGGTATCGACCGGTTCCTGACCGCCAACGGGCTGAACATGGGGATGCTGCTGGCGTTCGCGGCTCTGATCGGCTTCGGCGGTTCATTCATCTCGCTGGTGATGTCCAAGACGATGGCCAAATGGAGCACCGGCGCGCGGGTCATCGAGCAACCGGCCAACCAGGATGAGGCGTGGCTCGTGAACACGGTGAAGCGACTCTCCTCCAAAGCCGGTTTGACGACTCCCGAGGTGGCCATCTATGACGGCGCGCCCAACGCCTTCGCCACCGGCGCGAGCAAGTCGAGGTCGCTGGTCGCCGTTTCGACCGGACTCTTGCAAAGCATGAACAAGCAGCAGGTCGAGGCCGTGCTCGCACACGAGGTCGCCCACATCCAGAACGGCGACATGGTGACCCTGACGCTGATCCAGGGCGTGCTCAACACCTTCGTGATCTTCCTCTCCCGCGTCGCCGGTTATGCGATAGACAGCTTCCTGCGCAGGGACGAGGATGAAGGCGGGGTTGGCATCGGCTACATGATTGGCAGCTTCGTGTGCGAGATTCTGTTCGGCATTCTCGCCTCAATCATCGTGATGTACTTCTCACGCAAACGCGAGTTCCGCGCCGACGCGGGGGCGGCTTCGCTGATGGGCGACCGTCGGCCGATGATCGAAGCGCTCCGGGCGCTGGGCAGCCTCGAAGCGGGCCACCTGCCGAAACAGATGGCCGCCAGCGGCATCACCGGTGGCGGCATCATGGCGCTCTTCAGCAGCCATCCGCCGCTCGAATCACGCATCGCCGCGCTCGAAGCCGCACGTTGAAACGCTGACGGTTGACGATAGAATTTGCAGAGGCGTTCCGGATTTTCGGGACGCCTTTTTTTATGTGCCCGCACGAGTTACGGTGGCATTGCTCTTTGCTTGCGCGGGGTGTATTTTGAGCTTGTTTTTGAAATGTTGGTTGACCCTCTCAGACCATGAAGCGCATCAAGCCCGTTACCGCTTTTTCAGCATTCACGATCGTCCTCTTGACGATGCCGCTTGGCCACGCCGCCGTCATTCTGCTGCAAAGCGCGCTCGGCAGGGAGCATGTCGCCCTGGCCGGATTGCTGCTCGGCGTTGCCGGAACCGGTTTGCTGCTTGCCGGAATGTTCGCTTCGAAAGAGTTGATCGCCACCCTGCTCGGCATGGTGGAAGCCGGTCTGGGTCTGGCCGCCGTGCCG
>CAYZCF010000127.1:0-6939 GCA_964476855.1 uncultured Chlorobiaceae bacterium
GTTGACGCGACCGACGCGAACTTCGGACATCGGGTTCTGGAACGGAATGTCCGACACCATGATGGCTGCCGAAGCGGCGATGCCGCCAAGCACGTCGGCGTCGTTGATCGTATCTGACGAGATGACCGAAATGATGATCTGGGTCTCCTGATAGTAGCCGTCAGGGAAGAGCGGGCGCAGGGCGCGGTCGATCAGGCGGGCGGAGAGTATCTCCTTTTCGGAGGGGCGGCCTTCACGCTTGAAGAAGCCGCCGGGGAACTTGCCGGCTGCGGAGTACTTTTCGCGATACTCGACCTGGAGCGGGAAGAAGTCCTGGTTCGGCGGAGGGGGAGTTCTGGTCGATACCACCGTGGCGAGCACCATGGTGTCGTTCATCGTGACGACCGCCGCACCGTCGGCCTGTTTGGCCATTTTGCCGGTTTCGATCGTGATTACCTTCCCCTGTCCAAGATCGATCTCTTTTTTGATAAACATGGAAATCAGTTGTGGTTAAAAGTGATGAACCTCTTCGCTGGACCTTCGGGACGATGCCATGCCGATGGAAAAATCAGGACGCTGGATGCCGGTCGCGTTCGAAGCCAATTCAAAAATTAAAAAGTCAAATAATATACTACAAAATAGTTCCCTTCCAGTACCGGTTTGCCGGAAAGCGTCACGTGCATTCGAAGCGCCAGTTGTCGATCAACCGGGTCTTGCCGATGCGCACGGCCATGACGAGGCGGCAGGCTTTGCCGGGAGTGGCTTGCGTTATCGGCTCGAAGGTGGCTTCATCGACGAAAGAGAGATAGTCCGGCTCGGCGTCCGGCTCGGTGCGCACCAGCGCTTCGGCTTCGGCGGCAATCGTGTCGAGTTCGCGCCTGCCCGCTGTGATCTCGCGGCCTGCAAGCTGGATGGCGCGGTAGAGCACCGTCGCCTGCTGGCGCTCGTCCGACGAGAGGTAGATGTTGCGCGAACTGGTGGCCAAGCCGTCGCTTTCGCGGGTGACCGGCGCGCCGAGAATCGTGACGGCGATGTTCAGGTCGGCCACGACCCGCCGGATGACCGTGAGCTGCTGGGCGTCCTTCTCGCCGAAGACTGCCAGGTGCGGGCGCGTGATGCCGAGCAGCTTGACCACCACCGTGGCTACGCCGCTGAAGTGGCCGGGCCGCGACGCCCCCTCAAAGCGCGTCGCTATCGGGCCGGGATCGATCATGGTCGCGTATCCCTCCGGGTAGATCGCCTCCGCCGACGGGGCGAAGAGGTAATCGATGCCCGCCGCACGAGCGAGCGCCGCGTCCTGCTCGAAAGGACGCGGGTAGCGGTGGAAATCCTCGTCCGGCCCGAATTGCGTCGGGTTGACGAAGATGGTCATGATGACCGTTCCGGCCTTCTCCCTGGCGAGTTTCACCAGATTCAGGTGCCCTTCGTGCAGAGCGCCCATCGTCATGACGACGCCGATGTACTGGTGCTGGAGACGCAGCTTCTCGGCGATCTTCTGCATCTCGGCGGGGTCATTGATGATCTGCATGTTCCTGTCTTTTTTTTGAGCGTTTGTCTGCCGGATGAACGACCACGACGAACTCGCCCCGCTGCTTCTGGCCGGTGAAATGGGCCGCCAGCTCGTCGGGGGTGCCGGTGACGTACTCTTCGTGCATCTTGGTGATTTCACGCGCGGCGAACACCTGCGCGTCGGGAAAGTGCTCTTTCACCTCCTCCATCAGCCGCCCGATGCGGTGCGGCGATTCGTAGAGGACAACCGTGCTGTCGATGGATGCGAGGAATTCGAGGCGGGTTTTGCGCCCCTTCTTGTGCGGCAGGAATCCGGCGAAGAAAAAGCTGCTCGACGGCAGCGGGCAAACCGAGAGCGCCGCCGTCAGGGCGCTTGCGCCCGGCACCGGCACCACCGGGAACCCGGCGGCGTGCGCCGCGCTCGCCATCGTGTAGCCGGGATCGCTGATGGCCGGAGTGCCCGCGTCGGTCACGAGCGCCACGTCCGAGCCCTCTTCGAGCAGCTCCGTCACCTGCCGGACGGCGCGCTCCTCGTTGAAGCTGTGGTAGCTGACGAGTCGCTTGCCCTCGATGCCGAAGTGTTTGAGCAGAATCGAGGTGCGCCGGGTATCCTCGCAGGCAATCGCCCCGGCGTCGCGCAGGGTGCGAACCGCGCGAAAGGTCATGTCGTCGAGATTGCCGAGCGGGGTGGCCACGACGTAGAGCGTGCCCTTATGTTCGTCACGGGAATGTATCACTGCTAACGCCAGTTGATGAGGGGCGGCCTTTGTTCGGGAAAGCTTGTATATTGTCTTCCAACAGTATAGCAAAAAATATGAGAAACAGATTGATGCAAGCCCATGCAGCGTGAAGAGATACTGTCGGTCAGCGGCCTGAATGTACATTTTCCGGTCAGGAACTCCGGATTGACAGGCGGCAAGCAGGTGGCCAAAGCGGTGAATGGCGTCTCGTTCGAGGTGCTCAAAGGCGAAACCCTCGGCCTTGTCGGCGAGTCGGGCTGCGGCAAGACCACGCTCGGGCGCTCGATCGTCCGCCTCGTGCAGCCCTCGAAAGGAGGCAAGATCATGTTCCGTGGCCGCGACATCACCGGGCTTGGCAACCGCGAGTTCCGTCCGATCCGCAAAGAGATGCAGATGATCTTCCAGGATCCTTTCGGATCGCTCAATCCGCGCCTGACCATCGGGCAGATGCTCGGCGAGGTGCTCAAGGTGCACGGTATCACGAAAGGCACGCAGGCAACCGCGAAAAAGATCGACCAGCTCCTCGACACCGTCGGCCTCAACCGCGACTACGCCAACCGCTATCCCCACGAATTTTCGGGCGGTCAGCGTCAGCGCGTCGGTATCGCCAGGGCGCTTGCGGTCAACCCGTCGTTCATCATCTGCGACGAGCCGGTCTCGGCGCTCGACGTCTCGATCCAGTCGCAGATCATCAACCTGCTCAAGGATTTGCAGAAGGAGTTCGGTCTCACCTACCTCTTCATCGCGCACGACCTCTCGGTGGTCGAGTACATCTCGGATCGCGTCGCGGTGATGTACCTCGGCAAGATCGTCGAGATCGCCGACGCCGGAACGCTCTACGCCAACCCGAAGCATCCCTACACCCAGGCGCTGCTCTCGGCGATTCCAATGCCCGAACTTGGCCACAAGCGCGAGCGCATCGTGCTGAAGGGCGACCTGCCGGGGCCGATGTCGATTCCCGAGGGATGCAGTTTTCACCCCCGCTGCCCCTTCGCCAGGGAGGAGTGCCGGAAGCGCGAGCCGGAGCTGCTGGCACTCGGTGACGATCCGTCGCACAAGGTGAGCTGCATACTTTATCAGTGATTTCAATCAATTGACATGGCAGAAAAGAATCGAAAAAAAGGCGGATGTTTCCGCGCCGGATGCCTGACGCTGGTCGTCGGCGTGCTGCTTTTTGCCGGAATCGGCGTGCTGGCGCATCAGTGGGGCAACCGGCTTCCGGGCCGCTTCGTGCTCCGGGTGCCCGTGAGCGGCGCAATCGACGAGCGCTCACCGGATGCCGCCTCGCTGCCCTTTGGCGGCACGCGCCAGACCCTTTCGCTCGAAGAGCTGCTGACCATTCTCGACCGTGCGAAAACCGACAAGCGGGTCGATTCGGTGCTGCTCCAGATCGACGGTCTGAACGCTCCGGCGGCCAAAGTGCAGGAGCTGGGCAACTCGATTGCCGACCTGCGGAAATCGGGTAAAAAAGTGACCGCCTTGCTGAACACTCCCGGCGACAAGGATTACCGGCTTGCCGCCGCCTGCGATTCGATCATCGTGCAGAAAGGCTCGTGGATGTTGCTCGACGGTCTCAAGGCCGAACTTTTCTTTTTTGCCGAGCCGCTCAAAAAACTTGGTGTGAGCTTCCAGGCCGCGCAGTGGAAGAAGTACAAAAGCGCTGTCGAATCCTTCACGCGGAGTTCGGCAAGCCCGGAGAACCTCGAAGAGACCAACGCGCTGCTCGACGACGCATGGGCAGATTATCTCGACTCCGTGTCGCGTCAGCGCCGCGTCAGCCGGGAGGCGTTCAGGAGTGTCGTCGATTCGCTCGCCGTGCTGACGCCTGAAAAGGCGCTCTCGTTGCGCCTCGTCGACCGCGTCGCCACCGAACGCGAGCTTGACAAGGAGTACGAAGAGCGGCTCGGCAAGCCTGCCGACGAGCTGTTCGTGGAGGGACGGGAGTATCTCGACGCCACCGGCGGCATGAGGCCGCAGGGAAGTGGCGACCGGATCGCCGTGGTCGCCATCACCGGCATGATCGTCAGCGACGGCTCGGCGGATATGGGCGATGGCGAAGCAACGGATGTCGCCACCCTGAAGCGGGCGCTCCAGACGGCGCTCGACGACGCGAAGGTCAAGGCGATCGTGCTCCGCATCGACAGCCCCGGCGGCGACGCGCTGGCCGCTTCGACGATGCTCGAACTGCTCGAAGAGGCGAAAACCAAGAAGCCCATTGTAGCCTCGATGTCCGGCGTGGCGGCCTCTGGCGGCTACATGGTGGCGCTCGCGGGCAGCAAAATCTACGCCGAGCCGATGACCGTGACCGGTTCGATTGGCGTCTTCTCGCTCAAGCCCGATTTCGGCGGCCTGCTCGCAAAGAGCGGCATACGCCGCGAAGTGCTGACGCGCGGACGTTTTGCCGACGCCTACACGCCCTTCAAGCCGTTCGACGACGCTTCGTTCCGCAAGTTCGTCGAAACCGCCGGGACGATCTATGACGATTTCATCGCCAAAGTTGCGAAAGGCCGCAAGATGACTCCCGCCGAGGTCGATGCCGTGGCCGGAGGCCGCGTGTGGAGCGGCAAACGCGCGCTCGAAGTCGGTCTCATCGACCGCATTGGCGGCCTCGACGCAGCCGTGCAGGAGGCCAAAAAGCTCGCCAGAATGGATGCCAAGGCAAAGCCGGAGTTGCTCTACCTGCCCGTCCGCAAAACCTGGCTCGAATACCTGCTCGCAGGCGACGCATCGCAACTGACCTCGGCGCTGGCCGCCGGAATCGTCAGGCAATCGCTCGGCGAACTGCAACCGCTCGCCAACCTGCCCGGCACAAGAACCGCCCGCTTCCTCCTCCGAACGGAAGAGCCGCAAGTGCTGGCGCTCGATCCGGTCGAAGTGGAGATAAAGTGATAATTGACAATGGATAATGCAGGGGCGCTCCCGAAGGTTGGGACGCCCCTGCGTATCGTTCAGAACGAGTAGGTCACCGAGGTCTGGGCGCGGACGGCGTCGCCCTCTTTGGCATCCTTGTAGTCGGTTCTCCAGCGTGAAAGCTGGCTGCCGAGAATGAAGTTCGGCGTGATGCGGTGCGTTACCGAGATGAACTGCGTTTCGTTCAGTGTCCGGCCGGTTATCGACAGCACATCATCGTCGTTCGGATCATCCATGCCTGCGCCGATGCTCAGCGTCGTCTCGGGGCTGGCTGCGTAGCGCAGGGCCGCCCAGCCGCCGCGCGAGCGGATTGCCGTGACGCCATTCCGCCCCTGACCGATGCCGCCCCAGTAATCGTCGAGATTTTCGCCGGTGAAGAGTTCACTGGCAAACAGCAGCCGGTCGCTCAGTGGCAGCGAAAGTTCGAGCACACACGACCACGAGTCGAGCGTCTCATGAGAACCGTCGGCGTCGATGTCCCACTCCTCCTGCCCGTAATGGCCCGAAACAGCGATGGTTGCCGGTTTTCCGGAAACAAGGAGTGGCGTCGAAAGGGCGAGGCGTCCCTGAATGGAGGGCATCGCGGCGTCTTTGCCAGATTCAGTGCTGACGCCCGATATAGCGCTGTTGGGATTGGTTTCGCCAATCGTTCTGGCTGCCGCCACGGCAACTTCGACGCGGCTCTTTTGGCCGCTCTTGAACCCTTTGGTGAGGCGAAGTTGCGGATGGCGTCCGCCGATGTTGCCCGCGTCCCACATGATCGCCGGATCATCCACGAACGGGATGAGCGAGGCGTTCAAGTCCCAGGTCTGCCCGGCGATGATGCTGAAGTCGTTTGCGGGCCAGAAAGCTTTCAGATAGCCGTGGCGGAGGCGCGGGCTTGAATTGTTTTCCGCGCCGACGTAGCTCAGAAAGTCGAACTCGATATTGCCGGTCAGCTTCATCGTATCGGTATCGGGGCCGAAGAGGTTCATGCCGACTCTCGTGGCGCTTGCCGTGAGGTTCCATTCGGCATCGTCGTTGACTTTCGCTTCGGAGGGAGCGTACAGGGCGATGTTGCCCGGCGTGATCCGGGCGGTGTCGTACGAGGCGTCGAAACGGGCGAATCCGTAAAACTGGAGCTTCGCGCCAGAGGAGACCGTGACGGTTGCCGGAGTGGTAACTTCAGCCTTGTTCGTTGTTTGCGGGACGGCAGCCGTTTGCGACGTGGATGGAGCCGCAGCCTGGGCTTTGACCAGGGCTTTCAGTTCGGCAAGCTCCTTTTCAAGGCTGGCGATTCTTGCCTCGATCGGCTCGGCAGCCATCGCCGGAGAGGAGCCAAGCAGTGCTCCGGCAAGCAGCAGCGTATGCCGGAGTGATCCTTTTGCGTTCATTCTTGGGTGGTATGAGTTGATGTGGATCGTCGGATGTGCGCGAGAAAGAACAATAAAGTTTTCAATATAGCCAGCCGGACTCTTTTTCTCTGAACATCCGCGCTCAAGCGCATTTCCCCTGATCCGTCCGATTCACCCGCTCCGTCTGCTCTCTCTTCTCAGAAACTCCAGAACTCGCGGTCGAGGCTGCGGTACTGGATGCCTTGCACGAGGTGCTTCATTTCGATATGCTCCGCGCCGTCGAGGTCGGCGATGGTGCGGCTCACTTTCAGAATGCGGTCGTGCGCTCGGGCCGAGAGGTTCAGGCGGTTCATGGCATCCATCAGCTTTTCGGCGCTCTCCTTGTCGAGCTTGCAGAACTTGCGGATCAGTTTCGAATTCATCTGCGCGTTGGTGAAGATGCGCGGCGAGGGCAGCGCGGCGAAGCG
>CAYZCF010000128.1:0-6796 GCA_964476855.1 uncultured Chlorobiaceae bacterium
AAGCGGAATGGCCGAAAAGAGTCAAAAGGCAGCTACCCGAAATGGCATCCCAGAGTTTGAGTGTGCTGTCCCAAGAAGCGGAAATGATGCGCTGCCCGTCTGGACTAAACGAGGCTGCATTGACCCAAGCGGAATGGCCGAAAAGAGTCAAAAGGCAGCTACCCGAAATGGCATCCCAGAGTTTGAGTGTGCTGTCCCAAGAAGCGGAAATGATGCGCTGCCCGTCTGGACTAAACGAGGCTGCATTGACCCAAGCGGAATGGCCGAAAAGAGTCAAAAGGCAGCTACCCGAAATGGCATCCCAGAGCTTGAGGGTTTTGTCGAAAGAGCCGGAAATGATGCGCGTGCCGTCGGGGCTGAACGCGGCGGCATTGACGGATTCAGAATGGCCATCGTAGATCGAGCATTGAGCGTTGACAGGAAGTGCTGAACTTGCGATACCTTGACACCGCGCGGCAACGAACTCCGCTTTGTCCGGGAAATCGACCATTTCCGTCGCATTGCACCCAACAAGCGATGCAATCCTCAGCTCCACCTCCGACCAGCGGCTTTTACGCAAATCACAGTTCCGCCAGATTCCGGCGACGGCGTCGGCTTGCGAGTAGTCTGCTCCGGTGGCGTTGCAGTTGAGGAACTCCGCGTTGACGAGGTTGGCGCGGCTGAACGAGGCCGAGGCGAGCACGGTGTTTCGGAAGCTCGTTCCGCGCAGATTCGCCTCGTCGAAACGTGCGCCAGAAAGGTTCAGGTTGCCAATGATCCATCCGGCGAGATCGGCCTTTTCGAGATGCACCGTTCGCGGCGCGGGGGTGCGCATTCCGCGCTCGTGCAGTTTCAGCCAGAGGGCGAAGGCGAGTTCCGAAACCTCCTTCCGGTAAGCATCTTCGAGGATCGAGGCGAGCGCCGCGACCACCTTTTCGCCTTTCCGTTCATCGGTGGCAAGCATGTCAGCCACGAAGTCGAGCGTCTCTTTTGACGGCATCTTCATCTCCAGCTCCAGCGGCTCGAACTGCCGCGCCGACAAGGCATCGACGATGAATCCGGCAAGGAAATACTCCTGCAACGAGGTGTGGGCGAACGAAAAGCTGTCCGCCTCTTCGCGGATGATGAAGGTGGCCGTGCGCAGGTCTTTCTTGAGCGTTTCGCGCGGCTTTTCTCCCCGATAAGCCTCACTGATCGCCGGGTGGGCTGCAAGCCACAGGTCGAGCCAGTCGTCGAGTTCGTCCGTCTCCAGCCCCTCGCCGCCCCGCCGGTGGGTTTCGGCGGCCAGCGACTTCATGAGCCGCTTCTTGTGCGGCGTGCTGAACTCGTGCTTGCCTTCGTCCCTCGCCAGCCAGTTGTCCACCGTGGTGTCGTAAAGTGTGGCTGTGTTGACCTGCGCATTTTCGGCGGCGAGCCGTTCGATGTCCGGAATGAACTCCGTGACGAGGTTGAGCGTGTAGGGGCGTGACGCCAGGTCGCTGAGGTTGTGCACCTTCCCGAACAGCTCGATGATGCTCTCGATCTTGTCGCCATCGCAGCCGAGCCGCTTTTCCAGATACTCCCTGATCTGCCCGGCGTCAAACGGCAGCAGGGTGCAGGAGCGGTACTCCTCGCGAGTGCGCCCTTCGCGATCCCGTCCGAGAAAAAGCGAACTCTGCTCGATGGTATCGCGGAAGTAGTGGGTGCGGCAACTGATGAGGATTTTGCCCTGTGGCGGAGCGCTCTCCTTGTCGCTTCGCTGCTCCCGGATGCTCCAGAGTTCAGCGATGAACCGGTTGGTCTCCTCCGGCGTGAAGTGCACCGTCTTTTCGTCGAGACCGTCAAAAATAATCAGCGCCTGGTTCGAACGCACAAGTTCAATTATTTTTTCAGGAGTGACAATGCTCTTGTCGAGCGGGTCTCTGGTGAAGTCGATGGCGTCGCGCAGAATGTCAGCTAGGCGCGGCACCTTTTTCTCCGTGCCGATACGGGTCTGAACCCGCCGCAGATCGATATAGACGCACAGCGGCACCGACTCCGGCGCTTCGTCATGCTTCGCGTTGATCTGTCGCGCCAGCATCCGGCAGGTAAAGGTCTTGCCCGTGCCGAAATCCCCAAGCAGCGCAAAAAACGGTACCTCGGAGTCCAGCGCCCAGCTCAGGATGTAGGGCCGGGCCTGAACGGTGTCCGCCGCTGACTCACTCTTTGATAGATGCGAGATGATGCCCGGATTGGCGCGCCCTTCGATGAAGCGTTCGCATTCGTAGAGCGGGCTCTTGTATTTCAGATGCCCCTCGGTGAGCTTCCGAGCGCCGTCGGCGAAGGATACAGCGTATTCGACATCGGCATCTGCTTCGTCAGTTTGTATGCTTTCTTCACGATGCTTTTGTATCCGCTGTTCAATTTCATCCGCCAGCTTGTTGACAAAGTTTTGCAGGTTTGGGCCGCTAACGCCTGAAAAGGGTTTTTCATCAAGGAAAAAAATCTGGAGGTGCTCAAGTCCATGCAGCTCCTGATTTTTGAGATCAATAGGCTTGAGGGCTACAGGAAAGCTCTTGTCCTGAAGTACAGGAATCTCGTGTTCCTGTATGTAGGTACTTGCCAGAAAGTGGCTCGATACAAGCAGGATGCCATAGTCGCATCGGGATAGCCAATCCTGCAATTCATCATGCCACCGGTCGCCGCAAAGCAGACCTGTATCATCGTGCAGGACAAACTGATAACGTTTCGATGATCCAAGTCTGGCTTTTAACTCTTCGGTGAATCTTTTCTTGACGCTGTTATCATAGTGCGCATACGACAGGAAAATTTCGATGCGCGGCTTGATCTTCGCCTTGATTTCCACCGCTTCCGATGACATATAGTCCGCCATTTCGGCTAAAGCGGGTTTCATCGCTTGTTCGACATTGCTGGCATCCTGCGACAGTCCGGCGGATGCGTGCTCTTCGCGCTGGTGTTCGGGCATGATTGTCTGGTCGAATTACTGGGGGAAATGGCGTAAAACGAATATAGACAAATGGCAAGGCATCCGGCAATCGGGGTGGTTTGCCGGATGTTCAGTCAATGGAAAGAGTGAGACGTTTCTCTCGGGAAACAGGTGAGTCCCAATGCTTCTTCCTTAACTCGAACGCCACCCGCCTTGCCTCGTATCCGGCGCGAAGCTTTTAGCCGCACACCTCGCGGATGGCGCGGGCGACGATGGGGATGCCGCGTTCGATTTCGTCGGGGGTGTTGTTGCAGTAGGAGAGGCGCATGGTGTTGTTGCGCTGTTCCGATGGATCGGGGTCGAAGGTGCTGCCGGTGACGAAGACTGCGCCGCTCTCGATGGCGCGCTTGAGTATTTCGGTGGCGTCGCCTCCTTCCGGCAGGGTGAGCCAGATGTAGAATCCGCCTTTCGGTTCGTTCCAGCGGACGTATTCCGGCAGGTGCTTCCTGAGCGCGGCGGTCATGCAGGCGGCGCGCCGCTTGTACTCTTCGCGTACGCTCGCGATGTAGCCGTCGATCTTGCCGGAGCGGATGAAGGCGTCGGCGATGACCTGCGAGAAGCTCGGCGAGCAGGCGTCGGCGGATTGCTTGATCAGCTCGCACTTTTCGTAAATCGCGGGCGGGGCGAGCAGCCAGCCGAGGCGCAGGCCGGGGCCGAGAATCTTGGAGAATGAACCCATGTAGCAGATGTCGATGCCTTCCGGGTCGAGCGCCTTGATGGGCTTCAGCCGCTCGCGATCCTCCTCGCTGAACCAGAGGTCGCCGTAAGCGTCGTCCTCGATGAGCGGGATGTCGCGCCCCTGCAACGCCTCGACCAGCTCCCGCTTGCGCGCCGAGGTGTAGAGCATCCCCGCCGGGTTGTGGAAGTACGGCGTGATGTAGAGGAACTTCGCCGGATCGGGCCGCGCGGCCTCTTTTCGCAGCATGGTGATGTCGAGGCCCTCCTCGTCAACCGGAATCGAGACGATCTCAGCCCCGGCGGAGCGGAAGGCCGCGATGGCTCCGATGAAGCAGGGATACTCGGTCAGCACCCGGTCGCCCGGATCGACGAAGGCTTTCGCGATGATGCTCAGCCCCTGCTGCGAACCGGTGGTGATCATGAGCCGGTTGCTTTTGACCGGCAGCCCCTTGCGTTCGAGGAATCCGCCAAGCGATTCGAGCAGCGACGGCAGGCCGGGCGTCGGGCCGTACTGAAAGGCCGACTGCTTGGTTTTTGTGTCGAGTCCCCGGAACAGCTCCTCAACCTCATCGACCGGAAACAGCTCGTTACCCGGCATTCCCCCGGCAAACGAAATGATGTCAGGCCGGGCTGCAAGGCTCATCAGCTCCCTGATGGCCGAAGAGCGAAGGGCAGATACGGAGGTCGAAGATCGTGGCATTGGTTCTTGTTTTTTCAGAGCTGTCTCAAAAGGGAATTATCGGATAACCGTTTTCTTCGCATGTCATTCTGAGTCCGACGAAGTCGGGCGAAGAATCCAGAGGATTTTGTATATCATGGCAATTCATTCGGATATCATCAAACCCGAAAGAAACTGGATTCTTCACTGCGTTCAGAATGACAAACTAACGGGACAAAGGAACAACGATGATATAAGACTTTCAAGACAGCCTTGTCCCTTCCCTTAAATCTGGTACACATCGCCCGCCTGCAACAGCTCCATTTCGTGCAGTTGCAGCACCTCTATCGCCTTTTTCGGCGCGTCGGTGCGAATGACTGCCGTGGCGCGGTCGTCGCCGCTGGCGAAGGCGTACATGTACTCGATCGAGATGCCGTTGTCGGTCAGGATCTGCAAGGCGTGATGCAAGGCACCCGGCTTGTTGCGCATGACGATGCCGATGACGTCGGTAATCTTGACCGCGAAGCCGTGCTCCTTGAGCACCTTTTCGGCCAGCTCGGGCTTGCCGGTGATGACGCGCAGGATGCCGAAATCGGTGGTGTCGGCGATGCTGAAGGCCGAGATGTTGATGCCGTTGTCGGCGAGTATGCCGGTCAGTTCGGTGAGCCGTCCCGCCCGGTTTTCGAGAAACACTGAGAGTTGCCTGATGATCATAGCTGCTCCGTTATTTGAGTTTCCGTTTGTCAACCACCCGCTGCGCCTTGCCCTGGCTGCGCTCGATGGTGCCCGGCTCGACGAGGCGCACATTGGCGTGCAGGCCGAGCAGGCTGGTCAGGTTGCCGCTGATGCGCTTGCGCAGTCCCTCCAGCTCCTTGACCTCGTCGGAGAAGAACTGCTCTTCGACCTCCACCTGGATTTCCAGCGTGTCGAGGTTGTTTTCGCGATCCACCACGAGCAGGTAGTGCGGCTTGGTTTCGCTCATTTCGAGCAGCACAGATTCGACCTGCGACGGGAAGACGTTCACGCCGCGGATGATGAGCATGTCGTCCGAGCGTCCGACGCACTTCTCCATCCTGACAAGCGTGCGTCCGCAGTCGCACGTTTCGGCGTGCAGGCGCGTCAGGTCGCGGGTGCGGTAGCGCATGAGCGGCATCGCCTCCTTGGTGACCGTGGTGAAGACCAGCTCGCCAAGCGTGCCGTACGGGAGCACCTCGCAGGTTTCGGGATCGATGATCTCCGGGATGAAGTGATCCTCGAAGACGTGCATTCCACGTTGGCAGGCGCACTCCATCGAGACGCCGGGGCCGATCACCTCGGAGAGGCCGTAGATGTCGTATGCCTTGAGGCCGAGCAGTTGCTGGATCTGCGCGCGCATCTCCTCCGTCCACGGCTCCGCGCCGAAGATGCCCGCCTTGAGCTTGATCTTCGAGCGGTCGAGCTTTTCCTCGACAATCGCCTCGCCGAGGTAGGCGGCGTAGGACGGGGTGCAGGCGATGGCGGTCGAGCCGAAATCTTCGAGAAGCTGGAGCTGCTTTTTGGTGTTGCCGCCGGAGATCGGGATGACCGACGCGCCGATCTTCTCCGCGCCGTAGTGCACGCCGAGGCCGCCGGTGAAGAGGCCGTAGCCGTAGGCCACCTGGATGATGTCGTCGCGCGTGACGCCCGCCATCGTGAGCGAGCGGGCGACCACTTCCGACCACATCAGGATGTCGTTGTGCGTGTAGCCGACCACGGTCGATTTGCCGGTGGTGCCGCTGGAGGCGTGCAGGCGCACCACGTCATGCTGCGGCACGGCGAAGAGGCCGAAGGGGTAGTTGTCGCGCAAATCCTGCTGGGTGGTGAAGGGGAGCTTTTTCAGGTCTTCGAGCGAGCGGATGTCGCCCGGTTCGATGCCCATCTCCTGAAGCTTGTTGCGGTAAAACGGTACGTTGAAGTAGATGCGTTCCACCATGTCCCGCAGGCGCTCGCCCTGCAATTCGGTGAGCCGCTGGCGATCCATGCACTCGTGATGCTCGTTCCAGATCATGAAGTGGTTTGGTTAGCGTTGGATAAAGTGAGTCCCTTGCGGAACGCCCGGATGTTGATCTCGACGATCTCCGCCCCCTTCGCGCCGAAGAGCGCTTCGATGCCCGCTTCGAGCCGGGCCGGTTCGATGCCGGTGAACGGAGCCGCCGCGCCGAGCATCACCATGTTCGAGGCTCTGGCGCTTCCCGCCTCGCGGGCGAGCTGTTCGGCGGGTACGAGCAGCGGCTGGACGGCGTGCTTCAGCGCTTTGATGATTCGCTCCACCGGCGGATAGCCTGCCACGTTCACGAAGGGATCGGTCGAAGTGACCACGTGGCCGCCCGGCGCGAGCCACGGCAGATAGCGCAGCGATTCGAGCGGTTCGACCGAGAGGATGAGGTCAGCCGTGCCGAGCGCGATCAGGTCGGCGAACAGCTCGCGGTCGGAGATGCGCAGGTGGGACTGCACCGCGCCGCCGCGCTGGCTCATGCCGTGCACCTCCGCCTGCCGAA
>CAYZCF010000129.1:0-6790 GCA_964476855.1 uncultured Chlorobiaceae bacterium
GACTCCCGCGCCGCCGATTCGCGCAGCACTTCGATGATGTCGTCGAGGTCGAGCGAGGTCTGCCCGGAGGTGACGAGGTTCTTGAGCGTGTAGACGCCCGAGTCGAACTCCGACTGGCCGACGAAGAGCGCGCAGGCCGAACCCATGCGGTTGGCGTCGCGCATCTGCGCCTTCATGCTCCGCGCGGCAAGATCGATCTCGGTGCGGATGCCCGCCTTGCGCAGCCGGAAGGCGACCTGCATGGCGTGAGCGGCAAGCTCCTGCTGCTGTATGACGACATACACTTGCGGGCCGTGCGGGTTGAGCGTGGCGAACAGCCCCTGCTTCTCCATGACGATCATGAGGCGCTCCATGCCGACGGCGAATCCGACCGCCGGAAGATCGCTGGACGATCCGAGTTCCCGCGCCAGGCCGTCGTAGCGCCCGCCGCCGCCGATGGCATCCTGCGCACCAAGCTCGGAGCTGGTCACCTCGAACGCGGTATGGCAGTAGTAGTCGAGACCGCGCACCAGCAGGTGATCGACATCGTAAGCGATATCACGGTCGTCGAGGTAGGCCAGCACCTGTTCGAACTCGGCCACGGACTCAGGCTTGAGCGAAGCGTAGAGCCTCGGCGCGCCCGCGATCATCTCCTTCAGGGCAGGATTTTTGGAGTCGAGGATGCGCAGCGGATTCTTTTCGAGCCGCTCTTTCGAGGGGTCGTCGAGGTCGGCTTCGTAGGGCTGAAAGTAGGCCCGGAGCGCCTCGCGGTAGCGGGCGCGGTCGTCGAGGTCTCCGAGCGAGTTGATGCGCAGCCGCAAGCCGTGCAGCCCGAGCGTTTCGAACACCTGCATCATGAAGGTCAGCGCCTCGGCCACCGCCGAGGGGGACGACACGCCGAGCAGCTCCGCGCCAAACTGCGTGAACTGGCGCTGGCGGCCAGCCTGCGGGCGCTCCTTGCGAAAGAGATCGCTGATGTACCAGAGCTTGTGCACCGGAGCCTGCGAGAGCAAGTTCTTCTGCAAGCAGGCGCGCATCACGCCTGCGGTCATCTCGGGCCGAAGCGTCAGGGAGCGTCCGTTGGGGTCGGGAAGAAAGGTGAACATCTCCTTGCCGACAATGTCGGTGGTCGCACCGATGCCTCGCTGGAACAGCTCGGTGTACTCGAAAACGGGCGTGCGGATTTCACTGAATCCGTAGAGTGCCGCTACCGAGTGGACGACCCCCTCGACATGATGCCACCGCGCGATCTCGTCCGGAAAAATGTCCCGCGCACCCTTCACTGCCTGCAACTGCGCCATAAATCTTTTTATATCAACACGTTAAATCTGAGGCAAATCCTTCTCCTCTTCGCGGAAGAGCGCGAGCACCTCGCCGGGACTCACGGCTTCGAGAAGCTTGCGACGCACATCGTCTCGGCCCGCAATCCTCGTGATGCGTCCAAGCAGCTTGAGATGCTCGGCGAGCATGGTCTCCGGCGTGGCGAGCAGGAAAACGATCTTCACTGGCTGGTTGTCGATCGACTCGAAATCGACCTCGCCGGAGAGCGTGACGAGCGCGAGCACCGGCTCGGTCACGGCGGAGGTCTTGGCGTGCGGCAAGCCGATGTTCTTGCCGATACCCGTGGACATCTCGCGCTCCCGCTTGCGCACATCCTCGGCAAGCAGCCTGACATCCCTGACCTTTGCATGACTGGCCACCATGGCAAGCAGCGTATCGATCACCTCATCCTTTGAGCCGGAGTCGAGATTCAGGTTGATGTGCTTTTCTGTGAGAAGGGCTTCGATTTTCATGATCGATCAGCATTGCAGAGTGTGGAAGCAAGATCGTGAAACCGCTTTCTCCGGGGCTTGCCGCGACGAGCCGCCGATACGGAAAACCCTGGTGGCCGGAAACAGGAATAACCCGCGAACAGTCCGGCTGACGCAGGCGATCCGGGCCGGGTTCCGGCAAACCGGAGATCACGATACCATCAACAGAGGAGTACCTCTAAAAACAGAACCGGAATATAAGAAAAACATTCTTTTCCTTACCGGTTTCCAACGGCGAAAGATCACCAGTAACGGACGAGAAAATAGAGCAGCGGCGAAACGAACATCACCGTGTCGAAGCGGTCGAGCACGCCGCCGTGCCCCGGAATCAGGCCCGACGAGTCCTTGACCCCGGCATCACGCTTGAACATCGATTCGAGCAAATCGCCCGCGGGCGCGACCACGCCGATGAGCAGGCCCGCCGGTATCGCCCGCCCGTCGGGGCAGCCGGAGATGTACGTCGAACAGAGCCAAGCCGCCAGTGTGCTTCCGGCGATGCCGACGAGATAGCCCTCCCAGGTCTTTTTCGGGCTGATGCGAGGGAAAAGCATCTTTTTGACGAACTTGCCGCCAAGACCTCGTCCGCCGAAATAGGCGAAAATATCCGCCGCCCAGACGCACAGAAAGAGGAGCAGCACCAGCGCCTCGCCGGAACCCGCGCCGGTGGTCTCCGAAAGACGGAGCCTGAGCAATGCGCCGAAGCTCAGGTTCACGTAGAGCAGGCCGACCAGCGTCGCGCCGAGGTTCATGAACTGGGAACCCTGATTCCGCCACAGTTCAAGCACATACAGAAAAATGACCGCGGCGAGAATCGCCTCCCAGTAGCCGATGAAAGCGTAATAGAAATCGAGCTGAATGAAAGCCGTCAGCGGCAAAAGAATGGCAATCGACGGCGGATGCGCCCGGTGCTTCGCCAGACGCCAGAACTCCCAGGTCGCCATGAGGCTGAGCAAAAGCAACAGCCCCAGGAAATAAGTACCGCCTTGCCTATTGAGCCAGAGCAACAGCGGAATACCCACAACGGCGACCGCCACTCTCTGCAAGAGATTGGTTTGCATCAGGGCTGAGATTTCAGCGATGCCCCCGAGGCACCGGGTTATCGGCATTCTGCAATGCCGGCTTTACCGGCCAAAACCGGATCAGCAGAAAAAAAACAGACAACGAAACCGCCACCAAAACCCACCACTGCCATGAAGCAAGCAATCCGGAAGCCGGATCAGCTGCGCTGCCGGTTCCAAACTCCGTTTTCAACAAAACCAGTGCGGCCAGATTGTTGGCACCATGTGCGATGGCTGGCGCAAGAAGATTATCGGATTTCAGGTAAATATAGCCAATATACCACCCGAGCAAAGTCAGGGGCACGAAATTGAACCACTGCATGTGAAACAGGGCAAACACCATTCCGGTAAAAAGCACCGCCCTCCGGGGGGAAAGACTCAAGGCAAGGCATTTCTGTATATAACCGCGAAAAAACAGCTCTTCGCAAACCGAAGGAGTCAGGACAAGCGCCAAAATTGACAAGAGGAAACCCTCGCGCGACACCCCTCCGGCAAGCTTTCTTATAAAAAGATCAAGCCTGGCTTGCTCCTGCACCAGTGCGTTTCCAAAATCGCCCAGGTAAGGCAGCAAAAGAGTCTGCAACTCAACGATACTGTACAACGCGGGTTGGAGCAGCATCATCCCGGCTCCGGCGATCATGGCCGAACGTGCGCCGCAAGGCTTCCCGATGCCCAGCCACTCAAGAGTAGCCTTGCCAAACAGACCCTCGCCAGTAAAACGGCTGACAAGCAAGAACACCGGAAGGCCAAGCACCAGGAACTGTCCGAAAGCCTGAGTCACCAGCAGTTTTGGTACTACCGGAGCGGTTATTCCCTGAAAATCTTCACCAAAAGAACTACCTCCGGTTACCAACATGGTGAGAAGCGCACCGGCAAGCGGGTAAGCGGCAAGAACGGAAAGTACCACCAGAATAGTGCTGAAAAGACGAGGCCGTCCGTACTGCTTCGGATCGTCGGTAAAATTCATGAATCGTGGTTCGGCGGTTGATACAGAATTTTGTCATACAGGGCTACAAGGTAGAAAGATACCCTATTTCCGATATAGCTGACAATTAACAAACATCACTCACGTTTTCATTCTGGATTCAACGCTTTTTTACCAAAAAGCTGATTATCTTTGCGACTACAAGCCTATTTACTGCGTATGTCAGCCATCTGAGTGACTGCAAATTCTTGAAAACCGCTCGTTCGACGGGCCTCGATCATCCATTCTGCATGAAAATTCTCGTTACCGGCTCCGCCGGATTCATCGGCTTCCATCTTTGCGAACGCCTCGCGTCGAGAGGCGACGAGGTGGTAGGCATCGACAACATCAATGACTATTACGATCAGCGGGTCAAGTACGGGCGTCTGGCATGGTCCGGCATCGAGGAATCCGCCATCGAATACGGCAAGCCGGTACAGTCATCGAAGTACCCAAACTACCGTTTCGTCAAGCTCAACCTCGAAGACAAGGAGGGCATCGACCAGCTTTTCAAAACGGAGAAATTCGACGCGCTCTGCAACCTTGCCGCCCAGGCCGGCGTCCGGTATTCTTTGACAAATCCCGGCTCCTACGTCAACTCGAACATCGTCGGCTTCGTGAACCTTCTGGAGGCGGCGCGGCACAACAGCCTCGGCAACTTCTGCTATGCGTCGAGCTCGTCTGTCTACGGCCTGAACGAACGTCAGCCCTTTTCGGTGCACCACAACGTCGATCACCCGGTCAGCCTCTACGCGGCCAGCAAGAAATCGAACGAGCTGATGGCCCACACCTACAGCCACCTGTTCGGCATTCCGACCACCGGCCTGCGCTTCTTCACGGTTTACGGCCCCTGGGGACGGCCTGACATGGCGCTCTTCCTCTTCACCAAAGCCGCACTCGAAGGCCGCCCGATCGACGTCTTCAACTACGGCAACATGCAACGTGACTTCACCTACATCGACGACATCGTCGAGGGAGTCGTGCGGGTGCTCGACCATCCCGCCCAGCCGAACCCTGACTGGAGCGGCGCTGATCCCGATCCCGGTTCGTCGTCGGCCCCGTATCGGGTTTACAACATCGGCAACAACAAGACGGTCAAGCTGATGGATTACATCGGAGCACTCGAAAACGCACTCGGTGTTACCATCGAAAAAAATCTGTTACCTATCCAGCCGGGCGACGTACCTTCGACCTGGGCCGATGTTACCGATCTGGTAAAAGACCTCGGTTACAAACCGGAAACAACGGTGCAGGAGGGCGTCAACCGCTTCATCGCCTGGTACCGTGAATTTTTCAACGTCTGAGCATTGAGCGTAGTGAACGCAAAAATAGCCGTGATCGGCCTGGGCTATGTTGGCCTGCCCCTCGCAGTCGAGTTCGCGAAGAAATTCCCCGTGGCTGGCTTCGACATCAAGCAGGACAGGATCGATGAGCTGCGCAAAGGGTGTGACTCGACGCTCGAAGTCGATGCAGAGGAGCTCTCCTCGGTGCTTGCCGCCAGCAATCCGCTGAATTCGGCGGAGGACAAGGGGCTCTTCGTCACCTCCGCAATCGCGGAGATCGCGGAGGCGAATATCTACATCGTCACCGTGCCGACGCCGACCGACAGGCACAACCGTCCGGTGCTGACTCCACTGGTCAGGGCCAGCGAAACCGTGGGCAAGGTACTCAAACAGGGCGATATCGTCGTCTACGAATCGACCGTCTACCCCGGCGCGACCGAAGAGGATTGCGTGCCGGTGCTCGAAGAGGTCTCCGGCCTCGTCTTCAACCAGGACTTTTTCGTCGGCTACTCCCCCGAACGGATCAATCCCGGCGACAAGGAGCACACGGTCACGAAAATCAGAAAGGTGACCTCCGGCTCGACGCCCGAAGCGGCCCGCAAGGTCGATGATCTCTACCGCTCGGTCATCACGGCGGGCACGCATCTAGCCTCGTCGATCAGAGTCGCCGAAGCGGCCAAGGTGATCGAGAACTCCCAGCGCGACATCAACATCGCCTTTGTCAACGAGCTGGCGATGATCTTCAACCGCATGGGCATCGACACCCTCGAAGTGCTCGAAGCGGCGGGCAGCAAGTGGAACTTCCTCCCCTTCCGGCCCGGGCTGGTGGGAGGCCACTGCATCGGCGTCGATCCCTACTATCTGGCGCAGAAGGCGCAGGAGTATGGTTACCATCCCGAGATCATCCTGGCGGGCCGCCGCCTGAACGACAACATGGGGCGCTACGTCGCTACGGAGGTGGTGAAGCTGATGATTTCGCGGGACCTGAAGGTCAAAGGCGCGAAGGTGCTCATGCTCGGCATCACCTTCAAGGAGAACTGCCCCGACATCCGCAACACCCGCGCGGTCGATATCGTCGCCGAGCTGCGCCACTACGGCGTCGAGGTGCACATTCACGATCCGTGGGCCAACCCGGAAGAGGTACGGCACGAGTACGGCTTGGAGTGCATCGAAACCCCTGCCGAAAAAGAGTACGACGCCGTCATCCTCGCTGTCGCGCACTCGGCGTTCGCGGACATGGACATCCGTTCGCTCTGCTCCTGCGGGAGCGCCGTGGTCTACGATGTGAAGGGTGTGTTGCCAACCGGCGCTATCGACGGCAGATTGTAACGCATGAAATTTCTCTTCGTCAACTCCGCCAGAGAGTGGGGCGGCACCGAAAAATGGACGCGCATGGCCGCCCGCAAGCTCGCGGAGAAGCATGAGGTCTCGCTCGTCTACCGCAAGGAGGTGGTGGGCGAGAACTTCGACCTACCGAAATTCCGCCTCCCCTGCCTCAGCCACGTCGATCTCTACACGCTCTTGCGGATGGTCGCGATCATCCGCAAGCATGGGATCGAGGTGATCATCCCGACCAAACGCAAGGACTACCGGCTCGGCGGTCTCGCGGCCAGGCTGACCGGCGTACCGAGGATTCTGCGGCTCGGCGCGGACCGGAAGCTACGCTGGCCCTGGCAGCGCTTCATGTACCACACC
>CAYZCF010000130.1:0-6605 GCA_964476855.1 uncultured Chlorobiaceae bacterium
GCGCCGGATAGTGCGTCGTGAAGAGCTGGATGGCCGCCGGTTCGTCGAGATGGCCGACGCGGCAGGTCTTGGCGTGCGAGAACTCCGTGATGCGCGTGGTCAGCAAAATGTGGAAATTCGGGCACCTGCGCAGTTCGTGGTAGTGCGCCGCAAGATCGTCAAGGTCGTTTGCGTTGTCGATCACGAGCAGGCAGGGCTTTTGCAACCCGGCCATTTCGCGGAGCAGCTTTTCGCGGCGCACGTCGGCGGCGTCGGTCGGCGCAAACTCCACCTTCAGCGGCTCGGCAAGCGTCAGCATGGCGTCGCCGAGACTCCGTTCGGCAAACACCCAGCCAAGATGCGCGTAGTCGCTGAAGTAGCGCTGGTAATACTTCGCCGCCAGCGTCGTTTTGCCGATTCCCCCTTCGCCATTGACCAGCAACAAAAGATTGTTTCCGTCGAACAACTCGTCGTGAACCTCCTGGAGCTTCTCGTCACGGCCGATGAAAACCTCCGGAATCACCGGCAGAATACCGAGATACTTGGGGATTTTCTTTTCGCCGTAGAGGAAAACCGGATTGTTCAGCGTCGAGGCGTTGAATTGATTGCCAACATCCGATTGATTGTGAACGTCAGTCATGAAATGTCGGGTTGTTGAAGGTTCCACCGTTAAACTGGTTCTTGATGTTCGCGCCCCGGTTGTCAACATAGATTCCGCGAGCATCGTCGATTTTTCCCATGCTTGCAAGGTCGAGCCGGTCCAGCTCCTTGTTGAACTGAACCCACAGATCGGCGGCGTCTTTGTATCGGCTGAAAAAGTGGCCCAGCCCATCCAGCTTCTTTTTGAACTGATCGAGGCTCGGTTCGGGCGCATCGGCAGGCTCTTTGAACCAGGTGAAAATCGCCGGTTTTTTCTTGCTCTTGAACAAGCGGTAAGCGACATCGAACTCCTCTTCGGTGTACTTGCCAACCTTGTTCCAGGCAAGCAGCACGAATATATCCGCCGCTTTGATCTGCTTGTTATACTCATCCTGCGAGCGAGTCTGCGACATCTGAGCGGGAAGGTCTTCCCAGATATCGAGATGGAGAAAAACCTCTTTCTCCGCAAGAAGCTTGTTCTTGCGATTGATTTCAATTTCAAACGACTCCCGGTCGGCCGTCAGCTCGCTGGACGAGGCGAGAAATATTCTGATTTTTCGCATGGCAGGGGGTTGGTTGGCGTGACGCGCGCACTTCGTAATTTGGTGAAAAATTTTGGAAATGCGTGGGTAGGGGGGCTTTGTAGGGGTAACCCTTGCGGTTACCCTGCTGGTAATGCTGTGGACGGGGTGGACGGGGTGGACAAGAGGGCAGGCGCGAGGCCTGCCCCTACGGGGAATGGCGGGTTAGGCGAGCTGCTTGAGAATATCCGGCGTTACGGTGTCCGCGCCTCGGCTGGCGGCGAGGGTTTCGGCTTTGCGTTTGAGGTCGCGGCCAAAGGATATCTGGCTGATGAAGGGGGCTTTTTGGACGATGCCGTCAAGAATAGCGTTGGCTTCGGGCGTCCATTTGAGCGGCGTTGCTGGGGCTGCCGCTTGCTGCCGCTTCGTGATCGGCAGGAAGTTGAAAAGTGTGTCGTAGAGCGCGTTGACGATCTCCTGCACCAGCCAGATGACGCCGCTGTGGCCCATGAACGGCGTACCGAGCGCGCGGCGCACGATGGGGCCGGGGAAGCCCGCCGGGATGAAGCGGCTTTTGGCGTCGAGTTCGGCCAGGTAAATCTTGTCGGGCATCCGTCCGTACAGGAATTGCGGCTGCGTTTTGGCGATCTCCTCGCGCACGGCAGCGTTGTCCGCCTCCGCCGAGTCGTGGCTGAAGAGGCACTGCATCCCCAGCTCGTCCGCGAGCACGCGCCGGATGCCCTCCGCGTAGCTTTTGCTCGCGACCACGCCGAAGCGGATCGTCGGGAACCACTCCGACTGCGGGCCGCGCCACAAATCCCAGAGCGGCCTCAGCGTCGTGCGCTTCTCCTCCTCGATGAACCGTGCGGCCTCTTCCGGCGTTCCGGCGAGGCGTCCGATCTCTTCGATGAAGCGGTCGCTCTCCTCGATGCCGAACGGCGCGTAGAGCACCGGGCGCTTGAGCTTTTCGGCGAGCGCCGCGCCGAATTCGCGGTACATCACCACAACTGCCGCCGAGTTTTTCAGTTTCGCGATCTCCGCCGCTTTCGACTCGAAGGGATAGACGTGGGCGACTCTGCCGCCCGCGCCGGTGACGAGCCGCTTGACTTCCGCCAGATCCGCCGGGCTGTTGAAGCAGCCGTAGGTCGGGCCGATGATGCTCACCGTACCCGGCTCGACTTCCGCAGGACGTCCATCATCGAACTGGTCGAAAAGCCACGAGAGCGCCCGTTCGCGCCCCTGCCACTCGTTCTCGCCCAGCGAGTTCGACGGGAAAAAGCGCACCGAGGGATACTTCATCGCCAGCATGTTCTGGTGGTCGCTGCCGATCATCTCGCTTTCGGCGCTCGATACGAGGATGAGCTGCTTGCCGGTCTCCTTCAGCTTTTCGATAGTCTCCTGCACGATCTCCGAGCTGCCCGACGAGGCGATTTCGCGCTCGGTGAGGCTGGTTGGCGTGAGATTTTCGAGGTAAGGCAGGGCGTCGGTGTAGTCCATGACCGCCACGCCAGCCAGATTGTAGCACCCCACGGGCGCGTCGGCGATGACATGGACGTCCTCAAGTGCGCAGAAGGTGTTGACCGTCGCCCAGTAGGCGCTTGCGGTGGATTCGTCCCGGATGGTTTTTGCCATGTTCGGAGGGCGTAAGCTGGGTTGATCGAAACTCATCCGCAACGTGCGGGTGAGGCGCGTAATTTATACAATATTGGGCTCAAAGGTCAAGGGGCGACTCCATCGAGCGATACCGGAAGTCGGCCTTTCGGAACGAGTTCGCCGTTCAGTACCTCGAGCAGGACTGATGTCGTCTGGTCAGTTTCGCTGTAGGCGCACAGGGCGGAGCCGATCTCCGGGAATGCGCCGAGGATGTAGGGCGTGCCGAACGAGATGAAGAGTACCGGCGCGCCCGCTTTTGTCATCGAGGGGAGGCTGCGGACGAAGTCGCGTTGCTCTTCGCTGAGTTTCGGCGGCATGGAGCGCGACCAGGCCTGGATGCCGGTGGTCAGAATCACGGCGGAGGCGCCGGAGACCGCCCGGGAGGCCTTCCGGAAAAACTCGGGCTTGCTCGCGGGGGTGAGCCGGAACGTGGTGACGTTGTAGCGGGTTCGAAGTGAATCGGCGAAATCGCGACCTACGCTCTGGCCGGGGCGGTCATTCAGGATGATGTTGACCAGCGCGCCTTTTTTCGGAAGGCGAAGCGGCAGGTTCCGGTTGCGATCACGGATGAGCGTGAGCGACTCCGCTGCGATTTTATCGGCGACGCGCTCGTTTGCCGGAGTGCCGACCAGCTCGTTCAGCCGCGACAGATCGACGAGCTTCTGGCGGTCGAGTCCGAGCCAGCGCTTCATCTGGAGAATCCGCCGCACCGAGTGGTCGAGTCGGCTTTCCAGAATATCTCCCCGTTCCACGGCGGCGCACACCGCCTCGAAAATCACCTCCGGCTCTTCGGGATAGAGCAGTATGTCGTTGCCCGCATGGACGGCCCGGATGGCAATATCCCCATCGCTCTGGCCATTGTGCAGCGCTTTCATGTTCAGCGCGTCGGTCACGATCAGCCCCTTGAAGCCAAGTTCGTCCCGAAGCAGGCTGGTGACGATTGTTCTGGAGAGCGAGGCCGGTTCCATCGTGCCGGTGAGCTTCGGTACGGCCAGATGGCCCACCATGACGCTCAGCACGCCCTGCGAGATGGCTGCGCGAAATGGTTGCAGCTCGTAGCGTTCGAGCCGCCTGCGGTCGCCTTCGAGCACAGGCAGGGCATAATGACTGTCAACCGTCACGTCGCCGTGGCCGGGAAAGTGCTTCACCGTGGCCGCGAGGCCATTCGATTGCAGCCCGTCGATCACCGCCGCCGACATGGCGTTGACCAGCGGGATGCGGTCGCCGAAGGAGCGGGTGTTGATGACCGGATTGGCCGGGTTGATGTTCAGATCGACCGTCGGCGCGTAGTTCTGATGGATGCCGACCGCCCGAGCTTCCACAGCCACGATTTCGGCCATGCGCCGGGCCAGCGCCGGATCGCCAGCGGCGGAGAGTGCCATGGCTGGAGAGAATTGCGTCGCTCCGTCGAGCCGCATCGCCACGCCTTTTTCCATGTCGGCGCTGACGAGCAGTGGCACCTTCGAGACCTCCTGAAAACGGTTGGCCAGCGTGCCTGCGCTCTGGATGTCCCCCTTCAGGAACATGATGCCACCGATTTTTCCCTCGGCGGCGAGGCGCGAGATGAGCTGATATTGCGCATCCGAGTCGCCGTTATAGCGAGCATCCACCTTCGCCACGATCATCTGGCCGACCTTTTCGCGGATGGTCATGTTGCGAAGCGTGCGCTCGATCCACGGGTCTCTGTTCGAGAAAACGGCCTGGGCGGAATACGGTTTCCGCCTGAGATTTTCCGCCGAATCGACGCCGTTGGCCATCGCAGGCCGAGGCCAGGCGGCAAAGAGCGAAAGGAGGAGGAGCGCTATGAACGGTGTATGGCAAGGTCGCATGGCAAGTACGGGCTTGGGCGCCGGGCCTTCCGGCTGGCGGAACATTTCGGTGATTCAAGGGGCAATCTATGAAACATAACGCTGAGGCCGAAATGAATCGGGCAGATCGGACGGATCAGGCTGTTCGGGTGGGAGTGGGGCAAAACAAGGCTGCTCCGGTTTTTCCCCGGAACAGCCTTGCGGAAAAGCAGCTTTTCAGTGCTGGCAGCAGATGTTGAGCTGGCGCGAGGCCTGTGCTTCGTCGAGGCGCTTGATCGGCGTGGTCTGCGGTGCGGCGAGGATCACCTCCGGAGTGTTTTTGGCCTCTTCGGCAATGGCGATCATGGCGTCGGCGAAGGCGTCGAGCGTCTCCTTGGCCTCGGTCTCGGTCGGCTCGATCATCAGCGCCTCGCTGACGATGAGCGGGAAGTAGACCGTCGGCGCGTGGTAGCCGTAGTCGAGCAGTCGCTTGGCGATGTCGAGCGTGCGGACGCCGTGCTCCTTCTTCTGGCGGTCGCCCGACAGGCAGAACTCGTGCATCACCGGGCGCGGGTAGGGCAGCGCGTAGTGCTCGACGAGGCGCTGAAGCAGGTAGTTGGCGTTGATGATGGCGTTCTCCGAAACGCGGCGCAGACCCTCCGCGCCGAGCATCCGGATGTAGGTATAGGCGCGCACCAGTACCGAGAAGTTGCCGTAGAAGTTCATCATGCGGCCAATCGTGTCGGGCTTGCCACCGTTCAGGCGGTAGCGCGTCTCGCCGTTCTCTTCGTATTTCTCGACCACCGGAACCGGCAGGAACTCCACGAGCCGCTCGCTGACGCCGACCGGGCCGCTGCCGGGGCCGCCGCCGCCGTGTGGCGCGGAGAAGCTCTTGTGCAGGTTGTAGTGCATGACGTCGAAGCCCATGTCGCCGGGACGGGTGATGCCGAGCAGCGCGTTCATGTTCGCGCCGTCCATGTAGAGCAGGCTGCCGTTGCTGTGCACCAGCTTCTCGATTTCGGGAATCTGCTTTTCGAAAATGCCGACCGTATTCGGATTGGTGAGCATCAGCGCGGCCACTTCGCCATCGAGCTTGGCGCGGAGGTCATCCATGTCGGTACAGCCCGAAGCGTCGCACTTGACCGAGACGCACTCGTAGCCGCCGAGCGCTGCCGACGCCGGGTTGGTGCCGTGGGCCGAATCGACCACGAGCAGCTTGTGGCGCGAGTTTCCGAGCTTTTCGTGATACTTCTTGATGAGCAAAATGCCCGTCAGCTCGCCATGCGCGCCCGCCGCCGGTTGCAGCGTGACCGCCTTCATGCCTGCGATCTCCTTGAGCATCTCCGCCAGCTCATACATGAGCTGCAACGCCCCCTGCGACGTTGACTCCGGCTGCAACGGGTGCATCGAGGCGAATCCCGGCAGGTCGCAGGTGTAGTCGTTGATCTTGGGATTGTACTTCATGGTACAGCTCCCGAGCGGATACATGTTCTTGTCAACGTGGTAGTTGAGGTTCGAGAGGCGAACGAAGTGGCGCACCACCTCGCTCTCCGGCATCTCCGGCAGTTCGGCGGGCGCTTTGCGCAGAAATTTCGACGGCACGAGTTCCCCCGCCGGGCGTTCGGGAATGTCGAGCGGCGAGAAGCAGTAGCCCTTGCGACCGCTGCGGGAAAGGTCAAAGATCAGTTGTTCTTTCATGGACAGGCCTTGTTATGGTAGGCTTTCAGTGCATCGCCAGCGCAAAGCGCCGCAACGCGCATGGATTAAAGGTGTTCCCGGTCGGACAGTCTGGCCGGAAGGTTTGCAATATACGCATTTTGGGGCGCGTGTAAAGAGGGGGATGGGGGGAATGATGGATGTCATGCCCCCTTGCCAATGTGGTCGGTATGAGATTGCGCCTCACGGTTAGGCGAAGTCTTTCTAAAGAAAATTTGGACTCAGGATCATTCGGATGTCACACTTATTTGTTATTTGTATTCTAAAGCATCTTACTGGACAGATTTTTTGAACTCGAGGATTCGTTCCA
>CAYZCF010000131.1:0-6582 GCA_964476855.1 uncultured Chlorobiaceae bacterium
AGCGCGGAGAGGGTGTGCTCGATCATATGCACCGGGTAGGGCGACAGGCAACCGGCCTGCACCCAGCCGTTCAGCGCGACCACCGAGGCCCACTGCACCTGGGCGCGCGCTTCGAGGTCGCTGCCGTAGGCGACCGCTTTCGGCCCGTACTCCATTGCGGTGAGGATGACCCCTTCGGCGAAGCGATCCTGCATGGGCGTGCCGTCAACGCCGTTGAAGTAGGCCTCGGTGACGTGGGTGATGAGGTCGCAGACGCCGTAGGCGGTCTGATCCTTCGGCACGCTCACGGTCAACTCGGGATCGACGATGGCCGCTTTCGGGTAGAGGCACTTCGCGCCGACGAACGATTTGATGGTCGTCTTCTCGTCCGTAATGACTGCGCCGCTGTTCATCTCCGAGCCGGTGGCGGCGAGCGTCGGCACGGTGATGACCGGCAGCGCTTTGGTCGGGAGGCGCCGGGTTTTCTGGCTGTGCTGGAACATCTCCCACAAATCGCCCTCGTAAAAGACTGCCGCCGCCATCACCTTGGCGGCATCCATCACGCTGCCGCCGCCAAGCGCGATCACCACGTCGCATCCGTTTTGTCGCGCGATCTCGCCGCCTCGTGCTACCGACGAAAGGCGCGGGTTCGGCTCAACGCCATCGCACTCCACCACCGAAACTCCAGCGGCCGTCAGACTCGCAACTGCGCGGTCGAAGGTGCCGTTGCGCTTGACGCTGCCGCCGCCGGTGACGATCATCGCCTTTTTGCCGTATGCGCTGGTCACCTCGCCGAGTCGCGAAAGGGTGCCTGCTCCAAAAACAAGGTGCGTGGGGTTCTGGTATTCAAATTTCATGGGGTACTCCTGAGAATTTTGTCCGTTGTTACCCTGTCCGCCGGACAGGATGCAGGTTCAATGTGCAAATCCGCGACCGAACTTTCCAAGCTGTTTGCGGAATTATCGGAAAGGGGTCGAACGGACGGCAGGGTTGGTTCGGTTGCGATGAGATCGGCATTCCCCATTCTCCGCCCCTCGTCTGAATTGCGTATATTGCCCGTCGAAAAAGCTTAATCCATCAACCTTATCAGCGGAATCAATGAAGAGAGTGCTTGTGGCCGGGGCGACCGGTTACCTGGGCCGTTATGCGGTGCAGGAGTTCAAGAATCGCGGGTACCAGGTGCGCGCGCTGGTGCGCAATCCCGAAAAGTTCAAAAAGCCGGGGCCGTTTTTCGCGCCAGAGATCGACACGCTCGTTGACGAGGTGGTCTTTGGCGACGCCACAAAGCCCGAAACCATCGCCGGGCTGTGCGACGGCATCGACGTCGTCTTTTCGTCGCTCGGCATGATCAAGCCCGACTTCGAGCACGACAACTTCGACGTGGACTATCAGGGCAACATGAACATCCTTGCCGAGGCGCTCAAGGCTGGCGTGAAGAAGTTCGTCTATGTTTCGGTGTTTGACGCCCACCGCATGATGAATATCCCGAACGTGCAGGCGCACGAAAAGTTCGTCCGCGAGTTGCAGGCCGCAAAGATCGAAAGCACGATCATCCGCCCGAACGGCTTCTTCTCCGAGATCGGCCAGTTCGTCGCCCGCGCCCGCCGTGGCTTCATGCTCTGGATTGGCGATGGCTACAACCGCCAGAACCCGATCCACGGCGCTGATCTCGCGAAGGTTTGCGCCGACGCGGTTGACAGCAGCGAAAAAGAGATCGAGGTCGGCGGCCCGGAGGTCTTCACCTACCGCGAAATGGTCGATCTGGCGATTGAAATTGCCGGGACCCAGCCGGTTCAGCTTCCGCTGCCTTTCTGGCTGGCTGATGGCATCGTCGGCGTCGTCGGCATCTTCAACCGCGACGTTGCCGACGTTGCGCTCTTCGCCACCACTCTCAGCAAGATGGATTTCGTTTCGCCCAAATACGGCACCCATCGCCTGCGCGACTTTTTCAACGAGTGCAAGAATCTGCCGCTCTGAGGCGTGGTTTCGTCATAAAACCAGTGAAGCCGGATGTTCTCCGGCTTCGTTTTTGGATATTTTTGTGGTTACTGAACGATGTTTCTTTTGTCGAAGCACCATCAGCTCATCTTGGTCGCTAAATGAATCACTACTTTGGGAAGCGATTTGGCCTGTGCGATCCACTCCTCCACCTCGGATTCGGGGGGCAATCTTTTTACGAGATTTTTTGCGCCATTCACATCAACCATTTTGCAGTGCAGATTCTCTGCTCTGCGCTGAGCCAGTTCAGGCACGGAGTCCACGCCTGAAGCCTCCAGCAGATCGGCATACTCCTTTCCGATTCCCTTGATGCGGAACAGATCGGCCTGGTTGACCAGCCGGAGAACGAGCGCATGACTCATTCCGGTTGCATCGGCGATGGCTTTTCTTCCGGCTGGAGTTGCACCTTTTTCAAGCAATGCATCAACAGTGGTGATGCCCATGCCATGAAGTTTCTCTCCATGCATTTCGTCAATCCCTTCAATACCTGCGACTTTGGACATAATAGCCTCCTTGAGCATTCAGGTTTTCTTCAAGTTACCGTAACAATACGTCTCATTCGATGATCTCATGCGCTTTCAATCGGACCTCCGGGAGTTGTTATCGTGGCTCCACTTCCCGTTTGGCAGGTTTTGACAGGGCATCGCTGTCAGGCTACGGTTTAGAGCAGATGCATATAATTATTATACCTGAGTGGTCGATATATAGCGTCAGAAACTATATTTTAAAGTTTAATCAAGAGCAGTGAAATTGACAACAACCCGGCAAGTCGCAGGGTTGTTTCCGGAAGTTGTTTTCTACCCGGCTTGATCGATCCTTACGGCAATATCCCATCGTCTTATCGCTTACACAGAAACGAGATATCAACCAGATCACCTCGAAGACGATACCGTCAGGGAGGATAAACAAGGCTGTGCCGGTGTCAGAGAGAATCCGGTAAAGTGGTGATCACGCCTCCGGTTCTGAAGCTTCGCTCTCCCGCTTCGTTCTCACCCAGGCGTCGCTTTTTTTGCGGATTGCCATTGCGAGGTAGAGGGGGATTTTCCAGAGGATGTAGAGGGGGGCGGCGATGAGGACGCGCCAGGTGTGTAGTCCAGCGCGGCGCTGGATTTGGCCCGATACTACGTAGAAGAGGAGTATGACCCACCATGCGGCGACGAGCTGGAGCCATGCGCCGTGGAGCAGCGCGAGCGCCAGCAGCGACGCGATGGCGAAGAGCAGCACCAGCAGCGTGAGCGGCGGGACGGCGAGTTCAGCGAAAGAGACGAGATACCGGATCTGGCCGGTGCGGAAGAAGAGTCCGAGCAGTTGGGGCGCCATCTTGGCGACGAGGTTGAAGCGCCCGCTCTCCCAGCGGCTGCGCTGGCTCGAAGCGTTTGCGCCCGACGTGACCATCTCGCTCCGCACGATTGCGTCCGGATTGTAGTGCACGCTGATTTCGTTCATCAGCAAGAGCTGGCTGAACTCCATGTCCTCCACGATCGAGTGGCAGGGCCAGCCGGTCTCCTCGATCAGGAATTTGTCGAACGCCATGCCGTTGCCCTTGAGCACGCAGGTGCCGGAGAGCTGGAACGGCCCGGCCATGCGCAGGTGGTTGAAGACGTTGAAGGCCGCGTCGAGCAGCCCCGGACGCCAACCGGCCTCGGGGTTGCTGACGCCGTTGTAGGCCTGAAGCGCCTGGATGCCGGGCTGGCTGAACGAGAGGCTGATTTCGCGCAGATAGTTGCGGTCAACGCGGACGTCGGCGTCGATGATGGTGATGACGTCGAGGCCGTTGTAGAGCGCCTTGTGTCGCTTGAGAAACCAGTCGAGCGCCTGTCCTTTGCCGCGATGCTCCGTATCGAATCGCTCCACGACCGTCGCGCCCGCGTTTCGCGCCACCTCGGCAGTGTTGTCGTCGCAGTTGTCGGCGATGACGAAGATTTTGACGTTCTCCGCCGGGTAGTTGCTCGCGTGAATGCTCTCGATGGTGCCAGCGATGCCCGTCTCCTCGTTGTGCGCCGGGATGAGTACACCGATTTCAAGGATGCGGTTCGTCGCCAGCGCCTCCTTTCTGAACAGATACGCGGCGACGGTGACGATCAGCAGGTAGAGCGCCGGGAGCGAGAGCAGAATAACGAACAGCTCGGCGATGATGGTGATGGTCTGCATCAGGCGTTCTTCATTTCGTTCTTGAAGTGCTCGACCAGCAAGTCGTTGTTTTTATGCTGGTTGTACATCGCGCTCACTTTGCGCCGTCCCGCCTGGCCGTACTGTGTTCGCAACGCGGGGTTGTCGAGCAACTTGCGGATCTGCCGCGCCAGATCTTCGGGATCGCCCGGCACGGCGAGCAGGCCGTCCTCTCCGTGTTCGATCAGCTCGGGAATGCCGGTGATGCGGGTCGAGATGACCGGAATCTCCTTGGCCATCGCCTCCATCAGCACGACCGGTACACCCTCGGCAAAGCTCGCCAGCACGAAGATGTCGGCGCGGTCGTAGTGCCCGCGCACCTTGTCCTGCCCAAGCGCTCCGGTGAAGGTGATCTTGCTGGCGACGTTCACCGATTGCGCATAGCTTTTGAGCGACTCGCGGTCGGGGCCGTCGCCCACGAAGGTGAGGTGGAACGGCACGCCCGCTTTTGCGAGCATCGCGCACGCTTCGATCAGGATGTGCTGCCCCTTGGCGGGCGTCAGCCGACCGACGCAGAGCAGCTCCGGCACGGCGTTGGCGGGTTCGGGGCGGGGCGTGTAAAGCTCCGGATCGATGCCGCAACGCACGATGTGGAAGCGATCCCAGCGCTCCACCTCGCTGATGCGCATGATCTGGCTGCGGCAGTAGTGGCTGATGCAGCGCACGAAGGCCGCCTCGCGCACTTTGTCGGGCAGCATGGCCGAATCGACCGTGTAGAAGATGTCGGGGCCGTGCACCGAGATGCTGAAGGTGATGCCGCCGTAGCGCTTCATGAGCATGGCGACGATAGCTGTCGGGTTGCCGAAGTGCTCGTGGATGTGCGTGATGCCGTGCCGGTGCGCCCAGCGCAGCAGAATGCCCGCTTCGGCGAAGTAGGCCGCCGCCTTGACGAGGTTTTTCGGGCCGGTGATGAGCAGCCGGAAGGCGTCCGCCGCCATCTTCAGGTAGCCGCTGGGGTTTTTGGCGAGGCAGTGCAGATGCGCTCCGATGATCGCCGCCGCCGGTTGCGAGAGCACCACGAGCGTGTTTGCGGCCTCCTCGCGCTCGGCGGTCGTCATGAGGTCGAGCTTCTCCGGCCTGTGGATCGAGGCTGTATGGACGGTCATTCCGGCCCTGCGCAGGGACTCGATCTCGCGGTAGATGAAGGTGTGCGAAATTGCCGGGTATTCGCTGCACAGATAAGCGACAATGTTCCGGGTCATGGGTTGGGGGGTTGAAAATCTGGTTTGAGCGGGGGATGGTGCCGATCAGTGGTGTTCCGTATGGATTGCCGCGTCGCGTGCTCCTTTCCATGAACATATGCGGTATGGCTGATTGTCACGGAAAAGCTGTCATCGCTTTGGCGCAAAAGGGCAGCCCCTACCGTTGGAAATGACAGGAGCTTCCAGGGTAATCATGTTCAAGGTTCGTCTGCGGTATCGGGCCGGATACAGAATGCTTGCAGTGACGGACGCTTCGGAAGCGTTTATAGTGAAACTCATTCCATCTTTGCGGCGACGAGGTCGAGGGTTTTTTTGAGTGTGTCGAGCGGCAGGCGGAATCCGCCCTCGCACACATCGCCGATCGTGAAGGCGTAGTGCATCTCCATGCAGTCGGTCTGGCCTTTGAGCACGTTGTTGAAATGGAACGGTGGAAAGATGTTGATCAGCGCGCCGTTGTCGGCCATCGTGAAGAGGCCGTGCGGAATCTGGCTCCCTTCGACGCCGATGATGATCTTCGAGCCGGAGGTTTTCTCGACGATCTCTCTGGCGCTCTGCTTCGTCGAGTCGATGAGCTGGAAGCCGATCGATTGCAGGTAGCTGGCGATCTCTTCCTCGTTGACGAGTATGCGCCGGTTGCCCTGTGCGTCGGGCGTGACCACTCCGGAGGTTCCGCGCAAGAGCAGCGAGCCGGGATGCGCGGGTTTCGGCGCGACCTCCCGGAAGCGCGCCCGCATCGCCTGGTATCGATCGCGCTTGTAGTTGTTCTGGCCGTAATCTTCGAGCACGATGAGCTTTCCGATCTTTCCGGCGGCGAAGGGGTCGTAGCCAAGATTGAGCATCGAGAGATACTCCTTCTGATGGCCGGTCAGTGGTGCGGCGTTGCGAATCGGCGGGCCGAGATCGCGGGCGGCCATGAGCAGCGGAAGACCGTCGGTCATCCAGTGGCCGAAGAACTGAATATCGGTCAGCCCGCACGCCAGCACCGCAACCTCTTTTGTCGCGAAAGGTTGGCGGTCGATCACGAGCTGCTCCTTTTTGATGCTCACGGGAATCTTGAGACCTCGCTTGTAGAGGTAGCCGTCAGAGAGCACCACTTCGGAGAGCGCCCGCGCGATGGTGGCGGCGTGCTCCGTGCGTCCGCCTTCGATCCTCCGCATCTCCTGCTCCAGATTGGAGGTGGCCGACGACGCGGTGACGTTATCGAGCGCTCCCGGCAGGTAGAGCGCAGGCCGCG